>NZ_JBIWKH010000005.1:509666-549369 GCF_044765585.1 Streptomyces sp. NPDC102441
GGCGGGGGGGCCTCCTAATTTTGCGCCCCCCCCCCCCCCCCCCCCGGGGGGGGGGGGGGGGGGGGGGGGGGGGGCGGGGCCCCCCCCACGTCACCTCTGCGCGGTCAGCGGGTCGACCGAGGTGTCGCACACCATGCGGCGCCGGTGATCGACGGTCCGCTCCGGGCCGGTGAGGCACAGCCGTACGGTGTGCTTGACGTCGGCCACGTCGCTGGACGTGGCGAAGCGCAGCTCCAGGTCGCCGGGCTCCACGATCCGGCGCCCGTCGGTCCCGGTGAAGGAGACCAGGTCCGGGTGGAACCGGAAGCTGACCCTCTGGGACTCCCCCGCGGCGAGCGGGACCCGGGCGTATCCGATCAGCCGCGCTTCGGGGCGTGTCGTCTGGGCGACCGGGTCGTGGACGTAGAGCTGGACCACTTCGGCCCCGTCGCGGTCTCCGGTGTTGCGGACGGTGACCGCGAGGTCGGTCTCGCCGTCGGTGGCAAGCTCGGCCGGCACGTCGGCACCGGCCTCCCAGGCGAACGAGGTGTACGAGAGCCCGTGACCGAAGTGGTAGAGCGGCGTCGGGTCGAGATTGCTGACCCCGTTGGCCCGGCCGAGCGGCGGCTGCAGATAGGTCCACGGCTGGCCGCCGGTTCCGTTGGGCACACCCACCGGCAGACGCCCGGACGGGTTGACCCGCCCCGAGAGCACTCCCGCGAGTGCGGGGCCGCCTTCCTCGCCGGGGAAGAAGGCCTGCACACAGCCGGCCAGCCGGTCCGCCCGCCCGCCGAGCGCGTACGTACGTCCCGTCAGCAGCACCAGGACGACGGGGGTGCCGGTGGCGAGCAGCGCGTCCAGCAGCTCACCCTGGAGGCCGGGCAGGGCGAGGTCGGCCACGTCGCAGCCCTCACCGGAGGTACCGCGGCCGAACAGCCCGGCTCTGTCTCCGAGAACGGCCACACAGACGTCGGCGCCGGCCGCCAGTGCGGCGGCCGCCTCCACGCCGGAGGCGTCCGTGCCGTCCACGTCACAGCCCTCTGCGTAGTCGATGCCCGCGCCGGGGAACTCCTCCCGGAGCGCCTCCAGCACCGTCGGTATGTCGATGCCCACGGCTGCCTCGGGGTGCTGGACCCCGACGTGGCTGGGGAAGGAGTAGCAGCCGAGCATGGCCAGCGGGTCGTCGGCGCGGGGGCCCACGACCGCGATCCGTCCGGTGCCGCTCAGCGGCAGCGCGTCCCCGGGGTTGGCCAGCAGGACACAGGACCGCTCGGCGAGCAGCCGGGCCAGCGCGCGGTTCCTCGGCGGGTCGAGGTCCACGGTGCCGCGCGCCTGCTCGGGATCCACCCCGTCGAGCACGGCGGGGAGGGCCTTCCGGTCCGGGTCCAGCAGGCCGAGCCGGCACTTCTGCAGCAGGATCCTGTGCAGGGCGCGGTCCACCAGCTCCTCGGCCACGAGTCCGTCGCGTACGGCGGCGACCAGCGCGTCGCCGTAGCTGCGTACGGTGGGCAGCTCCATGTCGACGCCCGCGGTGAGGGCCACCCGGGCGGCGTCACCGCGGTCCGCGGCCACCTTGTGCAGGGTCTCCAGGAAGCCGATGCCGAAGTAGTCGGCGACGACCGTGCCGGTGAACCCCCAGGTGTCGCGCAGGAGTCCGGTGAGGAGCGACGCGTCGGCGGCCACGGGCAGGCCGTCTATCTCCGCGTACGACAGCATCACCGCGCGGGCACCGCTGTCGCGGATCACCAGCTCGAAAGGCGGCAGGATCACATCGGCCATCTCCCGGGCGCCTGCCCTGACCGGGGAGAGGTTGCGGGCGCCCGCCGACGCCGAGTAGCCCGCGAAGTGCTTGAGCGTGGAGACGATCCCGGCGGACTCCAGGCCCCTGACATACGCCAGGCCGATGGTCGCGACCAGATACGGATCCTCTCCGATGGTCTCCTCCACGCGGCCCCAGCGCAGATCCCGCGTGACGTCCAGGACGGGAGCGAGGCCCTGGTGGACACCGACCGACCGCATGTCGCTGCCGATCCGGTGCGCCATCTCGGCGACCAGCTCCGGGTCCCAGGCCGCACCCCAGGCCAGCGGCACCGGATAGGCGGTGGCGCCCCAGGCGGTGAAGCCGGCCAGGCACTCCTCGTGGGCGATCGCGGGGATACCGAACCGGCCCGCCTCTGCGATCCTGGCCTGGGCCCTGGCCAGCGAGACTGCGCCGACGCCCGGGTCCACGGGCGCGGTGCCGAACGGCCTGGTGAGCTGGCCGAGTCCGCGCGTGGTGATGTCCTCGAAGTCGACCGGGTCGACCATGTCGTTCTGGTGCGGTGCGACTCCGTCGCCCTCCGCGTCGGCGCCCACCCAGATTCCGTACAGCTGGGCGGTCTTCTCCTCGAGCGTCATCCGGGAGGCCAGGTCCGCCACCCTCGCCTCGGGGCTGAGCGAGGGGTCGCGCCACGGGCCGTCGGCGACGGGAGGCGAATCGGCGTGACGGGCCTGCGGGACGGGGTGGATTGCCATGGCGGCAGAGGTTCCTCTCATGAGTGCGGTGGTCCGGGGCGGCGTCGGTGTGCTACTTGCCGCCCACCCCCATCAGTCCGTTGATCAGCGCCCGCCGCGCCACGAGGTACACGGCGAAGATGGGTATGACGGAGAGGACGATCGCTGCCAGTACCGCGGGGATGTTCACTCCGAACTGGCTCATGAAGTTGAACAGCCCCAGCGTCAGCACGCGCTGCTCCTCCGACTGGGTCAGGATCAGCGGGAACAGGAAGCCGTTCCACGCCTGCAGGGCGGAGAAGATCGCGACGGTGCTGATCCCCGCCCTGGACAACGGCACCGCCAGCTGCCACAGCATGCGCATGGGCGAGGCTCCGTCGAGGGCCATCGCCTCGTACATCTCCTCGGAGACATCACGCATCGCGCCGCTGAGCACGAGGACCGCGACGGGCATCGCGAAGGCCGCGGTGGGCAGGATGATCGCCCACAGGGTGTCGTACAGGCCCATCTTCCCGATCATCAGATAGAGGGGCACGATCACCGCCTGTGCCGGGATGGCGACGCCCAGCAGGAAGGTCCGGAAGGCGAGTGACGAGAGGCGGCTGCGGGTGCGCACCACCACGTACGCCACCGGCACGGACAGCACCAGCACGATGGCGACCGTGGCCACCGCGACGACCGCCGTGTTGGCGATCAGCGTGAGGAACCCGCTGTCCAGCACGAAGTTGTAGTTGTCGAGCGTCGGATCCGTGGGGATCGCCAGGGGGTCGCCGTTCAGCGCCTCGTCCTGGTGCATCAGCGACGCTGAGACCAGCGTGTACAGCGGCACCAGGACGATGACGAGCCAGATCATCGAGCCGATGCCGGCCACCGGGTTGCCCAGACGCCTGCGCCGTCCGGCCGGGCGGCCGCGACTCGGCACAGGGGACTTCACGCTGTGCTGCGGGGCAGCGGGGCGGGTGTCGATCGACATGTCGTCACATACCTTCCCGGGTGGACCGCATGGACCCGAAGCCACTGAGACGGACCATGATCAGCGAGATACTGGTGGCCACGACGACGAGCGCGGTGGCGATGGCCGCCGCGTAGCCGAGGTCGTACGTCTGGAAGCCGGTCCGGTACATCAGGTAGGGCAGGATCGTCGTGTCCGTGCCGGGACCGCCCTTGGTCATGATGAGCACGGTGTCGAAGTACGTCAGTGAGCCGACGATCATCAGGACGGACGAGGTCGTCATCGTGTGCCGCAGCTGCGGCAGGGTGATGTGGAAGAACTGCCGCACCATGCCGGCTCCGTCGATGGAGGCGGCCTGGTAGAGGACCTCCGGGATCTGCCGGGCACCGCCCTGGTAGATCAGCGTGTGGAAGGGCATGAACTGCCAGCCGCCGACGAACGCGACCACCAGCAGCGCGCCGGTGGACGACCCCATGACGTTGGGATCGATGCCGAGCCAGGGCCCGATCGTCTGGATCACCCCGAAGTTGGGATCCAGCAACGCGTGGAAGAGCGTGGCGATCGCCGTGGTGGAGAGCAGCAGCGGGACGAAGAAGATCGCGGACAGGAAGGCCCGGCTGCGCTGACGGCCCGCCGCCCAGACACCGAGCAGCAGGGCCACCGGAGTCTGGAACAACCAGCTGATGGTGGTGAGCAGGAGGCTCAGCCAGGCGGCCTGGCCGAATTCGGAGTCCTTGAACAGCCTGGTCCAGTTGTCCAGGCCGGTCAGGGTCGGGGAGTTGAGCCCGTCCCATTCGCAGAAGGAGAGATAGACGGCGATCGCCAGGGGGACGATCGCGAAGACGGCGAAGAAGAGGATGCCGGGGACGGCCCAGGCGACCGGGGGGCGGCCGACGCTGCCGTCGGCCGCCTTCCTGTCTCCGTGCCTCTTCGCGACCGGAATGTGGTGGGACATCGTTACTTTGCAGCCTTCATCGCTTCGACGAACTGCTCGGGGGTCGTCTTGCCCGCGAACAGCTTGGTGATCTCCGTGAGCAGTGGCGTGGCGTACCGGGATTCCAGTGCCTGGTCCCACGAGAGGGTGAAGCTCGGGGCCTTCTGCACCATTTCGTACTGGTCGGTGGCGAACTGGGGGTTCGGGGAGCCCTTCAGCATGGAGGCCGCGTTGGACGTGGTGGGAACAGCACCGTTGTCGACGAGGGACTGCGCGTAGGTCTCCGACGCCATCGTCTTCAGGAACTCGATGGCGGCGTCCTTGTGCTCGGTGCGGGCGTTGACGGACCAGTAGTTGGTGGGGTTGCCCACGATGTTCGCCGGGTCACCGACCCCGCCGGCCACCGCCGGGAACGTGGTCCAGCCGAGGTCCTTCTTGGCGAATTCGGGGGCCTTGCCCAGCTGGGTCGAGTACTCCCACGAGCCCATGAGGTGCATCGCGGCCTTGCCCTTGTTGAGGAGGGTCGGGGCCCCGCCGTTGCCGTAGTCGACCGAGTTGAAGTTCTTGCCGAAGGCACCCTGGTCGACCAGCTCCTTGACGGTCCGGGCCGTCTTGAGCACCGCGGGGTCGCCCCAGCCGTCGGTGTCTCCGTCCTGGATCCTCTTGAAGACCTCCGGGCCTCCGATCCGGTCCAGCAGGTATTCCATCCACATCAGTTCGGGCCACTTCTCGGCGCCACCGAGTGCGAAGGGCGTGATGCCTGCGGCCTTGAAGGTCTTGATCGCCTGCTGGAGGTCTTCCCAGCTCTTCGGAGGCTCGATGTGGTGCTCGGCGAAGAGGGTCTTGTTGTAGAAGAGCATCACGGGCTGCATGCCGCGCATGGGCACGCCGTAGATCTTCCCGTCGAGACTTCCGGCCGTCACGATCGAGGGAATGAAGCCGTCCTTGAGCGCGGCGTCGTTCTTGATCGTCGACGTCAGATCGACCAGACCCTTGGAGTCGACGTACGGCTTGATGGAGCCGGCACCCCAGTTGTAGAAGATGTCAGGGGCGTTGGGCGAGCCCATGGCGCTGCGCAGCTTGTTCACGTAGTCGGCGCCGGGAACCGGAACCAGCTTCACCTTGACCTCGGAGGTCTTGTTGAACGAGTCGACCGCCGCCTGCTGGATCTTGGCCTCGTCGTCGCCGTAGACGTAGGCGGTGAGCGTTCCGCCGTCACTCCCGCCGCCCCCGGAGCCGCATCCGGCCAGCACACCGGCCATGACCATCGCCGCGCCCGCCGCGGCCCATCTTGTCGAACATGTGCCCTGAGTGAATATCCCCGACCGCATGACCGCACCCTCTGTCGAATGTTTCGGCGTGCCTTTCGAATGTTGCCGGAACCGTACGGTCGTGTTTCGGGCCCGTCAAGAGGGTAGGAGCGAGGATTTACGAACCCTTCCCAGACGCGTATCCAGGGCCTCGATGGAGCTACGATTCATGCATGAGCCCTGCAAAGGTCCAGCCCCAACAGGAGAAGGTGTCCGTCGACGAGTCGTCGGAGAGCACCGCCACGCTGGCAGAGATCGCCCGAGCGGCCGGAGTTTCAGCTCCGACAGTTTCGAAAGTGCTGAACGGGCGCGCCGATGTCGCCCCGAGTACGCGCACGAGGGTGGAGGAGCTGCTGCTGCGGCATGGTTACCGCCGCAGGCGGGGCGCCTCCCAGCAGTCCCGGCTGATCGATCTGGTCTTCCACGAGCTGGACAGCGCGTGGGCGATGGAGGTCGTCCGGGGCGTCGAGAACGTCGCCAGGGAGGAAGGACTGAGCCTGGTCCTCTCGGAGAGCGCCGGCCGGCTCACCCCCGGCCAGACATGGGTGGACGGCGTTCTGGCCCGGCGCCCGGCCGGAGTGATCCTGGTCCTCTCGGACCTCGACGCGTCGCAGCGTGCTCAGCTGACCAGCCGCTCCATCCCGTTCGTCGTCGTCGATCCCGCGGGGGACCCCGGTGACGACATCCCCTCGGTCGGGGCGGCCAACTGGCAGGGCGGCCTTGCCGCCACCCGCCATCTGACGGGTCTGGGCCACCGGCGGATCGGCGTCATCGGCGGACCGGCCCGCATGATGTGCAGCCGCGCCCGGATCGACGGCTACCGTGCCGCTCTGGAGACCTCGGGCGTCCCGATGGACCCCGGGCTCGTCCGGGACGGCGAGTTCAACCACGAGGGCGGCTATACGGCGGCCCTGGAGCTGCTGCGCCTGCCGGAACCGCCCACGGCCATCTTCGCCGGGGACGACCTGCAGGCACTCGGTGTCTACGAGGCCGCGCGCGAGCTGGGACTGCGGATCCCGGAGGACCTCAGTGTGGTCGGCTTCGACGACCTGCCGCTCACCCGCTGGATCGGCCCGCCGCTCACCACGGTGCGCCAGCCGCTCATAGAGATGGCCGAGACCGCGGCCCGGCTGGTCCTCGACCTGGGGCGGGGCAAGCAGCCGGCCACCACCCGGGTCGACCTGGCGACGAGTCTGGTGGTCCGCAGCAGCACCGCCCCGCCGGCGCGCTGACGGGGCGGCTCGCGCCTCCTGCCGCGACCGCTGTGACCTGGGCCGATCCCGCATCTCCCGGCCGCTGTCAGTGGCCGGGTGCAGACTGGCCTCAACCGGCACAACGGCGTTTCGGGAGGTCCTGTCATGACCGAAGTACTGCTCACCGTAGGCACCCGCAAGGGACTCTTCATCGGCCGCAGACACCACGGCTCGTGGACGTTCGGCAATCCGCATTTCAACGCCCAGGCGATCTACTCCGTCGCGATCGACACCCGTGGGGAGAGACCCAGGCTGCTGGCCGGCGGCGACAGTGCGCACTGGGGCCCTTCGGTCTTCCACTCCGACGACCTGGGCGCGACCTGGGTGGAGCCGAAGCAACCTGCCGTGAAGTTCCCGCAGTTCACCGAAGCCTCGCTGGAGCGGGTCTGGCAGCTGCAGCCCGCCGGCCCCGAGGCCCCCGGCGTGGTGTACGCGGGAACCGAGCCCGCGGCTCTGTTCCGTTCGGACGACCGCGGCGAGTCCTTCGAGCTGGTCCGCCCGCTCTGGGAGCACCCCACCCGGTCCGCGTGGGTGCCGGGCGGGGGCGGCGAGGGCCTGCACACCATCCTGCCGGACCCGAGGGACGCCGCAGCCGTGACCGTCGCCGTCTCCACGGCGGGGGTGTTCCGCACCGAGGACGGCGGCGAACGCTGGGCGCCGTCCAACAAGGGGGTCTCCGCAGTCTTCCTGCCGGACCCGGACCCCGAGTTCGGGCAGTGCGTGCACAAAGTGACCCGGGACGCGGCCGACCCCGACCGGCTCTATCTGCAGAACCACTGGGGCGTGTTCCGCAGCGACGACTCCGGGGAGCACTGGAAGGACATCGGCGCGGGCCTGCCCTCGGACTTCGGCTTCGCCGCCGCCGCGCACCCGCACCGCGCGGACACGTTCTACGTCTTCCCGATCAACGCCGACGCGGACCGTGTGCCCGCCGGGCACCGCTGCCGGGTCTTCCGCACCCAGGACGCGGGAGAGACCTGGGAGCCCCTCACCCGAGGCCTTCCGGACGGCGACCACTACGGCACGGTGCTGCGTGACGCCCTCTGCACGGACGACGCCGACCCGGCAGGGGTCTACTTCGGCAATCGCAACGGCGAGGTGTACGCGAGCGCGGACGACGGCGACACCTGGCAGCAACTCGTCTCGCATCTGCCCGATGTGCTGTGCGTGCGGGCGGTGGTGCTCCACTGACCGGGGCGGCCGACGGGGGGGTGACGGGCGGATGACGGGGGCGGTCATCACCCCGCCGGCGCACAAGTAGAGTGCGCCCCGTGGCAGCACGACCGTTGAAAGAAATCGTCGAGCCGGGATGGGCGCAAGCCCTTGAGCCCGTGGCCGAACGCGTCGCCGCGATGGGCGACTTCCTCAGGGCGGAGATCGCCGCGGGGCGCACCTACCTGCCCTCGGGGCCCAACGTCCTGCGGGCGTTCCAGCAGCCGTTCGAGGAGGTGCGCGTCCTGATCGTCGGGCAGGATCCCTACCCGACGCCGGGGCATGCGATCGGCCTCAGCTTCGCGGTGGCGCCGGACGTCGGCCCGCTGCCCGGGAGCCTGGAGAACATCTTCCGGGAGCTGCACGCGGATCTGGGGCTTCCACGGCCCTCGAACGGCGATCTGACGCCCTGGACGCGGCAAGGGGTGCTCCTGCTCAACAGGGCGCTCACCACGGCTCCCAGGCGCCCTGCAGCCCACCGCGGCAAGGGCTGGGAAGAGGTCACCGAGCAGGCCATCCGGGCGCTGGCGGCCCGGGGGGCTCCGCTGGTGTCGGTCCTGTGGGGGCGCGACGCCCGCAACGTCCGCCCTCTGCTCGGTGATTACCCGGCGATCGAGTCCTCGCACCCCTCCCCCATGTCCGCCGACCGTGGCTTCTTCGGCTCGCGCCCCTTCAGCCGGGTCAACGAACTGCTCCAGCGCCAGGGGGCACAGCCGGTCGACTGGCAGCTGCCGTGACCGGCGCCCCGGGCCGGTCGTTCGTCGTCGGCGTCGACTCGGGCGGGTCGGGGCTGCGCGTGGCGCTCGGGCCGGTGGACGCGGGGCATCCGGTGCTCACCGCCCTCTGCGCCGAACCGGTGCGGACAGGCGCGGACGGCATCGACGCAGGGCATCTGCTGGAGCAGCTGCTGCCCGCCGTCGGCCGGCTGCTGGAACAGGCCGGGCCAGGGGCGGGCGTCACCGCGGCGGCGATCGGGGCCGCGGGAATGGCGACCCTCGGCGAGCAGCTGCGGGCCCGGCTGCCCGGCGCACTCGCAGACGCCCTGGGTGTGCGCCGGATCGCCCTGGCCGCCGACGCGGTGACCGCGTACACCGGCGCGCTGGGACAGCGGCCCGGGGCGGTCGTCGCGGCCGGCACCGGCATGATCGCGCTCGGCACCGACCTCACGTCGTGGCACAGGGCGGACGGCTGGGGGCATCTGCTGGGCGACTGCGGCGGCGGCGCCTGGATCGGCCGGGCGGGGCTCGACGCGGCGATGCGGGCCCACGACGGCCGACGCGGAGGGTCGTCCGTGCTGCTGACCCGGCTCGAGGCGGTCTTCGGACCGGTCGCCGGTCTTCCCGGCCTGCTCTATCCGCGTACGGACCGTCCTGCGCTGCTCGCGTCGTTCGCCCCCGAGGTCGGGGCCTGCGCCCTCGATGACCAGGTGGCGGCGGGGATCCTGCGGGAGGCCGCGGCGCACATCGCCGAGGCGGCTGCCGCCGTGTGCCCCCGCGCCTCGGTCTCCCGCCCCGGTGGCTGCGAAGTCGCTCTGACCGGAGGGCTGTTCCGCATGGGCGAGCCTCTTCTCGGGCCGTTGCGGAGGGAGCTGGCCCAGCGGGTCCCGCAGGCGCGGGTGGTTCCGGCGGAGGGGGATCCGCTGCATGGAGCGCTGGAGATCGCCCGTGCCCTCGCGGGGCCGGGTCTGCGACTGCCGCCCCACCCGACCCTGCTGTTCGTACCGGGAGTAACGTAGGCGATTCGAGCGATTGTCCGTCCGGACAGAGCAGGTCAGTTGCCCGCTATGCCGCTCAACAGACATATACGGACAGATAACGCCTGACGACCCCCTCCCCGAACAGAGGGTCACCCAAAACCAGTAGCATGCGGCGCCATGAGCACCCCCACTGGGCCCGCTTCCGGCCTGCCTGTACGAATGCCGCGACCTCGCCAGTCCGGACGGCACCGCCGCCCGGAGCCCGTGGTCGCACCTGAGGGCGCTGCCGCGCTCGTTCTTGCCCTTCCCGGTACCCCTTCCCCGGCCTCGCGCAGCCTGGCCGAGGAAGTGATCAGCATCGCCCGTTCCGAGCTGCCCGGTCTGAACGCACAGATCGGTTATCTCGACGGAGACGACGCCGGATATCCCACGCTCGCCTCCGTACTCACCCATGCCGCCGCCGAGCGCACCGCGCGCTACGAGCAGGCCACGGCCGCGGGCCGCGAGGTCGCCGAGCCCTCGGGCCCGTCGGCCGTCGTGGTGCCGCTGCTCGCGGGGCCGGACAGCGCCCTGATCCGGCGCATACGGCAGGCGATCATGGACAGCGGCACCCGGACCGAGCTGACAGACGTCCTGGGGCCGCACCCGCTGCTCGCCGAAGCGCTGCACGTACGGCTCTCGGAGGCCGGTCTGGCGCGCGCGGACCGCGCGCGGCTGTTCACCGTGGCGACCGCGGCCGACGGCATCGTGCTGGCCACGGTGGGCGGCGAGGAGGCCGTGCAGGCCGCCGGGATCACCGGCATGCTGCTGGCCGCCCGTCTGGCCGTGCCGGTGATGGCCGCGGCCCTGGACGTGGAGGGTTCGGTCGCCTCGATCGCCGCGCAGCTGCAGAACTCCGGTTCCGCACAGCTCGCACTCGCGCCGTATCTGGTGGGCCCGGAGATCGACGCCGCGCTGCTGGACGCCGCCGCGAAGGAAGCCGGCTGCTCTACCGCCGAGCCGCTCGGCGCCTACCCTGCCATCGGCAAGCTCGTGCTCTCCCTGTACGCGACGACGCTGGGCATCACCCCGGCGACCCCGCAGGGAGCCCAGGCGCACTGATCCGCGCCACTCCCACGCGCGACGCGGCGCGGGCCGGTTCGCTCCGGTCCGCGCCGCACGCCATTTTCCGGGCAGTCCAGGTGTCAGGCGAAGACCACGCAGGAGGCGGCCGGGACCTCGACGGACCCCGCGTGCGCCGGGACCCCCGTCTCCGCGTCCACGGCGAACCAGCTGACGTTCCCGGAGTGCTCGTTGGCGGCGTACAGCCACTGCCCTGTGGGATCGAGGGTGAGATCCCGGGGCCAGCGGCCACCGCAGCCCACAGCCGCCACCAGGACGGGCTTCTCGGCCGTCTCGTCGAGCGTGAGGACGGAGATGCTGTCGTGCCCGCGATTGGCGGTCCACAGGAACCTGCCGTCACGCGAGACCACTACCTCCGACGGGTACGTGCGGACCGCGTCGCCTTCGTCGTGGTCGTGCGGCAGCACCTGTGTCTCCCCGAGCGGTTCGAGCCGGCCTCCGGCCGCGTCCCAGCTGCACACGGTGACCGTCGGCTCCAGCTCGTTCAGGACGTACGCGTGTCCCCCCGACGGGTGAAAGGCGAGATGGCGCGGTCCGGTCCCCGGCCGCAGTGCCGTCTCGGTGTGGAGACGCAGGGAGCCGGTGCCGGGGTCGAGGGCGCAGACGCGTACGGAATCCGTTCCGAGGTCCACGCTCAGCACCCATTTTCCCGAGGGGTCGGCCAGCACCTGGTGCGCGTGCGGGCCCGACTGGCGGCTTTCGTCCGGGCCACGGCCCTCGTGGTGCAGCGCGCCGGCCGCCGGGCCGGGCGAGCCGTCGTCCCGCACGGGCAGGACGGTGACGCTGCCGGAGCCGTAGTCGGCCGTCAGGAGGTGGCCTGCGGCGAGCGCCAGGTGGGTGGGGCTGCTACCGCCGACGGGCCGCACCTCGCCGATCAGCCGCGGTGCGCCGTCGTCGTCGATGCCGAACGCCGCGGCGGCGCCTTCCTCGGTCTCACTGACCGCGTACAGCACGGGGTCACCCGTCCCGGGAGCGTGGCCGACCGCGAGGAAGGACGGGTCGGCCACGGCGTCCGTGGACGCGAGCAAGGTCAGCGCCCCGGTGTCACGGTCGACGGCGGCGACGCTGACGCCACGGCCGCCCGCCGAGGTGAACGACCCTATGAATGCCCGCTTCGCATCGTCGGCGCCCATCGCGCTACCCCTCTTCACGTCCGTCACGATCTTCCCGGCCGACCGTAGCAGGCCCCACTTTTTGGTCCAGTCCAAAGAACAAAGGACGCAGGAGCCAGGGGACGGGGCGCGCGGCGGCTCAGGCGCCGACGGGGATCCGGCCGGCCCTCCGCAGGGGCACGGCGAGATCGAGCAGGGCCCGCTCCAGCGCGTGGAAGTGGGCGAGCACCGGTTCGACGCCTGTCGGCTCCGCAGCCGTCGCACTGTCGGGCCCGCGGTGCTGCCCGACGACCGGCGCGTCGGTGAGGGCCTCCACGGCGGCCTCCACCCGCCAGCAGGCCGCGGCGAGCCGGATGTCGTGCGAGGCCTCCGGGTCGGCAGCGACGGAGGCCAGTCCGCGCACCTCGCGTGCGCAGTCGTCGAGCAGCGCGAGCACATGCCGCGCCCGTCGCTTGCGGTCCTTCATCGGGTTGAGCGGATGCACCAGCGGCGCGAGCGACAGGCGCACCCGGCCGAGAATCGCCTCCAGCTCGACGACGCGCGGGGGCGGGTCGGCCTCCTCGCTCCCGGCGAGCCGGGCGGCGGCCTCCGCCGTGCACGTGCGCACACACCGCAGGGCCCTCTCCACCCACGCCTCGGTCACCGAGTGCGTGGTCACCGGCAGCACGAACAGCACCGCCAGTACGGCACCGAGCGCCCCGACCGCCGTCTCGGTCACCCGCAGCATGAGCAGACCCGCGTCGAGCACGCCGAGCAGCCCGTACAGCATGCTCGCCATCACGGTCACGGCCAGCATCATCCAGGTGTAGGAGACGGCGGCGGTGTAGAAGATCCCGAACACGCTCATCGCCACGACCACAGCGGCCACGACCGGCTCGTGGTGCAGCGGCACGGCCACGGCGAAGCCCAGGGCGATCCCCAGCACCGTCCCCAGGAACCGCCTGAACCCGCGGACGACGGTCTCGCCTCGCGAGGCCGTGGCCACGAACACCCACCAGGTGGCGCCGACCGCCCAGTACCAACGCTGATCGGAGAGCACCTGGCCCGCCGCCAGCGCGAGCCCCGCCCCCAGCGTCGCCTGCACGGCCTGCCGCGTCGTGATCCGCCCGAGCCCCGACGCTCCGGCGGGAAGGGCGACTGCCACGGGTGCCGGGAGCCGCCGCTCGTAGCACCACACACCGAACCGCACCACCGACGACGCGACGAGCGAGAGCAGCACGGCCGCGTACAGCTCGGGCAGCCGGCCGGGCACCGTGTGCAGGAACTGGGCGGAGAAATAGGCCATGAAGCCGAACACGCCCAGCGAGTGCCCGCGAGGCCCCCAGCGCCGCGCGTACACCCCCGCCCCCACGACGGCGAGGAACGCCAGGTCGCGCGCGACGGGCGCATCGTGCAGGACGGCGGCGAGCGTGAGCACCGGAAGGCCGACGACGGGGAGGAGCGCGGTGGTGACCGCCTGCCCGCGCACCGTCGGATCGGTCACCGTGAACAGTGCGAGCAGCGCGGCCAGGCCACCGGTGACGGCCGCCGCCAGCGAATGCCCGGCCACCCCGCACAGCGCGACGGCGAGCCCGATGCCGAGCACGGCCCGGGACGCGAACCGCAGCCGTACCCGCCCCGGATCGCTCGCGACGAACGCCCTCTTCAGCAAGTCGCCCTCCCTTTCGCACATGCACCAGCGCGGACATGAGAAAGGCGCCGCGGGGATCCCGGGGGAACCCGCAGCGCCATTGATAGGCCCATTTCAGCACCTGGTGGGCTGGTGGTTCAACCGGAGACCATGCTTATGGGCCAATGGCACAGAACAACTGCACCGTGCCCGGCCACAGCAGAGCCAACGGACCAGGCCTGCCGCCCTCGCACTCCGCGAGACGTCCGTACGGCTGTCACACCTCCCGGTGCACCGTCGGGGCGGGCAGCCGGGTGAGTGCGGTCCGGTACTCGGTGACGATGCGCTCGATGACTTCCGCGGCGGGAAGAATCGCGTCGACGAGACCCGCGGACTGGCCGGCTTCGACCTTGCCCTCGCGGATCCGGCCGTGCAGGGCGGCGTCCTTGAGACTGGCGCCCTGGAACTCCTTGCGCCGTACGTCGAGCGTGGCGGCGGACTCTTCGAGGCGTCGCATGCGCTCGGTGAAATCGTTCCCGACGGCGCGTATGACGCCGAGCCCGTGTCCGACCGTGCGGGTGTCCTCCACACCCGCCGCGAGGACCGCCGCCTTGTAGTCGGGGTGCACGGTCGCTTCCCTGGTGGCGAGGAACCTGGTCCCGAACTGGGCGGCGCCCGCCCCGAGGGCCAGCATGGCGGCCAGTCCGGCGCCGTCCGCGATCCCGCCCGACGCGATCACGGGAATCTCCGGAACGGCCGAGACCACGGCACGGACGAGCACCTGCGTGGTGACCATGGCGGGCGGTGGGTGCCCGCCCGCCTCCGCGCCGACGACGACGAGTCCGTCGACGCCCGCGTCGGCCGCCTTCCGTGCGTGTTCGGCGCCGGCCACGACGTGCAGGCAGACGGTGCCGGCGTCACGGAACCGCTCGAGGTAGCGGCGCGGGCCGCCTTGGGAGGCGATCAGCACGGGTGGCCGCCGGGACAGAAGCAGATCGATGACGTCGTCGGCGCCCGTCCGGTAGAGCGGCAGGTTGACGCCCCAGGGGAGGTCGGTGCCCGCCGCCGTCTCGTCGAGTACGCGGGCGAGGTCGTCCAGTCGCATGGGGCCCGCGGCGACCACGCCGAGGCCGCCGGAGCGGCTGACCGCGAGAGGGAGCGCCGAGCTGGACGATGCCCATGACATGCCCGCCTGGATCACCGGCAGACGGATCCCGAGCAGTCGGGTCACCGGAGTGGGGATGGTGATCACACCGGCACCTCGTGGTCCCGCCCACCGAGCAGCGCGCGGGCGTGGGCGGCGAGGCGGTTCTTCTGGACCTTGGAGCTGGCGGTCATGCCGATGCCCTCGAAACCGTCGACGATCCGCAGATGGCGTGGCACCTTGAAGCCCGCCATGCGGGTGCGGGCCCAGGCGATCAGCTCGTCCTCGGTGGCCCCCTGTCCGGTGAGGATCACGAAGGCGAAGGGCACTTCGACCAGCCGCTCGTCCGGTACCCCGACCACGACGGCCTGCCTGACGCCCGGATGACAGTGCAGCACGTCCTCCACTTCGGCCGGTGCGACGTTCTCGCCGCCGACCCGGATGATGTCCTTCGTACGTCCTACGAAGTGCAGCCGGCCGGTGGCGTCGAGCGCGCCGACATCACCGGTGGCCAGCCAGCCGTCGGGATCGATGGCCGCCGCGGTCGCCTCCGGGGCGTCGAGGTAGCCCCGCATGACGTTCCATCCGCGCACCAGGATCGAGCCGGGTTCGTCCGGGGCGCAGTCCCGGGTGCCGTCCGCCGACCGGATGCGGACCTCGACGCCGGGTTCCGCCAGCATCGCACCGGACGCCCTCACCTGGTCGTCCTCCCACCAGCAGGACTGCGCGACGTTGGGGGATGCTTCGGAGAGCCCGTATCCGGCGACGCATTCGCGGGCGCCCAGCTCGTCGATCACTCTGCGGATGACGGTGGGAGAGGCTGCGACCCACGCGCCCCGCAGGTGGAGCTCATGGTCCGCGAGGCGGGGGTGGTTGAGAAGCATCAGGGCGATGGTGTCATTGCCGGAGAAGTGGGTGCAGCGCTCGCTCTCCATCAGCCGCAGTGCTTCCGCCGCTTCGAATTTCGGCATCGTGACCAGCGTGGTGGCGTGCTGGACGGACGCCAGGACGGACAGCGTGCTCCCGGCGACGTGGAAGAACGGCCGGGCGCTGTGGAAGCGGTCTCCGGTGCGCAGGCCGAGGCGGGCACCGGAGAAGAACGCGTCGGCGCACATGCTGCGGTGGGTGAGCAGCACACCCTTCGGCCGGGAGGTCGTGCCGGAGGTGTACTGGACGAGCAGGATGTCGTCGGGGGTCCCGGTGGCCGGGACCTCGTCCTCCGCCGCGTTCAGGAAGTCCGGCCATGCCGTGGCCCAGCCGGGTATGTCCTCGCCGCACACGACCACGCGCCGCAGCTCGGGCAGACGGGGGCAGGTCGGGGTGGAGTCCGCTCCGATGCCGATTTCGCTCAGGAGGGCGCAGAGGTCGACGCGGAGTACCCGGTCGGCGACGAACAGGGTGGAGACCTTCGCGTGGTCCAAGGTGTGTTCCACCTCGCCGGCGGTGTACCTGGTGTTGACGGGTACGGCCACCGCTCCGACCGAGCCGATGGCGACGAACAGGGCGACCCAGCGGGGCCCGTTGCCGAGGCAGAGGCCCACACGGTCGCCCCGGCCGATGCCCGCGGCGGCGAGGGCGGACCGGATCCGGACGACCTCGGCGGCGAGCTCCCCGTACGTGATCCGCTCCTCGGCGGTGACCACGGCCTCCACGTCGGGGGCCAGCAGCGCCGCCCTGTCCAGCGCCTCGTGGGCGGTCAGGGGACATGTCGTCCTGAGGTTCATCGCTCCTCCAGGTCGGTGGTACCGGGCTTCTCGGAACGGCCTGCGAACCGGTCGACGCCGTCCCGCCAGCCGCCGTCGGACAGACACTGCTCGATGGCCGCCATCTCGATCCTGATGCCGCGGTCGAGGTCCGTCTCGCCGCCGAGGTCGACGGCTCGTTTGGTCAGCGCGATGGCCAGAGCGGGCGCTTTCGCGATCGTGCCCGCGATCTCGGCACCGGTCCCGGCCAGCTGGTCGTCAGGGACCAGGCGGGAGACGATACCGAGGTCGAGGGCCTCGGCGGAGTGCATGGACCGGCCGGTGAAGAGGAGTTCCTTCGCCCGCCGCTTGCCGATGACCCGCTGCAGGCGCTGGGTGGCGCCGACCGTCCCCCAGTGCGGCTCCGGGAAGCGGAAGGTGGTGCTCTCGGCGGCTACGGCGAAGTCCGCGGCCAGGGTGATCTCACCGCCGGAGCCCACCACCGCGCCGTGCACGAGTGCGACCACCGGGTGGCGGCACTGCTCGATGGCCTCGTAGGCGGCGAACGAGGCGAGGCGTCTGCGCCGTACCCATGAGGCGTCCCGTCCCGCCCGCTCCTTGAGGTCGGCTCCGGCGCAGAACGCGGGACCCTGCGCGGACAGGAGCACCACCCGTATTCCGTCGTCGGCGTCGATCTCCTCGAAGACGGACCGTAGCTCCCGGCACATCGGAAGGTCGACGGCGTTGCGGGCGTGCGGCCGGGCCAGGGCGACGTGAGCGATGCCGTCGGTGACCGTGTGGATCACGCGCGGTGCCTCGGGGCGGCCCGGTTGCTCGTTCCCGGTCATCTCAGATCACTCCCGCGGCCCGCAGGCCCTCGATCTCGCTGTCGTCCAGCTCGGCGAACTCCGTGAGCACGGCGTCGGTGTCGGCGCCCAGCAGCGGTGGGGCGCCGGCGGGCGCCGGTTCCCCGCCGGTCTCCCTCAGCGGGGTGCGCAGGGCTCGGAAGGTGCCTTCGGTGGGGTGATCGAAGTCGGCGACGACACCCCGCGCCTGCGTGTGCGGATCGGCCAGGGCCTCACGGACGCCGCGGACCTCCCCGGCCGGGATGTCGGCGACGCGCAGCTCCTTGAGCAGCGGCTCGCGGTCCCGTACGGCGACGGCCGCACGCAGCGCCGTCATGACGCGGTCACGCTGGGCGACGCGCCCTGAGTTGTGCCGCAGGTCCGGGTCGGCGCCGAGTTCGGGCAGTCCGAGCACGGAGCACAGGGGGAGCCAGTGCTGGTCGCTTCCGCTGATGTGCAGCCATCCGCCGTCCGCGGCCCGGAAGGCTGCGGACGGGACGCGCCCCGGGTGTTCGGTACCGGTGCGCACGGGGTCCTCGTCCAGGGCGAACAGCCGGGCGGCGTTGAGGGCGTGCAGACTGAGCTGCACATCCATCATGGAGACGTCGAAGTGGCGCCCGCGGCCGGTGACGCCGCGGCCTGCGAGACCGGTGAGAACGGCGATGGCGACCCAGAGCCCGGACGTCATGTCCGCCACCGGGATCCCTGTCTTGCTCGGCGGTCCGTCCGCTTCCCCTGTCATCGCCATGACACCGGACAGTGCCTGGAAGACCGTGTCGTATCCCTTGCGCAGGCGGTCGGGACCGCTCTGCCCGAAGCCGGTGGCGGAGACGTACACCAGCCCCGGGTTCCGGTCGGAGAGTTCCTCGTACCCGAGTCCGAGTCGTGTCATGACGTCGGGCAGGAAGTTCTCCACGACGACGTCGGCACGGGTGGCGAGCCGGCGGGCGACGTCCCGGCCCCGGGGGTCCTTGAGGTCCAGGGTGATCGAGCGCTTGCCGCGGTTGAACGCGAAGAAGTAGGCACTCTCACCTTGCGGCAGGCGTGGCTCGAAGCCTCGGGTCTCGTCGCCGCCGCCGGGTCGTTCGACCTTGATGACGGTGGCCCCCAGCTCGGCGAGGATCTGGGTGGCCATCGGGGCGGCCAGGACGCGTGAGAAGTCGAGGACGGTGATGCCGGTGAGCGGACCGGGCACGGTAGTGGGCGTGTTCACCGGCGGAACCCCCGCATCAGCGCGTTGACGTCCTGACCGGCCCGCACCGCCGCCTCGGTGGGCAGGTCCGCGACCCGGTAGAACAGGTCCTTGGCCGCGCGCAGGGCGCGGGGCTCGACCGCGGCCCATCGCTCCGCGATCTCGAGCGCCGCGTCGAGGACCTGGCCGGGTTCCACGACACGGTTGGCCAGGCCGTGTTCCAGGGCCTCGGCAGCGGACAGCAGCCGCCCCGTGCTGATCAGCTCGAACGCGAGCTTGCGGTTCAGCTGACGCTGGATCCCGGCCATGACCAGGGCCGGGACGATGGAGTGCCGCAGTTCGGGGTAGCCGAACTTCAGATCCGAGCCTACGACCGTCATGTCGGCGCCGATGGCGAGGCCCGCGCCGCCACCGACCGCCGCGCCCCGCACGGCGGAGACGACCGGGGTCCCCATCCGCTGCATCCGGGTCTGCAGGCGTGCGGTGAGGGCCGCCCGCTCCAGGACGGCCTCCGGCTCGTCCGGGGTGAGGGCCGAGAACTCCGAAAGGTCCGCACCAGAACAGAAGGCGCGGCCCGCGCCGGTGAGGACGACGGCGCGGACCCGTCCGTCGTTCTCCGCCTCGTCGAGCGCGCCGCTCAGGGCCCGGGTGAGCGCGGTATCGAGGGCGTTGAGCTTGTCGGGGCGGTTGAGGGTGATGACACGGACGGAGCCCCGGTCTTCGACGCGCAGCACGCCGGAGTCCCGCGTACCCGGGTCGGTCGGCTGCCCGCTGGTCGTGACGGTCACGAAAGGTTCTCCTCGGTCGGACGGTGGGGACGGGGTCACGCGGCGGCGCGCTGGAAGCCGGCGCGGGCCACCATGCTGTGCAGGGGGCGGCCCAGCGCCGCCTCGCAGGCGAGGGACGCGGAGGCGAGTGCGTCCAGGTCGATGCCGGTATCGACACCCATCGCCTCGAACAGGCTCACCAGGTCCTCGGTGCAGACGTTTCCGGTGAGGCCGGCGCCGTAGCCGATCTTCGACGGATGGCCGCCGACGCCCCCGAGGGCGCTGTCGAAGTGACGGCAGCCGGCCTCCAGGGCGGCGACCGCGTTCGCGACGGCCGTTCCACGGGTGTTGTGGAAGTGGGCGACGAGGTCCGGGCCGGGCCGGGTCCGCTCCAGACGGCTGAACAGGGCGGCGACGGCCGCAGGGGTGGCGACGCCTGTGGTGTCGCCCAGGGTGACGGCGTCCGCGCCCAGGTCGGCGAAGCGGGCGACGTCCTCGGCCACACGCCCAGGGTCGACCCGCCCCTCGAAGGGACAGCCGAAGGCGACGGAAACAACCCCGATCAGCCGGAACCGGCCGTCCGCCAGGCGGATCATGTCCTCGACCCGCTTCCACTGCTGCGCCCTCGTGGCGCGCAGGTTCTTCTCCGTGTGGCTCTCGCTGGCCGATACCAGCAGGCTCAGCTCCTCGGCGCCCGCGCCCCGGCCGAGGTCGGCCAGGGCGCGTTCGACGGCCCTCGGGTTGGGGCACGTCGCCTTGTACGCCACCCCGGGGCGGTGGACGACGCCCTCCAGGACCTCGCTCGCGTCGGCGAACGCGGGGACCCACCGCGGATGGCTGTAGCTGGTCGCCTCGATGCGGCGGAAGCCCGCGTCGGCGAACGACTCCAGCAGGGAGATCTTGGTCTCGGTCGGCACGAACGTGGGTTCGTGTTGCAGCCCGTCCCGGGCGAAGCATTCACAGATGGTGACCATGTCGGCCATAGAGCCACCTCCTCAGGATGACCCGACCAGGACTATCCCCCGGGTGTTGATTTTGTCAACACCTACTCGTCCTCCAGCCGCTCCCGCTCCACCCTCTCCAGGGACAGCGCGAGGTCGGCCAGCTTCTCCAGCGCGCGCCCGAGAACCCGGGCCTCCTCGCCGGAGAGGAGCGCCGAGAAGGCCTCGTCCCGCTCGTTCGCAGCCCCGATCAGCCCCCGGTACACCTCGACCCCGGCCCCCGTGAGGGCCAGCTGGCGACTACGCCCCACCCCCTCGGTCCGGCTGACCAGCCCACGTTCGACCAGCCCCCGCACGACCCGGCTCATCTGCGCCTTGTCCAGGCCGGCCCGGCGGGCCAGGCGATTGAGCGTCAGCGTCGGGTCGGCGGCGATGAGCGCTATGGTGCGCCACTCACCGAGACTCACATCGAACTCGCGGCGATACCTGAGCGCCGCACTGCGCGACAGGGCCGACGACGTACGCGACAACCTGTAGGACAGCAGATCGGAGATCGGCACCAGGTCCCGGCCATCCTCACGTTTCACCATGGGCGGCATGGTATCCCCGCCAGGGGTGTTGACTTTATCAACTTAGGCGGCGGAAACTCGCAACGCCCGCCGCCTTTGGCGACACCCACCGGCAAAGGAGCCGTACGCCGTGGCCGATCCGTCCGCGTCCACCGATACGCACACCACCGTCGACACGTCCGAAGTCGACCGCACCGCGACCTACCGCACCATCGCCAGACGCGTCATGCCGCTCCTGATCATCTGTTACGTCGTCAGCTTCATCGACCGCACCAACATCGGGATCGCCCAGCAGGGCCTGGAACGGGACCTCGGCTTCGACTCCACCGTCTACGGCCTGGGCGTGACCCTCTTCTTCGTCGGTTTCATCCTCTTCGAGGTACCGAGCAGCGCGCTGCTGGCCCGGCTCGGCGCCCGTAAGACGCTCGTACGCATCATGGCGTCCTGGGGCGTCGTCACGGTCTGCACCTCACTCGTCCACAACGAAGCCACCTTCTACATCGCCAGGTTCCTCCTCGGCGTCGCGGAGGCCGGCTTCTTCCCGGGAGCACTCTTCTTCCTCTCGCGCTGGTTCCCCTCCGCGCGCCGGACGCGCATGACCGCGCTGTTCTTCGCCGGAGTCCCCGTCTCAGGTGTCCTCGGCTCCCTCATGTCCGGCAGCATCATGAAGGCCTTCGACGGCAACGAGGGCTTCGCCGACTGGCAGTGGCTGTTCGTCATAGAGGGGATTCCCCCCATCCTGCTCGCCGTCGCCGTCCTTCTCTGGCTGGTCGACGAACCCGAACAGGCACGCTGGCTGACTCCGGTGCAGCGGGCAGCCGTCCGTGCGGACCTCGACGCGGACCAGAAGCGCAAGGCAGCACACCAGGTGCCCGGCAAGGGGCACGGCGGGCTGTTCCTCGCCCTGCGGGACCCCAAGGTCTGGATCATCGGTCTCTGCGCCTGCGGCGCCTACACCCTTGCCAACGCCGTGTCCTTCTGGACGCCCCGGATCATCGCCGAGGCAGGCGTCGGTGATGTCCTGGACCTGGGCTTCTTCTCCGCCCTGCCGCCGCTGCTGGGCATCGTGGTCATGCTGATCGTGGGACGCCACTCCGATCGCACCCTGGAACGCCGCTGGCACGCGGCGCTCAGCTGGACCGTTGCCGCCGTGGCCATGGTGGCGCTCTCGATGTCCGGAGGGGACGTGTTCGTGGTCGTGGTGCTCCTGGCGATTCTCGCCGCGGCCCACTATTCCGGTCTCACGGTCTTCTACTCCATCCCCTCCATCTACCTGGGCGAACGTGCGGCGGCCACCGGGATCGCCCTCGTCACGTCCATGGGCTCGTTCGCGGCGGCCGCCTCACCGTCCCTGCTCGGGTTCATCCAGAAGAGCACCGGAAGCCTCGCGCTCGGTCTGCAGATCAGTGCGGGCATCGTGCTGCTGGCCGTGGTGCTTCTGCTGGTCGGCGTCAAGGCGGGGGACCTGCGCGAACAGCGCCCGTCCTAGACCGCCCGCCGGACCGGGCGGGCGGTCCCCGTAGGCGGTCCTCACATGACGCGCCGTCAACGGCCGTACGTGGTGCGGCACAGATCGACGATGTCGGCGGACGCGACCCCACGTCCCGTCGCGCAGACGGTGCGCATGTCGTACGTCTGCCCCGGCCGGGCCCGGCCGGGCGTACCCGCGCGGCGCTGCGCCCCGGAGCGGGCGGGCGTCCCGAGTCGCGGCTGCTTCCGCGCCTCATGAACGGCCGGTGGTGCGACCACACCCCCACGCCGGGCCGGCGCACGCGCCGCCGACTCCTTCTTCTTCCGCTTCTTGCCACGGCCCGGCTCCTCCTCGGCCTTCCCCAGGGCGTCATGGACGGCCGGGGGCGCGGTGGGCGACGTGGACGCCTGCACGGCGGGGAGGTTTCCGGAACGTACGGAAGCGGAGGGCGCGGGCCTCTCCGCTTCGGCCTGGACGGAGACGCAGCCGGCCGTACTCAGCAGGGCGACGAGCACGAGAGAGATGGACCGCAGGTTCATGCCCTGGTCAACGACGGGCCGCGCGACCGGACACGAACCTCGGCCGCCCGCGCCGGGCCCGTCCGCTCAGTGGGAAAAACCCGACCGGGCGATCCCCAGCGCCCGGTGGATGGTGCGGGACAACGAAGCCGGCTGCGGGTCCGCGCTCCACGCCCACTGCTCGACCGCGATACGGAGCGCACCGTTGAGCAGGGTCGCCTGCACCCGGGGCTCGATGTCATCGGCCCCGCAGCCCGTCCGCTCGGCGATGACCGCGGCGAAGGCCGGCTCCGCGTCGTGGTGGACCTGGAGCCATACGGCACGCAGCCCTGGCTCGCTCCGGGTGAGCAGGACCAGGTCACGCAGCGCGTCCGCGTCGGTGTCGGCCGAGGCGGCCGGGCGCGTGGACGGGGTCCCCGCGACGGCCTCCACCAGTGGCCGGTCGCGTGGCCACGACCTCATGAGCGCGATGACGAAGTCGAGCGCGTAGGTCAGCAGGGGGCGGACGCACAGCTCCTTCGACGAGGTGTAGCGCCACAGGGTCCGCTGCGAGATTCCCGCGGCGGCGGCGATCTCCTCGGCGGTGGTCGCGGCCACACCCCGGTCGGCGAAGAGGCGTACGGCCTCGCGGGCGATCTCCAGCCGGGTCGCGGCCTTGCGGCGTTCGGTCAGCGGCGGGCGCCCGAGGCGGGCGCCACCGCCGGACGCGGTTCCGGCGGCGTCCGAGGCGGGGTCGTGCGCCCCTGTGACGTGCGCGGTCTCCACGGTTCTCGGCCACCTTCCTTCCGGCTGCGCCCATCGTAGCGATATCTTTTCTGGCACCACTTGCCCTTTTGGCACGGCCCGCCATTAAAGGTAGCCTGCCTCCCCTGTCACCGAGCACGAGGAGCATCACGTGAGCGTCACCACCAGGGGCCCGGGCCGCAGCGTCATCGTCACCGGCGCCGGATCGGGCATCGGCCGGGCCACCGCCCTGCTGTTCGCGAAGGAGGGTGCCCGGATCGTGATCGCCGACGTCGACGACGCGGCCGCCCGAACCGTCGCCGAGGAGGCGGAACAGGCCGGCGGGACCGCGGTGACCGTGATCGGGGACCTCCGGGACCAGGCTGTCGTGGACCGGGTCGCCGCCACGGCGGTGGAGGAGTTCGGCGGCATAGACGTCCTGGTCAACAACGCCGGAATCATGGACAGCATGTCGGCGGCGGCCGACACGGGCGACGACGAGTGGGAGCGCGTCATCGGCATCAACCTCACCGCTCCGTTCCGCCTCACGCGGGCCGTACTGCCGCACATGCTCGCCGCCGGGAAGGGTGCCGTCGTCTTCACCGCGTCCGAGGCCTCACTGAGGGGCAGTGCGGCGGGCGCCGCGTACACGGCGTCCAAGCACGGTATCGCCGGCCTCACCAAGTCACTGGCGGTCATGTACCGCGACAAGGGCATCCGCTCCAACGCCATCGCGCCCGGCGGCACCCTCACCAACATCCGGGTCGAGGCCGACCGGGGCGCCCACGGGCCGGCCGCCCTCGCCCCCTACATGGGCAACGTCGGCTCACCCGCCCGGGCGGAGGAGCAAGCGGCGGCGATCGTCTTCCTCGCGTCCGAAGCGGCAAGCAACATCAACGGAACGATCCTTCCCGTCGACAACGGCTGGTCCGCGGTATGAGCACCCTCACCGAGGACGTCGTACGGATACGGGCAGGCAGCACGGGCCGAGCGCCCGCAGGGCCGTTTCCGGGGACCTTCCGCACCCCTGCCGGAACCACGATATGCATGCACCACATCATGTGTACTATGCACTTCAAGGTAGGGGTGTGCGTCGCAAGTCCCCGAGAGCCGAGGGACGTCACCGATGGGCACCCTCCGACGCAGCCCCTCACCTGCCCACGGCCGCAGCGCGGACAGCCGGCGCCCGCACGACGACACCAGCCCTGATCCCAGCCCAAGAGGAATGAGGCCCTGCATGCCATCCCCCCACACCTCGCCCACACCCACCGGACCCGGTACGCACGATCTGGGCTTCGACCCCGAAGAGCTGCGCCTGAAGTACCGCGCTGAACGCGACCGGCGGATCCGGCCCGACGGCAGCGCCCAGTACCGGCGGGCCGCCGGTGAGTTCGGCTACTACGACGCCGACCCCCACGCCGACCCGCACTTCGCCCGGGAGCCGTTGCGGGACAAGGTCGACGCGGTGATCATCGGCGGCGGATTCGGTGGTCTCCTCGCTGCGGCGCGGCTGCGCCAGGCGGGCGTCGGGTCGCTCCGGGTGGTCGAGAAGGGCGGGGACTTCGGCGGCACCTGGTACTGGAACCGGTATCCGGGCATCCACTGCGACATCGACGCCTACACGTACATGCCTCTGCTGGAAGAGGTCGGCTACGTCCCGAAGTGGAAGTACGCGCCGGGCGAGGAGATCCGCGAGCACTCGCAGGCGATCGCACGGCACTTCGACCTCTACCGGGACGCCTGCTTCCAGACCGAGGCCACCGAACTGCGCTGGGACGACAGCGAGTCGGAGTGGACGGTCACCACGGGCCGTGGGGACCGCATGAGGGCCCGCTACGTGGTGGTGTCGAGCGGAACGCTCAGCCAGGCGAAGCTGCCCGGTATCCCGGGTATCGAGGACTTCGAGGGCCACACCTTCCACACCAGCCGCTGGGACTACGAGTACACCGGAGGCGACCAGGACGGCGGCCTGGCGGGGCTCGCCGACAAGCGTGTGGCCCTCATCGGCACCGGCGCCACGGCCATCCAGGTCGTACCTCACCTCGGAGCCGACGCACGGCAGGTGTACGTCTTCCAGCGCACCCCCTCCTCGGTCGACGTCCGCGAGAACCGGCCCACCGACCCGGAATGGGCCGAGTCGCTCACGCCCGGCTGGCAGCAGCGGCGGATGGAGAACTTCCTCGAGGTCGTCACCGGCCAGCCGGTCGACAAAGACCTGGTGAACGACGCCTGGACCAGCACGGCCCGCCTGCAGGACAAGCTCATCCCGACCGATGCCTACGCGGACGTTCCCGCCGAGGAGCACGAACGGGCGTACGAGATGGCCGACTTCCAGAAGATGAACGAGATCCGTGCCCGCGTGGACGCCGTCGTGGAGGACAGCGAGACCGCCGAGAAGCTCAAACCCTGGTACCGCTACATGTGCAAACGGCCCACGTTCAGCGACCACTACCTCCAGACATTCAACCGCCCCAACGTCACGCTTGTCGACACCGCGGACAGCCATGGGGTCGAGCGCATCACCCAGAACTCCGTGGTGGTCGGCGGTATCGAGTACGAGGTCGACTGCATCATCTTCGCGACCGGGTTCGAGGTGGGCATCTCCGGCGTGATGTCCGGGAGGCTCCCGGTGCACGGGCGGGGCGGGGTGTCCCTGCTGGAGTCCTGGGCCCAGGGCCCGAAGACGCTCCACGGGTTCTACAGCCACGGCTTCCCGAACTTCTTCCAGCTCGGCCCGCTGCAGAACGCCAGCTCCGTCAACTACGTCCACACCCTCGACGAACAGGCCACGCACGTCGCCGAGGTCGTCGCCGAGTCGGAGGAGCGCAAGGCCCGCCACATCGAGCCCACCGTCGAGGCGCAGGAGGAGTGGGTGGCCACGATCCGCGAGAAGGCGCCGAGTGTGCACGCCTTCCAGGCGGAGTGCACGCCCGGGTACTACAACAACGAGGGCAAGCCACGGGCGCGCAGCCAATCGTTCGGCGACGGGCCGGTAGCCTTCCACAAGCTGCTCAGAAGCTGGCGCGAGAGCGACGGCATGGACGACGTCCTGGTCGTGGCCGAGTGACGAACATGCGCGCAACGGACGAGCAGGCAGCCGCGTACCCCAGCAGGTTCGACGGGGCCACCCCACGAAACGCCCGCCGGTCCGCCGAGAGGCTCAACCCGGCCAACCCGCTGTGGGGATCCAACGGCATCACGTTCGGCCCGGACGGGCGGCTGTACGTCGCCGAGTTCCTGGGAGGGAGGATCAGTGCGGTCGATCTCGCGGGGGGTGACCTCGACGTCGTCGTGCCGGCAGGCGGGCCGGTCCAGACGCCGGACGACCTCGCCTTCGGAGCGGACGGCTCGATGTACATCGCCGATCTGGTCCCGGGCCGGGTCTGGCGGCGCAGTCCTCAGGGCGAGTACTCCCTCGTCTGCGACGAGGTGAAGAACCCCAACGGCATCACCTGCATCGGCGACCGGCTTTTCGTCAACGAGATGAAGCCCGACGGCCGCCTGATGGAACTCTTTCCGGACGGCGGTGAGCCGGCCGTGCTCACCGAGGGGCTCGCCATGGGCAACGCGATGCAGCGCGGGCCGGACGGGTACCTCTACTACCCGCACATGATCAGTGAGCAGGTCTGGCGCATCCCGCCGGACGGCGGTGAGCCAGAGATGGTCGCGGACCAGGTGGACCGGCCGGTCGCGGTGCGCTTCGACCAAGGGGGCGTACTGCATGTCCTGTCGCTCGGACCGGAGGGCAGGGTGACCCGCATCGATCTGCACGGCACCGGGTCCAGAACCCTGGTCACCAGCGGCGTGTTGGGACTGGACAACGCGGCGTTCGATGCCGAGAACCGGATGTACGTCTCCAGCTTTGCCAGCGGCGGCATCACCGAGATGCGCCCCGACGGGCGGACCCGGGTGATCGTGCCACGCGGCTTCGACGGCCCCTACGGCGTCACGGTCGGTCTCGGCGGCACGGTGTACGCGGCCGACCACTACCGGGTCGCGAGCCCTGCGGTGCCCCCCGAGGGCACCGGGGCCGGCGACGGCGCCCGCGCGGACACGGGTGAACCGGTCAGCCACGTCCTGGCGCCTTTCGCCCACGGCATCGCCGCGGAGGGCGGACTCCTTCACCTCACCTCGCAGTTCGGGGACGTCCGCACCTACGACCCCGCAGACGGGTCGATGCGGACCCGCGTGGGAGGACTGAGCCGCCCCATGGGCATCGCGGTGAGCCCGGCCGGCTCGCTCGTCGTCGCCGAGACGGGCGGCGGCCGGGTGCTGGCTGTCGCCGAGGACGACAAGGTCACCGTCCTCGCGGAAGGGCTCGGCCGGCCGGTCGACGTGGCCTTCGATACGGCGGGGCTGTGTTACGTCAGTGACGAGCAGGCGGGTGCCGTGCTCAGGCTGGAGCAGGACGGGACAGCGACCGTCGTCGCCGACGGGCTCGGTGCCCCGCAGGGGCTGACGGTCCTGGGCGACGAGCTGTACACGGTGGAGACCGAGCACCGCAGGGTGCGCGCGGTCTCCCTCACCACAGCGGCGAGCTGGACCGAGGCCGAGGACCTGCCGGTCGGTCCGTCACCGCAGGCCGTGCCCCTCCCGCCGGACGCCGAACCCGCGCTGTTCGCCAACGGTCTGCCGGGGCTCGCCCGCCGCTTCGCCGGTATCGCCGCCGCACCGGACGGTTCGCTCGTCCTGTCAGCGAACGGCGAGGGCACCCTGCTGAGGCTGACCCCGTCCGGGCCCCGGTAGCAGACCTCCGGGCAGCGGCTGCCGCCCTGCCACGGCACGCGGGTGTGCCGTGGCAGGGCGGCGGCCGTCCGGACGCACCCCCTCAGAGCATCAAGGTGACACCGCCGGGCCGGCCGGGGGCTGACCATCCGCGAGGCGGACGCCCAGACCGAGGTCCTCGACCATGACGGGGAGCCCGGTGACGAGTGACTGGTTCGCCGCCGCGCCGACCGCGACGGCGCGCACTCCGTCCAGATACCCCGCGGAGCGGTTCAAGGGGTCCTCCCCCACGCGCAGCTCGCGCCGGAATACGTCCTTGAGGAGGATCGCGTCACCGCCTCCGTGGCCTCCGATGCCCTCCGGGACCGGAACCTCCTCGGCGCGGCTCCAGTGCCTCTGCAGGACCAGCCGGTGGCCCGTAGGGCGGATTTCGTCGGCGAGTTGGGCATGGGCGGCCGACGGATCGAGGTCGATCCCGCCGTCCGTGCCGAGCTGGAGGTGTCCGCGTTCCACGACCTGGAGCTCGGCCCTGCCCTCGGTGCCGTTGACGGTGACCTTGTAACCCTCCCAGGGGCTGTGCGCGTTGAGCGAGTAGCTGAGCGTCGCTCCCCCTTCGTAGTCGACCAGGACGGACAGGTTGTCCTCGATGGTGATGCCGGGCGCGAACGGGTCCTGGTCGCGGAGGTATCCGTCGTGCTCCTCGGCGCGCAGGTACAGCGCCTCGAGGCGCGGATCGTCCCTCAGGTCGAGCGAGAAGGGGTCCCCCTGCGCACCGGTGCCGCGCTCCGGACGTGGGCCCATGCCTCTGCCGGCGGCGTTCTTGTCGCCGTAGAACCTCAGTGCGCCGGAGGCGAAGACACGGACGGGGACATCGTCCAGCCACCAGTTGACCAGGTCGAAGTGGTGACTCGCCTTGTGCACGAGCAGGCCACCGGAGTTGGTCTTGTCGCGGTGCCAGCGCCGGAAGTAGTCCGCGCCGTGCATGGTGTCGAGCGCCCACTCGAAGTGCACGCCCGTCACCTGCCCTATCGCACCGCTCCCGATCAGCCGGCGCAGCGAGGAGTTACGTGGCGCGTAACGGTAGTTGAAGGTCATCACCACATCCCGGCCGGTGTCGGCGACGGCTGCGGTGATCCGTCGGCACCCGGCCGCGTCCGTCGTGAGCGGCTTCTCCACCACCACGTCGGCCCCGGCCCGCAGGGCACGGTCCACGAGTTCGGCGTGCGTGCGGTCGACACTCGTGATCACGACGGAGTCGACGGCCTGCTCGGCGATCATCGTCTCCAGGTCCTCCGGCCCGTAGCGCGGCAGGCCCGCGGGGGCTCCGGAGCCGAGCGCCTGCCCGACGTACGCGTCGTAGTAGTCGATCCTCGCGGGATTCGGGTCCAGCCACGCCACCAGTTCACCGACGTCCGCGTGCTCCCCGGTCAGCGCCGTGACGTACATGCCCGCGCGGTGGCCGGTGCCGGCCACCGCGTAGCGGGTGCGGCGGCGGCCCGGGGGCGGGGCCGTGAAGTCCGGGACCACGCCGGGGCCGGCCCGGGTGCCGGTGCTCGACGCGGGCGCGGTCGGGTTCTGGTCCACCGGGCTGTGCTTGGTCACCACGGTCCTTTTCCCTCGGTCTGTCGTGTTGCCGTCTTCCGGGGCCCGTCGGCTGCCTCGACGCATCTGTGGTGCTCTCCGGCCCACCCAGCCGTTCTCACGCGGAACAACGCATGATGTGTGCCCGCCGGGAACCACACGCACACCTGGGACCGGCCCGTTGCCGCGCCCCGCCGGCCCGCCCTGGGTACAGTCGGGCGACCGATTCACCGAGCCAGGAGGAGTACAGCCGGACATGGCGGTGGACGCCCTCGACACCCGCATCCTTCGGCTGCTCATCGAGCAGCCGCGCACCAGCGTGCGTGAGTACGCGCGCATCCTCGGCGTGGCACGCGGCACTCTGCAGGCCCGGATGGACCGGCTGGAGCGGGACGGAGTGATCACGGGCACGGGCCCCGCCCTCTCCCCCGCTGCCCTCGGTCACCCGGTGCTCGCCTTCGTGCATCTGGAGGTCACCCAGGGGCATCTGGACGAGGTGGGGGACGCGCTCGCCGCCGTCCCGGAGATCATCGAGGCGTTCTCCACGACCGGGGGCGGCGATCTGCTGACGCGTGTCGTGGCCCGTGACAACGGGCATCTGGAGGACGTGATCCAGCAGTTGATCCGGCTCCCCGGCGTGGTCAGGACCCGTACCGATGTGGCTCTGCGCGAGCGGGTTGCGCACCGGGTCCTGCCACTGGTCGAGTCGGTGGGGCGGGCAGCGGGCTCCGGCTGATCACCGTCGGGCATGCTGGAGCCCATGAACAACCGGTCCTTCCCCGCCCCGCCCGTCCTCTTCGATCTCGACGGCACTCTCGTCGACAGCGAGCCGAACTACTACGAGGCGGGGCGCCGGCTCCTCGCCCGGTACGGCGTGCGGGACTTCAGCTGGGAGAACCACACCCGTTTCATCGGGATCGGCACCCGGGAGACCCTCACCGTCCTGCGGGAGGAGTACGGGATCGAGGCGCCGGTCGACGAACTGCTGGCCGGAAAGAACGCCCTGTACCTGGAGCTCGCAGGGACCTCCACCCGCGCCTTCCCCGAGATGCGCGCCCTCGTCGAGCGGCTGCACGAGGGCGGGGTGCCGATGGCGGTGGCGTCGGGGTCCTCCAGGGCCGCGATCGAGGCATCGCTCTCGGTCACGGGACTCGACGCGTACCTCCCCCTGTATGTGTCCGCCGAGGAGGTGGCGCACGGCAAGCCGGAGCCCGACGTGTTCCTGGAGGCGGCCCGGCGGCTCGGGGTCGCCCCGGACTCGTGCGTGGTCCTGGAGGACGCCGTCCCGGGGGTCCGCGCGGCCCACGCCGCGGGAATGCGCTGTGTCGCCGTTCCCGACGACCGGGCGACGGCGGACGGAGCGGCGTTCGGGAAGGCGGAGTTGCTGTTCCCGGGCGGGCAGGCGGAGTTCACCGCGGCTGCGGTGCTCGAGTGGCTCTCCACCGGGTGAGAACAGGCCGCTCCCGCCCACCGATTGGCCGGATCCGGCGTCTCGCCCTCCGGCAGGGCGAGCGGAGGTCCGGAGGACAGATATCCTGATCACGCCGCGCACCCCGACGCACCGTACCGGGGCGATGAGCCCGATGGGGTCGCCGCCGCGGCAGTCGGAGCGGGCCACAATTCGAGATTGGTGTGCACAGGTGCTGGTTGCTGGGCGGTACCGGCTGATATCCCCCATCGGCCGTGGCGGTATGGGTGAGGTGTGGCGCGCCACGGACGAAGTGCTGGGACGGGCTGTGGCGGTGAAGCTGCTGCTGGGCGACCAGGCTGATGCCTCGTCGACCGCGCGCTTCCGCCTGGAGGCGCAGACGGCCGCGCGCCTGAGCCACCCTCACCTGGTGGCCGTGTTCGACTTCGGCTCGTGGGAAGACCGCTTCTATCTGGTGATGGAGCTGGTCGAGGGCAGGAGCCTCGGGGATCTGCTGGAGGCTCAGGAGACGGTCCATCCCGAGCAGGTCGCGCGTATCGCCGGCCAGGCCGCCGCCGGTCTGGCGGCTGCTCACCGGCAGGGCATCGTCCACCGGGACATCAAGCCCGGGAACCTGATGCTGGACGCCGACGGGTCCGTGAAGATCGGGGACTTCGGCATCGCCCAGTTCGTCGACGACCCTTCCACGGCGCTGACCACGGCCGGCCACATCGTCGGTACGAGCCTGTATCTGGCTCCGGAACGGGCCCTCGGCCGTACGGCCGACTCCGCGTCGGACATGTACTCCCTGGGCTGCGTCGTCTACCAGTTGCTGGCAGGGCAGCCGCCGTTCCGCTCCGACACGGCGACCGCCACGCTCTACCAGCACGTGGACACGCCTCCGGTGCCGGTCAGACAGCGAGGGGTGGACATCTCCCCCGCGTTCGATTCGTATCTGCTGGGCCTGCTGGCGAAAAAACCCGAGGACCGGCCGAGCGCGCAGCAGGTCTCCGACTGGTTCCGTACGGACGCCTGGCGCGGCCGGCCCGAGCCGCTGCCACATCACACGGCCGCCGCCCCGCGGCCCGCCGCGCATGTCGCTCCCGCGCAGGCTCCGGGCGCCCCGGGCGCCGGGGGCCCGTCGACGTACCGGCTGCCGCAGGCCGGCGGCCGCAGACGGGCGGCTCCCGCGCCCCGGGCGTCCAGATCCGCGGCCCGATCGGCGACGACGCGACGGATGAGTACGGGTGAGGCCATCCGCCGCCGCCCGCGCGTGGCGAGCGCCGTGGCCGGAACGATCGCCTTTCTGGCGGCGGTGTACCTGGGCACGATCCTCTTCGCACCGGACACCGGTGTGGCTGACACCCCGGATCCCGGTGCCACCCCGACGGCGGGACTCGAGTCGCCCGCGCCGACCGAACCGGCAGCGGACCCGGCTCAGGACGGCGACGGCGAGGACGACTGAGCCGCCCGTTCACCAGCGGGAGTGGACCTCCGCGCGGATCCGGCGGTCGTACAGGTCGCGCACCGCGTCCAGCGTGCTCTGCGGGAGGGGCGGGAGCGCGGCGGCCGACGCGTTGGCACGGGCCTGCTCCACCGAGCGCGCACCGGGGATGACGCCGGTGACACCGGGCTGCTGGATGATCCAGCGCAGCGCGGTCTGCGCCGGGGTGACTCCTTCGGGCGCGAGCCCGGCGAACTCCGCGGCGGCGGCCACACCGGTCGCGTAGTCGATGCCCGAGAACGTCTCACCCTGGTCGAACGCCTCGCCGTGGCGGTTGTACGTGCGGTGGTCCTCGGGAGCGAAGACCGTGTCCGCGGTGTACTTGCCGGAGAGCAGTCCGGAGGCGAGCGGAACACGCGCGATGATCCCGACCCCCGCCTCGACAGCTGCCGGGAGGACCTCGTCGAGGGGCTTCGGACGGAACGGGTTGAGGATGATCTGCACGCTGGCCACTCCGGGCCTGGCGATGGCCTTGAGCGCCTCGGCGCACGTTTCGACGCTCACGGCGTAGGCGGCGATCCGCTGCTCGGCGACGAGCGTGTCGAGGGCGTCGTACACGGCGTCGGAGGAGTAGACGGCCGTGGGCGGGCAGTGCAGTTGTACGAGATCGAGGGTGTCGGTGCCGAGGTTGGCGCGTGAGCGGTCGTTCCAGGTACGGAAGTTGTCCAGGACGTAGTTCTCCGGAAGCTGTTCGGCGCGCCTGCCCATCTTGGTGGCGACGAAGACGTCCGCGTCCGGGCGGTCCTTCAGATAGCGGCCGATGAGCTGTTCGCTGCGGCCGTCGCCGTAGACGTCGGCGGTGTCGAAGAAGGTGACTCCCGACTCGACGGCGGCGTCGAGGACGCCGAAGGCATCCGCCTCCCGCACCTCACCCCAGTCCCCGCCCAGCTGCCAGGTGCCCTGTCCTACGACCGATACGTCACGGCCGGTCCTGCCGAGTGTGCGCTGCTCCATACGGCTCATGCTACGTCCGCACGCGGACCGGCGGCGGTGGCCGGCGCCGGTCCGCGTCCGCGCTCAGTCGCTCGTGGTCACACGGACGTAGTCGACGACGAGTTCCTGTGGGAAGGTGGTGCTGCCGTCCGGGTCGCCCGGCCAGTAACCTCCGACAGCGAGGTTGAGGATGATGAAGAACGGCTTGTCGAACACCCAGGTGTTGCCGTTGAGGTCCGCGGGTGTCCTCGTCTGGTAGACGGTGCCGTCGACGGACCAGGTGATGGAGTCGGGGGCCCAGTCCACCGCGAAGGTGTGGAAGTCGTCGGCGAAGGCGGCCCCGCCCGGAAGGGTGTAGCCGGCGCCGATGCCGCCCTCGCCGGAGTAGCCGGGGCCGTGCAGGGTGCCATGGACGGTGCCGGGCTCCTTGCCGACGTTCTCCATGATGTCGATCTCGCCACTGTTGGGCCAGCCGACGTCGCCGATGTCGGCGCCGAGCATCCAGAACGCGGGCCATATGCCCTGCCCGCGCGGGATCTTCATCCTGCTCTCGACATGTCCGTACTTCGCGGTGAACTTGCCGGAGGTGTTGAGCCGGGACGAGGTGTACTCACAGGCCCCGTACCAGCACTGGTAGTTGCCGGGGTTCTCCTTACGGGCGGTGATGACGAGGTTGCCCTGGCCGTCGAGGGCGGCGTTGCTGTTTCCGGCCGTGTAGTACTGCCGTTCGTGGTTGTTGACGTTGTCGCCGGTCTCGGTCAGCCACTTGCCGCCGTCGACGGCGGAGCCCGCGGGGCCGTCGAACCCGTCCTCGAAGGCCACCGCAGCCGCCCGGGAATCCGTGGAGGACGCAGCCGTGTGGGGGTCGGGTGCGGCCGAGGCTCCGGCGGGAAGGGCGGTCATGGCCACGGAGCAGCACAGCAGGGAGAGAGCGGCGTACAGCGTCGCGCGGCGCCTCTTCGAGAGGCGGCGTACCGCGTGGTGGGGAGAAGGCACAGTCATCACATCATTTCGGGTGGGGGGATGACAGTCATGCGCATGACAGGTAGCACCGAGAGATGAACGGTTGACGCGCTCACCTCAGGCGTATCTTTCAACTCTTGATTTAAGGCAGCCGCCCGGGGCCCGTCAAGGATCTGGTCCAGACCGGGCGGCTACGGGTAGAAGTCGCCGCGGCGGGGAACGGACAACCCATGCGCATCCATACCGAAGTCTCCCTTCCCGCCGCCCTCGCCCTGGCCTTCACCCTGCTGGCTCCGGCCGGCGCGGCGACGGCCTCCTCCGCCGCGCCCCCTCTCCCCACCTGTCGGGAAGGCAGCCTGAATGTCGCCGCCTCGGCCTCGGACCAGCCGGAGACGGTGCGGATCAGCGTCACCAACCACGGTCGCCAGGCGTGCGCCGTCGACCGCATCCCCACGGTCGTCTTCGACGATCTGGACGGCCCCGCCCTGCCGGTGCCCGAGGGCGGGAGCGGACCGTACCGCCTGCCGGCCGGCGGCTCGGCCTACGCCGCGGTGCGCACCCTGGACCCGTCGGCCACCGAGCTGCGGGTGGTGGACCGGCTGACGGTCGCCGGGGACCCCTCGCACCGCGGGCGGACCTTCGACGCGGCCTCGCTGGGGGCTCCGGACGGAATCCGGGTCTGGGAGCCGGTGACCACCTGGTGGCACGGCTCCGCCGCGGCGGCCGACGCCGCACTCGAGGAGCACACGGACTGATCCGCCTCGCCGCGCGGGCTCCACGTACGACTGCCGCCGTGCGGCGCGCGGTCGGCGGCGGCACAGTGGAGGCATGGACTGTGCGGGGCACGCGCGGCCCCGACCGGGCGGACGCGTTTCGTCCGAGCGCGTCCCGGCGGAAGGATCTGACGTGGACAGCGAGAGCACACGGCGCTTCGTGGTGCAGATCCACGACGCCCGGCGTATGCATTTCGACTTCCGTCTCGAGGTCGGCGGCGTCCTGAAGTCCTGGGCCGTACCGCGCGGCCCGTCGGACAACCCGAGCGACAAGCGACTGGCCGTGCCGACGGACGACCATCCCCTGGAGTACCGCGACTTCGAAGGCGTCATTCCGCGGGACGAACAGGGCAGCGGCACCGTGATCGTCTGGGACCAGGGCACCTACAGCCCGACCAGCCACGATCTCGCGGGCGCCCCCGTCCCGTTCGCCGAGTCCCTGGAACGCGGGCACGCCACGTTCCGGCTCGACGGGGCCAAGCTGCACGGAGAGTTCGCCCTGACCCGCTTCCGTATCGACGACGAGGACGGGGTCCCCGGACCGGAGGCCTGGCTGCTGATCAAGGCCGATGACCGGCAGGCGGTGCACGACCGGCCGGGCACTCCCGATCCGTACCACGCGCGCTCGGCCCGCACCGGCCGCACGCTGCACCAGGTCGCCGTGGCGGAGCGGGAGGGCGCCCACTGAGAATCACCGCGCGGGCGGCCCGCCGTCGGACGCGCCCAGCCGTCCCAGGACGTCTGTGTAGCGGTGGCGCTTGTCGGGCCGGGCGTGGCGGACGGCGTGCCGCAGAGCGGGAAACTGCGGCCGCGAAGCCGGACCTGCCGTCCCGGAGAGCGGCCACGGGGGCGCGCCGAGGGGCTGAAGGCCCGTCATCCAGTCGACGAGAAGGGCACGTGCCCGGTCGTCGCCGGCGTCGGAGTACCCGGCCATCAGAGCGGAGAGGCGCTGCCTGGAGTCCGGAGGGCGCGGGGCGTGGCGCCGGAACTCCTCAAGGGTGCGGCGGGAACGGAGGGCGGGGCGCAGCGCGGACCGCCACGCTTCCGCCTCGCTGCCGGGCGTGAGCGGTTCCGGCGTACCGAACGCCGCATGCAGCACGGCGGTTTCGGCCTTCTGGGCGGTGGGCGTCCCCGGCGTCCATACCGCGCACGGCCTGGTAGAGCGGTTCGCCGGGTGGCTCGTCCCGCAGCATCGTGGGGTCCGTGATGAGTTCGGCCCGCAGCCAGGCGATCCGCACCCGCGCCGGCAGCGGCGGAACCGTGCGCCACGCAGGCAGCCGCCGTCGCGGGAGGTGGATGCCGAGCCGCGCGTGGAGCCCGGCCAGCAGGACCGCCCCAGGCACCACTGCTGTGTCCGCGCGTCTGCGGTGGTCGTCGTCACCGTCGGATATCAGGTGTCCACGGGACCGCGCAGCCGGCGGATACCGATGCCTCAGCGGGCCGGCCCGCCCACCGCCCCGACGCGGGACGCCAGTTGCTCTCGCAGCCGGGTCAGTCGGGCGATCTCCGCGTCCAGCACGGCCAGTCTCCGCGCGGCGACCCCCGGGCTCCCCGTGTCTCCGTCGCCTGAGGCACCGCAGCGCTGCGGCGGATCGTCCATGAGCAGGTCGAGACGGTCCGCACAGTGGCTCAGGTCCTCCACGGTGAGCCCAAGGGACAGCAGCTCGCGGATGAACCCGATCCGGGCGACATCCCGTGCGCTGTACTGCCGCTGTCCCGTGGTGCTGCGCGCCGGCGGGGGCAGCAGCCCTCGCTCCTCGTAGAACCGAAGAGCTCTCGGCGTGGTCCCCGCCGCCGCAGCGGCGTCACCGATCCGCATCCCCACCCCCACTGCCGCTGTGCCGTCCTGGTGCTACAGCTCGACCACCACCGTGCCGAGATGCTGCCCGGTCATCAACTCGTGCAACGCGGCAGGGGCGTTGTGCATGCCCGTGATCCGCACATGCGGAAAGGTGATCTCGCCGGATCGCAGCCACGCGCCGAATTTCCGGGTCCATTCGCCATGGGCCTCCGGGTGGTCAAGACCGGAGACCCCCCGCATCGTGATCCGCTTGACGACCAGCTGGAACGTGTCGATCTCGACCGGCGCGGTGGTGCCGCCCCCCTTTTCGGACAGCTGGCCTGCCAGCGCCCCGACCAGGACGAACCGGGCTCCGGGCCGCGCCGCCCGTACGGCGGCCCGCAGCTGCTCGCCCCCGACCATGTCGACAAAGACATCAATACCCTCAGGGGCTGCTTCGGCCAGCCGGCCGGAGAAAGAATGCTCCGGGTTCCTCAGCACGACGGCGTCGTATCCGAGGCTGTCCGTCATCCGCTGGGCCTTGGCCGACGACCCGGTGCTTCCGATCACGCGTCCGGCGCCCAGCAGCCGGGCGGTCTGGCCCGCCATCGAGCCGACCCCTCCTGCCCCGCCCGACACGAACACGGTCTCCCCCGGCTGGAGGTCCGCGGACCGGGTGAGCGCCGCATATCCCAGGGCGCCCTGGGAGAGATGTGCCGCCGGGCCGGGGAGTGCGCCGTCTTCGAGCAGGACGCACCCCCCGACGGGCACCACCGCGTACTCCCGCCATCCGAGGAAGTGCGAGACCAGCGATCCCACGGGCGGTCCGGCGGTGCCCGGCCGCGCCATCACCTCACCGACGGCCGGGCCGAACAGGGTGTCGCCGGGGACCAGACCGGGGAAGGGCGCCCCCTCCACCCCGCCGCCGATGACGGTGCGCAGGGCGGGGAAGACCTGGAAGTACGTGTTGCGTACCAGCACCTCCCCCTCCCCCGGCCGTGGAAGCGGCTGCTCCACGACGCGGAAGTGCTCGGGGCGCGGCAGGCCCTCGGGGACGGCCGCAAGCCGTACCTCGTGGGAGGTACGGGGCAGGGCCGGACGTGCGGTCATCGGCGGACTCCTCGTCTGCGTGCTCCGGGCCCGGGTGGCCGGAGCACGCAGACGCTCAGCCCTCACCCGTACGTCAGGGGCAAGGGCCGGACCGCGTCAGGAGTTCTTGGTGGAGGCGAGGTGCGCGAACACCACCACGTTGTCCTTGTAGTCCTTCTTCTTCTTGTCGTAGACACCGCCGCAGGTGATCAGCCGCAGCTGGGCGGCGCCGGTGTCGGCGTACACCCGCTTGTCGGGGAAATCCGCCTTGCTGAAGGTCTCGACCGAGTCGATCTTGAATGTGGCGACGGCACCGTCCTGACGGGTGATGTCCACCGTGTTGCCCGCCTTGAGCGTACTGAGCAGCAGGAAGACGGCGGGACCGGTCTTGGTGTCGACGTGCCCGGCCACCACCGAGGTGCCGCGCTCGCCTGGGGTCGCCCCGTCCTTGAACCAGCCCGCGAGGTTCGCGTCGGTCGCCGGCGGCGCGTCCAGCTGCCCGGAGGAACCGATCGACAAGGGCGTGAAGGGGGCGTCGACGGCGATCGACTTGATCGAGATCCGCTTGGGCTCGGACCTTGGCAGCCCGAGAGGAGTGGTGGACGCGGACGCCGACGGGCCGGGCGAGGCGGGCGCCGAGGAGGCGGGGAGGGAGACCACGGCGGGGGCGGGCGGGACTCCGGCCGACGCGTCGAAGGAGTTGTAGACGAGGAGGAAGCCCAGTCCCACCGCCGCGACGGGCCACAGCAGGGAACGGCCGAGGGCAGGGGAGGCGGGGTCTGGGTCGGACGGCTGCGGGGCGGCCATGCGCATGCTGCCTTTCGCGTACGGGAGGGACGGACGGCTGTACGGGGAAATCGGCGCGGCCACCGCCCTGGAGAGGGCGGCGGCCACGACAGGATTCGTTCAGCGATGCGGAGCGGCGGTCAGACGGCCGCGGCACCCGAGGCGTTGCGGCGGCGCAGCTTGTACGCGGCGGCACCCAGGCCACCGAGCATCAGCACCGAACCGGCGGCCAGGCCGCTGCCGGAGAGCGCCATCGCGCCACCGCCGGTGTGGACGCCACCCTCGGGCTTCTCGTGCTTCCAGGTCTTCTCGCTGTCATCGGAGCCGGTGCCGGAGCCGGACTCCTTGTCCTTCTCCCAGTCGTCCGACGACAGACCGGCCAGCGCACCACCACCGGCGTGCACGCCACCCTCGGGCTTGTCGTGCTTCCACGAGTCCGGCTTCTCACGGTCGTCGTTGCTGCCGGAGCCGGACTCCTTGTCCTTCTCCCAGTCGTCCGACGACAGACCGGCCAGCGCACCGCCACCGGCGTGCACACCGCCCTCGGGCTTGTCGTGCTTCCACGAGTCCGGCTTCTCACGGTCGTCGTTGCTGCCGGAGCCGGACTCCTTGTCCTTCTCCCAGTCGTCCGACGACA
>NZ_JBIWKH010000005.1:549466-560626 GCF_044765585.1 Streptomyces sp. NPDC102441
ACAGACCGGCCAGCGCACCGCCACCGGCGTGCACGCCACCCTCGGGCTTGTCGTGCTTCCACGAGTCCGGCTTCTCACGGTCGTCGTTGCTGCTGGCGGAGGAACCGCTGTCCTTGTCCCAGTCGTCCGCCGAGGTCACGGCGTATGCGGCGGGAACGGAGACCGCGAGGACCGCCGTGACGGCGGCCGATGCGAACAGGGTGCGGGCAGAGCGCATGGATACACAGTCCTTTCGTCACGCCCGAGCTGGCCGGCTGGTTGTCGGCTCATCGGATCACGGGTGCGACGTGATCCACCGTCAGCTGAAATCCGGAGGCTCACCACTCGGGAAGGCCGCATTCGAGGGACGCCGTGGGCTCATCGTGTGACAGAGAGCCAGATGTCACCCGTTGGAGGGCACGCCACGCCGGGAGGAGGTTTGGGCCGCGACGATCATGGGTGTAGGGGGTCCGTGGTGCTCGTAGGATCACGGCATGAACGACATCGCACCGTCCGGCTGCTGCTCCCCCGGCCGCGGGGGGCCTGACGGCCCGTCCGGGACGACCCCCTCCGCCCCGCCCGGCCCGGACCGGCTCGTCCCTGCCGCGTCGGCCGCGAAAGGTGTCGCCGACGGGATGGTGCTGCTGCCCGGTGGACCGTTCCTCATGGGGTCCGAGGATCCGGACGGGTTCCGCGCCGACGGTGAGGGCCCGGTCCGCGAGGTACGGGTCTCCGCCTTCCGGATCGACGCGCACGCCGTCAGCAACCAGCGCTTCGCGGAGTTCGTCTCCGCCACCGGTCACGTCACCGAGGCCGAGCGCTTCGGCTGGTCGTACGTCTTCGCCGGGTTCCTGCCGGCCGCGCTCCGGCGCGGCGCCGGCCGTCCGGACGGCGCCCCCTGGTGGTGCGGGGTGGAGGGCGCCCGGTGGGACATGCCCGAGGGGCCCGGCAGTGGGATCGACGAGCGTGGGGACCATCCCGTGGTGCACGTCTCCTGGAACGACGCACGCGCGTACTGCCGTTGGGCGGGCGCCCGGCTGCCGACGGAGGCCGAGTGGGAGTACGCGGCCCGGGGCGGCCTGGGACAGGCCCGCTTTCCGTGGGGCGACGAGCTGACCCCGGACGGAGAGCACCGCTGCAACGTCTGGCAGGGGCACTTCCCGACGAAGAACACCGCCGAGGACGGCCACACGGGCACCGCACCCGTCGACGCCTACCAGCCGAACGGATTCGGCCTGTACAACATGGCGGGGAACGTCTGGGAGTGGTGCCAGGACTGGTGGGGCACCGACCATCAGGCGGCCCGCCACAGCGACCCGCGTGGCCCGGGCACGGGTGACGCCAAGGTGATCCGGGGCGGCTCCTACCTGTGCCACCGCTCCTACTGCAACCGGTACCGGGTGGCCGCCCGTACCCGCAACACACCGGACAGCACCACGGGGAACCTCGGCTTCCGCTGTGTGCGCACGGCCTGATCCCGCCGTCATTGCGGCAACATGAATATTTTTCCGGGTCATTGACTAAAAAATCGCGCGGTCATCATGCTGGGCGCCATGCACTCACACGGTGGACCTCTGTCGCGGCTGAGGCGCGGGCACGAGGAACGCGTGCTCGCTCTGCTGCGCCGGCACGGCCCGCAGAGCCGAGCCGAGCTCGGCCGCCAGGCCGGGCTGTCGCGTACCACGCTGTACGACATAGTCGGGACCCTGGTCGCGAGCGGTGCCGTCGTGGCCGCAGCGGCGGAACCCGGTCCGCGCAGGCGCGGCCGTCCTGTCGAGCACCTCACGCTCAACCCCGCGGCCGGCCAGGCCGTCGGCATCGACTTCGCGCGCCGCGCCGTTCATGTGGCCGCCGCCAACGTGGCGCACGAGGTGATCGGTTCAGCGAGCCGGTCCCATCCCCCCGGGCTCTCCTGGGAGCGGCGGGTGGAGCTGGCCGAGCGGCTGGTCGCCTCGCTGGCGGGCGGCACCCTGCGGCTGGCCGCTCTCGGGACGACCGGTGCGGTCGGGGTCGGCGTCGTCGGCCCCGTAAGGACGGCCGGGGGTACGCCGGAGGAACCCCTGGCGACCCTGGCCGGACTGCTGGGCAAGCGGTTCGGGGCCCCGGTGCTGCTGGACAACAACACCCGGCTCGCGGCCCTCGCGGAGTCCACCTGGGGAGCCGCGGCGGCGAGCCAGGACGTGCTGTATCTGCGGCTGTCACACGGAGTGGGCGGCGGCCTCGTGGTGAACGGTTCGCTCCACCGGGGTGTGGACGGCCTGGCGGGCGAACTCGGGCACATCACCGCCGACCCCGACGGCGGTCCGTGCGAGTGCGGGGGCAGGGGGTGCCTGGAGACCATCGCGTCGATCGGGCCCGTCCTGGCCTCCTACCGCGCACTGGGCGGACGCGCGGACGACGTCCCTACCCTCCTGAGGGCGGTCGGGAACGACGACCGCGCGGCACACGAGGTGCTGCGGGCCGCGGGGGCACGGACCGGCGCGGTGCTCGCCGGGGTCGTCAACGCCGTCGGTCCGGGCGTGATCGTGCTGGGCGGCGAACTGGCCCGGGCCGGAGACGCGCTGCTCGCACCCGTGCGGGAGGCCCTCGACGCACATGTCATGCCGCTGGCCCGTGGGCGCGTGACGCTGCTGCCCGCCGGGCTCGGTGAGGCGGGCGGCGCGCTCGGCGGAGTCGCCCTGGCCCTCCATGAATCCCCTCTGCTCGCCCGCTACCCGGGCCCTGGCAGCGAAGACCTTCCCGAGGACGCCATATGAGTTCCACGGAGACACCCCTGAAGCAGGCCGAAGCCGTACCCGAAGACGCGGTACCCATCCGCCGGCCCCGGCGGAAGCGCCCCCGAATACCCACGATCGCGCTGAACCTGATCGCCCTGGCGGCGGGCGTCGGCGTGTGGGCGTGGCTGGCCTCCCTCGGGGTGCAGGCGTTCCCGGGGCCGGCCGCCGTGGCCGACAAGGCAGGCGAACTGATCGCGGACGGCACGCTGGCCGACGACTCGCTGGCCAGCCTCCGACGCGTCCTTACCGGCTTCGCGCTGGGCACCCTGCTCGCGGTGCCCGTGGGCTTCCTTATGGGCTGGTACCCGGTGGCACGCGGGCTGCTGGAGCCCTACATCCAGTTCTTCCGCACGGTCCCGCCGCTGGCCATGATCCCGCTGGCCATCGTGCTGCTGGGCATCGGCGAGGTGCCCAAGATCTTCGTGATCTTCCTGGCGGCCTTCCTGTCGAGCGTCGTGGCTGCCTTCCAGGGCGTCGTGGGAGTCGACAGGACACTCATCGACGCGGCGCGGGTGCTGGGCGCCCGTGACGGGACCATCTTCCTCAAGGTGGTCGTCCCCGCCTCCGCGCCGTTCATCCTCGTCGGGATGCGGATCGGGCTGGGCTCCGCCTGGGGAACCCTCGTCGCGGCGGAGCTGATCGCCGCACAGGAAGGACTCGGCCACCGGATGCAGGACGCTCAGCTCTACTACGACCTCCCCACCATCTTCGTCGGTCTGATCACCATCGGTCTCCTCGGACTTCTGATGGACCGGCTGCTGCTGCTCGCCGAACGACGCCTCACCCGTTGGCAGGAGACCCGATGAACCCCAAGATCTCCTTCAGGAACGTGTCCCGGACCTTTCCGCTGAAGAAGACCACCTTCACCGCCCTGGACGAGGTGTCGCTGGACATCGGTGACGAGGAGTTCGTCACCGTCGTCGGCCCGTCCGGGTGCGGCAAGAGCACCCTGCTCAACCTCGCCGCTGGGCTGACCGTCCCGACCTCGGGCGAGGTCCTCGTCGACGGCCGGACGGTCACCGGTCCTGGACCGGACCGTGGGGTGATCTTCCAGCAGTACGCGCTGTTCCCCTGGCTGACCGTGCGCGGCAACGTCGAGTTCGGGCTGAAGCTGGCGTCCGTGCCGGCCGCCGAGCGGAGGCGGCGGGCGGAGCGCGCCATCGAGCTGGTCGGCCTCACCGACTTCGCCGACGCACTGCCCAAGACGCTGTCGGGCGGGATGAAGCAGCGCTGCGCCATCGCCCGTGCCTACGCCGTCGATCCGCAGGTGCTGCTGATGGACGAACCCTTCGGGGCGCTGGACGCGCTGACCCGGGTCCAGCTCCAGGACCAGCTGCTGGACACCTGGAGCCGGGACAAGCGCACGGTCCTGTTCGTCACGCACGACGTGGACGAGGCCGTGTACCTGGCCCGGCGCGTCGTGGTGATGGCCGCACGGCCCGGCCGGATCCAGTCGGTCATAGACGTGGATCTGCCTTATCCGCGTACCGAGGCCATCCGGCTCTCCCCCGAGTTCGCCCGGATCCGCAACGCCGTGTGGACGTCCGTCTACCACCAGACCCCGGCCGCCCAGGCCGCCTGAACACCCACAAGTCACCCGCGCTCCCCCGAACTCCCGTAAGGAACCCTGCGTCATGCCTCTACCTCAGCGCGCCCTGACGGCGGCCGTCGCCGTGTCCGCCCTGGCACTCTCCGTCACCGGATGCTCCGGCGACTCGTCGTCCGACGGAACCGTCCGCTTCGGCTACATCAGCGACTACAACGGCGTGAGCCTGCTGGCCATCGCGGACAAGCAGGGGCTGTGGAAGGCAGAGGGGCTGAATCCCGAGTACAAGCCCTTCACCAACGGCCCGCTCCAGATCCAGGCGCTCGGATCGGGCAACCTCGACGTCGGCTACATCGGCCCCGGCGCCATGTGGCTCCCTGCTTCGGGCAAGGCGAAGGTCGTCGCGGTCAACACGCTCGCCCGCGCCGACCGGGTCATAGCCCAGCCCGGCATCACCTCCATCGAGGGCCTCAAGGGCAAGAAGGTCGGTGTGCCGGAGGGCACCTCCGGTGCGATGGCACTGGATCTCGCCCTGCAGAAGGCCGGGATGTCGGAGAAGGACATCGAGAAGGTGCCGATGGACCCGTCCACGGTCGTCTCGGCGTTCGTCTCCGGGCAGATCGACGGAGCCGGCCTCTGGTATCCGCTGATCGACAACATCAAGGCGAAGACGCCGAAGCTCAACGAGGTCGCCAGTACGACGGACTTCAAGGACCGGGCGTTCCCCACGGCTTTCGTGACGCCCGCCAAGAGCGACGAGAAGCTGAACGCCAAGGTCGTCAAGGTCCTTCAGAAGGCCAACGACTGGCGCGCCGCGCACCCCGACGAGTCCATCGACGCTGCCGCGTCGATGCTGAAGATCGACCGCGCCAAGGTGGCGGCGGACGCGGCGAACGTGGAGACGCTGTCGACGGCCGATCTGGTCGCCAGGACCGAGGACGGAACCGTGGACGGCTGGCTGGACGGGCTCGGCAAGTTCTTCGTGGACACGGGCCAGCTCAAGAAGGCTCCGGCGGCGGACACGTACTACGAAGGCGACCTCTACACGAAGGCGTACAAGAAGTGAACCTGCTCTTCCTGATGACCGACCAGCACCGGGTGGACACCCTCGGCTGTTACGGCAATCCGCATGTCGCCACGCCCAACCTGGACCGGCTGGCGGCCACCGGAACGCGCTTCGACCGCTTCTACACGCCCACCGCGATCTGCACCCCGGCGCGGGCGAGTCTGCTCACCGGGCAGGCGCCCTTCCGGCACCGGCTGCTCGCCAACTACGAGCGCAACGTGGGTTATCTGGAAGATCTGCGTGAGGACGCCTTCACCTTCCCCGCGGCCCTGGCGGAGCGTGACTACCGGCTGGGACTCATCGGCAAGTGGCACGGCGGGACGCATCGCAACGCCGCCTCGTACGGCTTCGAGGGCCCGGATCTGCCGGGGTGGCACAACCCCGTGGACCACCCGGACTACCTGGCGTATCTGGAGGAGCGCGGGCTGCCGCCGTACCGCATCTCCGAGCCGATCAGGGGCACGGCCCCGGGCGGCAACCCGGGGAATCTGCTGGCCGCCCGGCTGCACCAGCCGGCGGAGGCGACGTTCGAGCACTACCTCGCCACCCGCGCGATCGAGCACCTGGAGCGGTACGCGGCCGGCGAGGAGCCGTTCTTCCTGGCCACCCACTTCTTCGGCCCGCATCTCCCCTACCTGCTCCCGGACGCCTATTTCGACCTCTACGATCCGGAGCTCGTCGAGCTGCCGCCGTCCATCGCCGAGACCTTCGAGGGCAAGCCACCGGTGCAGCGCAACTACAGCGCGCACTGGGCGTTCGACACCATCCCGATCGAGACGACACGCAAGCTGATCGCCGTCTACTGGGGCTATGTCACGCTGATCGACGAGCAGATCGGGCGCATCCTCACCCGCCTCGACGAACTGGGGCTCAGCGACGACACCTCGGTGTTCTTCACCGCGGACCACGGCGAGTTCACCGGCGCCCACCGGCTCCACGACAAGGGTCCTGCGATGTACGAGGACATCTACCGCATCCCCGGCATCATCCGGATTCCCGGGGCCGCCCCACAGGTCAGGGACGAGCTGGTCAGCCTCACCGACTGCACCGCGACGCTTCTCGAACTCGCGGGCTGCGACACGGCCCCGGCCGTGGACAGCCGCAGCCTGGTCCCGCTGGTCAAGGGTGAGACCCCCGAATGGCCGGGCGAGCTGGTCGCGGAGTTCCACGGCCACCACTTCCCCTACCCGCAGCGGATGATCCGCGACGACCGCTACAAGCTCGTCGTCAATCCGGAGTCGGTCAACGAGCTGTACGACCTGGAAGCGGACCCGCACGAGCTCAGCAACCGGTACACGCACCCCGAATTCACGGCGGTGCGGGCGCGGTTGATGCGGCGCCTGTACGAGCTGCTGCGGGACAGGGGCGACAACTTCTACCACTGGATGACGTCCATGTACGACATCGGCGCCTCCGACTACGACCCGAGCCTCAGCGCCTTCGAGACGGACGACACGACCTGGACCGCGACGGCGGATCCGGGCGGGACACTCACGGAGACCTCATGAGACGCACACGAAGGACCGTCCGCCCCCGTTTCCTTCCCCGGTGGGCGGCCGCAGCGGCCGCCCTGGTCTGGGTCCTCACCCTCGCCTCCGCTCCGTCGCACGGTGCGCAGGACCGCGCGGCGCGTGGAGCGCAGGGCCGTCCGGCCGCCGCGACGACGTACACCAATCCGGTGTCCGCCGGGGCCGTCGACACCTTTCCCGATCCCGCGATGATCCGCGGCAAGGACGGTCTCTGGTACGCCTACGGCACCCAGAACCCGGTCATGCAGAGCAAGGGTGAGGACGGGGAGCGCATGCTGCCGATCCTCCGCTCGGCCGACATGGTGACATGGGAGTACGCGGGCGAGGTCTTCACACCCGAGAACAAGCCGGCCTGGCACGAGGGTTCACGGCTGTGGGCGCCCGAGGTGCGCTACGCCCTCGGGCGGTACTACCTCTACTACTCCGTACCCGGGCGCAACACAGTCGGCCTCGTCACCTCCGCCACCCCGACGGGCCCGTGGACCGACCGGGGAGCCGTGCTGCCCTCGCCGAGCGGCTGCCCTGCGGGGAACATCGACCAGGCACAGTTCACGGACACGGACGGCACCCCCTATCTGTACTGGGGCAGTTACGACACCATCTGCGTCGCGAAGCTGAACGCCGACCTGTCGCGCACCGAGGGCGAGGTCACGCAGGTGGCCCGAGGCCGCCGGGTCGAGGGCGGCTTCGTCGTACGGCGCGACGACTTCTACTACCTGTTCTACTCCGACGCCGGCTGCTGCGACGGCGCCTACAGCGGCTACCAGGTGAAGGTGGGCCGCTCCACCAGCCCCACCGGCCCCTTCACCGACGACGAGGGCACCGACCTGATGGCCCTCACCAGCAAAGCGGGCGTGGTCGTCGGGGCCAACGGCAACCGGTGGATCGGCCCCGGCCACAACTCCCTGCAGACCGACCTCGCGGGCCAGGACTGGCTGGTCTACCACGGCATCCCGGCCGAGTCGCCGGATCTCGCCCCCGCCTCGAACGGCACGCTGAAGCTGAGCCGGCGTCCGATGCTCATCGACCGGCTCGACTGGATCGACGGCTGGCCCGTCGTGCGGGCCGGCGCGGGACCGTCGGACGGTCCGACCGCCGCGCCGGTGACCTCATGGGCCACCGGCGGAACGTTCGACGACGGCGGCCTGTCGGGCTGGCGCGCGGAAGGCCGGGACACCGCCGGCTGGTCCACCGCGACCGATCCGGATTCGGGCGTTCACGCGGTGCGCACACCGGGCGCCTCCAGGGCGGGCGCCGCGTATCTGATCGCCGACGGGCGCACCCCCGCGGATCTGCGGGCCGAGGCGGACCTGAAGGTGACGGCGGCGGACGGTGCGGCGGGGCTGACCGTCGCCTACCGGGATCCCGGCAACCGGATCGTGGCCTGGCTCGACCGGGCTCGCGGCGCGCTCGTCACCGACGTACGTGTGGGCGGCAGAAGCCGTGGCGAGCGCGTCACCGCGCTGCCGTCCGGATTCTCCTGGGACACGTGGAACAACGTCTCCGTGGAGATGCGCGGCACCCGGCTGACGGCCGCGGTGACGGGCGACCGGCTGCGGGATCCCGTGGCCTCGCAGTCCCGTGACCTGCCGGCCGCCGCCGTCCGTAAGGGCGCCGTCGGTGCCGCCGCGCGGGGAGCGGGTGCGGCGGCGGACAACGTGGGCGCGGCCGCCCTGTACCGGCCGGTCACGAAGCGGGTGGCCGTTCCTCCGCCGGGGCGACTGCTGACCGGTCACAGCGACGAGTTCGACACCGCCACGGTCCCGGGCACCGGTCCCGCCTCACCCTGGCAGTGGGTGCGCGGGCCTGCCACGGGGGTCACCATGTCCGGCGGCGCACTCTCCTGGCCGACGCAGGACGCCGAGCTCCATCTGGGCACCAACACGGCCTCCGTGCTGCTGCGGGACGCGCCGAAGGGCGACTACACCGTCGAGACCAAGCTGCGCTTCGCTCCTGACCAGGCGGCCCAGCAGGCGGGTCTCCTGCTGTACGAGAACGACGACCGGTGGTTCAAGCTCGTCCACTCGGTGCTGCCGCTCACCAACGGCAACGGAGCCGTGCTCGATGTCAGCGAGTTCGGCAAGGAGGGCGAGCGCCCCACCACCACCCCGCCGACGGCCGTGGCCAACGCCCCGATGTTCGGCGGACCCACAGCCGACACGATGTGGCTGCGCATGGCATACCACCACGACGCCGAGCACGGGGAGCACGAGGTACGCGCGTCCACCAGCCGCGACGGCGTCCACTGGTCACCGGGCGGCACCTGGACCCTTCCGGTACGGGGCGGGCTGAGCATCGGCCTCGTCTCCCACAACCGACGGGGCGCCACGGCTGAATTCGACTACGTGCGGACGTACGCCGCCCAGTGAACCCATGCGCCGTTTCCTGAACCCATGAGCCGTCAGATCTCACGCTCCGTCACTGAGGAGGCCGACCGGGAGGGACCATCACCGCGCGTTCGCCATCAGTTCTTGTCGCCAACAGGCCCTGATACATCCGTTGTTGCACATCTATTGACGCGTTCGCGAACAAGGGTGGAGTATCTCGCACAGCCGGAGAGAGCGCTCTCCGGCTGTGCGCGTCGTGTATCCGCCCCACGACTCAGGAGACCTCCGTGTTCGCACCTCCGAACCGTCACAGACCCGTTCCCGCACCGGCCGGAAGGCGCGGCGCCGTGCTGGCCGTCATCGCCGGTCTCGTCCTGTCACTTCTGGCCTTCGCTCCCCAGACCCCGGCGAGCGCCGCACCCACGCTGCTCTCCCAGGGGAGGACGGCGACCTCGTCCAGTCAGGAGAACGACGGCACGTCTGCCGCCTCCGCGGTGGACGGCGACAACGGAACCCGCTGGTCGAGCTCCTTCTCCGATCCCCAGTGGATCAAGGTCGATCTCGGCGCCGCCGCCTCGGTGAGCCAGATCGTGCTCCGCTGGGAGGCGGCCTACTCCACCGGCTACCGGATCGAGTTCTCCTCGGACAACAGCAACTGGAGCACCGCCTACTCCACCACCACCGGACCCGGCGGCACCGAGACCCTCAACGTCTCCGGCACCGCCCGCTACGTCCGGCTGACCGGCACCGCGCGCGCCACCGGATACGGCCACTCCCTCTGGGAGTTCCAGGTGTTCGGCACGGCCGGCGGAGGTGACCCGCAGATCCCCGGCGGTGGTGACCTCGGCCCCAACGTGCTGGTCTTCGACCCCTCGACCCCGGACATCCAGGGCAAGGTCGACGCGATCTTCAAGCAGCAGGAGTCCGCGCAGTTCGGCACGGGCCGCTACGCGCTGATGTTCAAGCCCGGCACGTACGACAACATCAACGCGCAGATCGGCTTCTACACCTCGATCGCCGGACTCGGCCTCAAGCCCGACGACACCACCTTCAACGGCGATGTCACCGTGGACGCGGGCTGGTTCAACGGCAACGCCACGCAGAACTTCTGGCGTTCGGCCGAGAACCTCGCCCTCAAGCCGGTGAACGGCACCAACCGCTGGGCCGTCTCCCAGGCCGCCCCCTTCCGCCGCATGCACGTCAAGGGCGGCCTCAACCTCGCGCCGAACGGCTACGGCTGGGCCAGTGGCGGCTACATCGCCGACAGCAAGATCGACGGCCAGGTCGGGCCCTACTCGCAGCAGCAGTGGTACACCCGCGACAGCTCCGTCGGCGGCTGGGGCAACGGCGTCTGGAACATGACGTTCTCCGGCGTCGAGGGAGCACCCGCGCAGAGCTTCCCCGAACCGCCGTACACCACCCTGGACAACACCCCGGTCTCCCGCGAGAAGCCCTTCCTCTACCTCGACGGCAACGACTACAAGGTCTTCGTCCCCGCCAAGCGCACCAACGCACGCGGTGTCTCGTGGAACGGCACCCCGCAGGGCCAGTCCATCCCGCTGAGCCAGTTCTACGTGGTCAAGCCGGGCGCGACGGCGCAGACCATCAACGCTGCCGTACGCCAGGGCCTGCACCTGCTGTTCACCCCGGGCATCTACCACGTCGACCAGCCCATCGAGATCAACCGCGCCGACACCGTCGCCCTCGGCCTGGGCCTCGCCACGATCATCCCGGACAACGGGGTGACCGCGATCAAGGTCGGCGACGTCGACGGCGTCAAGCTCGCCGGACTCCTGGTCGACGCGGGGACACAGAACTCCTCCGTTCTCGTTCAGGTCGGCCCCGAGGGCGCCTCGGCCGACCACTCCGCGAACCCCACCAGCCTCCAGGACGTGTTCGTCCGGGTCGGCGGCGCGGGTGCCGGCAAGGCGACCAC
>NZ_JBIWKH010000006.1:0-346528 GCF_044765585.1 Streptomyces sp. NPDC102441
GAGGCCCGGCCCTTCAAGTGGACCAAGACCGCCGACCAGATCCTCGACCGGATCTGCCGCTACTGCTCACGCATCTCCGAACCAGGTCACTAGGAACGGTTCGGACGGCTGAAGATCCGCCACGCGCGGCGTTAAGCGTTTCGTCCGCCATCAGGAGGACCGTCCGTCCGGCACTTTTCCGGCCTGTAGCCGCTGTGCAGCGCAGCCGTATGCGCTGTGGACCGCAGAGCCGCAGAGGTAGGCGCACACTGAACGTATGGCCCTACCGAAAACGCATCATTGCTCGGCCTGCTCGAACGGGGCCGCCACGGACGAAGTCCTTCACGAGGACCTCGTCGTCGGAGCACCTCTCTCCATGGAGGACCTTACCGACACGCAGCGCCACGAACGCTTCGCCCTCAAGTACGCCCACGACAGCTGCCAGGTCAGAGAGGTCCGGCGAGTTCCGCACGACAGCTTGAGTGGCTACGCATGGTCCGTCCGGTTCACCGAGAGTCCATGACAGGTTGATCACCGGCCTGCCAGATGCGTCGGCCCGGATCGGTGGGCGATTCCGTCAGGCTCGCTGCCCCGGCCTGGCAGGCTCGATTACCGCACGTGGGTCGCGGAGCCAGATCTGCTGCCCCCGGGCGGTCACCGTCAGCCCGAACTGAGCGGCTTCAGGATGCCCGAGTGCGGAGTACTCGAGCCAGGTCTGCTCGATCTCCTCCCAGAGGAAGCCGGGGCCGTACTGCCAGACGTCCTCTCCGGTGGTTGCGGTGCTGGCGGCCCCGTCCTCGCGGCTCGCCCATACCTGCGTACCGGCAGGGGTGTCCGTGTGCGTCAGGCGTACGCCGGGTAGCCGGGCCCCGGCGTACAGCGCGAACCCCAGGCACAGGAGCTGCGCCGGGTCCAGTCCCGGCCTGCGGCTTCTGCCCGTCGCCCCCTCGACTTCGTGGGGGTCGACTGTGCGGTGCGAGCGCATGGGCATGTAGGAGGCGCCGCCGTGGAATGTGCCGACGGCGGTGCCGTCGTCCTGGATGTGCAGCTTGACCAGGGCGCCGGACCAGAAGTCCCGCGCGAGCGGTGTGACGATGATTCCGCCCGGTCGGACCTGTCGGAGCAGGGTGGGCGGGATGTGCCGGAGCGCGCAGGTGGAGATCAGCCGGTCGACGGGGTCCACGCCTGGCCAGGGCCGTTCGCCGTCGCCGCAGCGCAGGTGCGGGTGGTATCCGGCTTCCGCGAGGAAGCCGGCGGCCTGCTGGGCGAGGGCGGGGTCGATCTCGACGCTGTGGACCTGCTCGTCGCCGAGGCGCTCGGACAGCAGTGCGGCCACGTGACCGGATGCGGTGCCGATCTCCAATACCCGGTGGCCGTCCTCGGTCTGGAGCAGGTCCAGCATGCGGGCGACCATGCTGGGCTGGGAGTTGGAGGACGTTGCGATGCCTGGCCCGTCCACCGTCCCGTCGTCGAGCTGGATGACGACTGGTTCGTCCGAGTTGACCAGGGCCAGCCATGCGGCCGTCCCTACGACCGGTTCGCACCGGTCGGGGAGTTGCCGCCAGATGTGCGGGGGGATGAGCAGGCTTCTTGGTACGGCGTCGAACACCTGCCGCCAACGGGGGCTGAGCAGCCCGCGTCCGTCGAGATCCTGTACCAGGCCCTGGTGGGTGGGGACCTTCTGCGTGGCGCTCACATCAGCCTCCGGTGCGGGACGGGCCCCCACCGTCGGGGGACGGCGGGGTCGGCGGAGGGGTCCAGGGCTTGATCGGGGCGGGGGATCCGCCGTGTTTGCCGTCGCTTGCTTCCGTCGGGGTGTGCCGTAGAGCATCCACGGTTCTCTCCTCTGTCAGTTGGAATCGGGGGGTGCAGTGGTCAAGCAGCAGGGCCCGCCCCAGGCCTCGGTGTCGAGGATGTGCGCGCCGAGGCGGTCCCGGATCGTGCCGACGCGGACCGCGCCGGACGTGAGCGGCTGTGCGCAGTAGATGCAGGCGCGGCCGGCGGATTGGTCCCATGTCAGCCGTTCTGGCCCGGGGAGTGGGCGGGGCGGTGCGGTCATGGCGAACACTTCTCGCACCGAGGGCACTCGCATGCGGGGTATGCCGAAGACGGTTCGGACGTGCCCAGGGGAACGACCTCTGACTCCTCGCGCACCACCCGGAGCCTGCCGTCGCGATTCACCTCGTACACCTTGAGCGTTATAGCCATGGGTCATCTCCCCTTCGGTCGGTGAGGGATACCGAGGACCGTAGAGATGACTCATGTACGTACACCAGCAGTGTGCAGATCTGTGCGTACATTCCCCCGGCTGGCGGAAAATGAGGTTGGGGCCTTGACGTGCCTGGTTCGCGTAGCTGACGGTGATGCACAGAAATGCACACCCCCATGGATGGAGTCAGCAATGTCGCTACTGTTCATCGGGATCGACCCATCCACGGGCGATCACGAAAGCCCGACCGTCTGGGCGGACCTCGAGGAGAAGGAACTGATCTTCCAGGGATGGAAGCCGGGCCCCGAACTCGAGGCGGAGTGCGCGGCGACGGAGGTCCCCGGGCACTCTGTGGGAATCCCCGACACCGAAGCGGTAATCCGGATCCCCGCCAGGATGGTTGGCATGATCAGGGAGGCATGCGATGCCGTCGAACGTGCCGCCCAGCTTCCGTGACCTTCTCGGCGACTGCACTCAATCCGCCGTACATCTGGAGATGCGGGACGCGTACGCTGTCGACTACGAGCGCGGCCCATTCGCCGACTGGCGCGCCGGGTATCGCCACGATCCCGTCGACCGGGCGTCCTGGTGGCGGCCGTGGCTCGACCTCGTAGCCGAAACCGTCAGCCGCGGCGTGACCATACGCCGCGCGCGGATCGTGTCCGAGCCCGTGAGCGAGTACATCCGGTATGAGCACTCGGGCACGTTCACGAACGTGGCGGCCGGCGAGCAGGTGAGATGGCTACCGCGACGTCAGGCCTCGGCTATCGCACTGCCCGGCAACGACTTCTGGCTGTTCGACGGTCGCGTCGTCCAGTGGAACCATTTTGCTGGTGACGGCTCATCGCAGGGCCCGGAACTCACCGACGATCCGGTGGCTGTGGGGCTGTGCGCGGGCGCGTTCGAGACGGTGTGGGGACGAGCGGTGCCACACGACGAGTACACGACTCGCTGATCAGAACCAATCGGACAGGTCACACATGACGATCCCCTCCTCTTCTGCACAGTCCGCTCGCGAAGTCGTCGCCAGGCGGCTGCGTGACCTGCGGAAGGGGGCGGGCCTCACCGTTGTCGAGCTGGCGTCGGGGTGCGGATGGCACCATGCGAAGACGTCCCGGATCGAGAACGCGCGTACCGCACCGACCGCCACGGACATCCGGCTGTGGTGCGGCACCTGCGGGGCTGATGGCCAGGCCGAGGACGTGCTCGCACAGTCCCTGCACGCGGAGTCGATGTACAGCGAGTGGCGCCACCGGACGCGTAGCGGACTGAAGCAACTCCAGGACAGCGCAGTGGCGTTCTTCCAGCAGACAGAGCTGTTCCGTGTGTACTCCTCTTCCCTCGTGCCCGGGTTGCTCCAGACCGAGGGCTACGCTGCGGCCGTCCTCGGGATGAGCGCCCGATTCCGTGACCTCCCCGTCGACGACAGCGTCGCCGCCGCCCGCGCAAGAGTGGAGCGCTCGCAGATCATTCACGAGCGTGGCCACCGATTCGTCCTCCTGATGGAAGAGGCGGTCCTTCGTTACCGAATCGGCGATGCCGAGGCCATGGCTGCGCAGCTCGGGTACCTTCTGTCGGCCGGAGCCCTGCCCGCGGTGTCGCTGGGCATCATCCCGACGACGGCGGAGCGGGGTCAGTGGCCGCGCGAGACGTTCCATGTGTACGACGACGAGCTCGTGTCCGTCGAGTTGGTGTCGGCGCAGGTGCGGATCACTCAGCCCAGCGAGATCGACCTGTATATGCGGGCGTTCGAGCAGATGCGGCGGACGGCGGTGTACGGCACGGAGGCGCGGGCCCTGATCGTGAAGGCGATCGACGCGCTCGGCTGAAACTGGCGGCAGTCATCGAGTTGCCGGCCGAGATGCCGTCGATGTGCGACAACCTCGGCCTGACCATGTGGTTCAGGAAGGATCGGCGAAGGAACTCGCCGCTGCCCGGCCGGGGCCCTGGAGCGAAGACCTGGATACGGCCTTCTACGTCGCGCTGTATCTGCGCGCTGCTCAGCACTCGGTCCGGCGTGGCTGTCCGATCGTCTGCTCCTGACGGGGCGCCGCGTCCGTCAGCTGTCGTGCCCGGCGGTTCGGCGCAGGTCTGCGCGGTGGACGAGCGTGTTGACGATGCGCTGCCATGCCGGTGACGCCTCGGAGATCCGGGAGGAGACCAGCCGCAGGTACCCGGCCTGCTCACCGTCCCGTTCGTGTTCGATCTCCCACGCGTCCAGGTCGTCGATGAGCTGGTCCAGGCGTGGATCGTCCGGGTCCCAGTCGACCGACTGGTCGCAGGCGAGGTACAGGCGCGTCGTCTCGGGGTCGTCGAGGCCGGCGTTCTTGTCCCGTATCCGCTGCGGCATGACGTGCGGGTCGAGTGCCTGCATCAGGATCCACGCGTCGCGCTCGAGCAGGACCCGGCGTTCGCTGACCCCGAGACCGCGCATCCGGTCCAGGACGGCGACCACCTCGGGTGGCAGCACCAGCCTTTCGCCGCTGCCCAGTTGGGCGATCCGGCGGCGGTACTCGGTGAGCCGGCCGATCTTGTGCTGGAGCTCCGCGTCGATGTCGGTGACGGCGGCGGCGAATTCGGCCGGCTGTGCGTGGAGCAGCGCGTCGATGCGGGCCAGTGGTACGCCCGCATCGGCGAGGGTCCTGATCCGGATGAGATCCACCGCCGCCTGGGCGCCGTACCGGCGGTAGCCGGAGGCGTCGCGTTCGGGCTCGGGCAACAGGCCGACGTGGTGGTAGTGGCGAACGGTGCGTACGGTCACGCCGGCGGTTGCCGCGAGCCGGCTGATCGTGAGCACCGTCCTCCTAGGGTTCTCGTGCAATGTCGGTGTGCCGAGTCTACGGGCGGCCCTCAGAGGCGAGTTCGGTCGACGACGTCGCGGATCGCCTGGACCACGGCATCGGGTCGGTCGAAGCAGAGCCGGTGGTGGACCGTGTCGGAGAGGAGGCGTTGTTCTCCGTGCGAGACCGTGCCCACCAGGGCCGCGTCCATCCGCATGTGCCCGTCGTGCATCTCCCGCAACGTCCGGTCCGACGTCAGCGTCTGCTGGGCGGGGTCGGTGCCGACCACGGTGAGAGCGATCACCGGGACATCGGGAATGTCCGGCCCGGTCCGCAGTTCGGCGGCGAGTCCGGCGAGTCCGGTGCGCTCGGCGATGCCGACGTCGGTCCATTCGTCGCTCACCTTGGCATCGACGAGTGCCCGCCGTACGTGCTCCGGATAGCCCGCGAGCAGTTCCTCCGTCATGTCGCGTACGGCAGGGCGCATCTGTTCCAGCTGCTCCCGGTCGGGTGCCATCTGCTCGACCGCGGCCAGACCCGCCGCAGCGGGCATGAAGTCGTCCCAGTCACGGTGGAAGGCGTCCAGCCAGACCAGCCCGGCCACATCCTGCGGGTACAGCTGCGCGAACCGGTGTGCGTAGAAGCCGCCCAGGGAATGCGGCACCAGGACGTACGGGGCGGCGATGTCCTGGGCCCGCAGCAGCTCGCGCAGCTCCGTGGCCACCTCGGCAGCGGTGCGCGGCAGCGGGAGGGCGTCGCTGTAGCCCGTGCCGCCGCGGTCGTACACAACGGCGGTGGTGAACCGGGAAACCTCCTGCTGGACACCGAGGTAGTCCAGGCCCACGGCACTGGCGCCCGGCAGGAAGACCACCGCCGGTCCGCCGCTGCCCGACCGGTGCACGTAAACGCTGCGGCCCTCGATCTCCTGGAACTCTCCGACCGGCGGGGCGAGCCGTGCCGGAGAGGTGCTGTTGTCCGTCATGCGACCAGCCTCCAACCTTGACGCAGGGGCAAGGTCAACCGAACAGGTCGACTTCGAGGACCCGCCGCCACGGTCTGCTCAGGCTCTCCTCACGCGCTGGCGCCGCCGTCGACCGGCACCATCGCGCCGGTCACCACCGAGGCACGGTCGCTGAGCAGCCATGCGGCCACCTCGGCGACCTCGCGGGGCTCGGCCATGCGGCCGAGCGGGATCGATGTCTTGATCTGCTCGATGGTGCCGGGGGACTTCGCCTCCCACGTGTCGATCATCTCCGTCGCGGTGCCGCCGGGGGTGATGCCGTTCACGCGGATTCCCTGAGGGCCCCAGGTCACGGCGGCGGTCTCGGTGATGCTGTCCAGCGCGCGCTTCATGGCGCCGTAAGCGGGGAGGGCGGGGTTCGCGCGGCGGCTGCCGATGCTCGACGTGTTGACGATCGCCCCGCCGCCGTTCCGTCGCATGAGCGCGGCCTCGGCGTTCATGGCGGTCCAGTGCGAGCGGAAGTTCACGGCGAACTGCTCGTCGATGTCCTCGTCACTCGTGGTGTCGAGCGGGCCGGGCTGCTGGATCGCCGCGCCGTTGTTGAAGGCGCCGTCGAGCCGTCCGTGCAGCTCGTCGACGCGGTCGACGGCCGCGCGGATGCTCGTACGGTCGGCGAGGTCCAGGGTGACGGCGTCGGCGACGCCGCCGTCGGCACGGATCCCGGTGACGACGCGGTCGAGGGCGTCCGTGCTGCGGGCGGCGAGCACGACGGCTGCGCCCTCGGAGGCGAAGAGCCGGGCCGCTGCCGCCCCGATGCCGCGGCTGGCGCCGGTGATGAACACGACCTTGCCGGTGAGTAGGCCGATGGGTGCGATGTCGGTGTTGTTCGTCATGACGGCAGTGTCGGCCCGGTCTCCGGGCCGGATACAGGCACAGGCTGTACCAGGATCCGCCGTCGCGGAGCGTGCAGACTTGGCGGATGGACAAACAGGAGCTCGGGGCGTTCCTCCGCAGCCGTCGTGAGCGGCTCCGGCCGGAGGACGTCGGCCTTCCCTCCGGGCCGCGACGCCGGACGCCGGGGCTGCGCCGCGAGGAGACCGCCGTCCTCGCGCACATCTCCACGGAGTACTACGTCCGGCTCGAGCAGGGCAGGGCGCCGCGGCCGTCGGGCGAGGTCCTCGCCGGGATCGCGGGCGCGCTGCGGCTCACCGACGCCGAGTCCGACCACCTCCACGTCCTCGCGGGCACCGCGCCGACCCGTACCCGACTGCACCGGCGCGACGTCCGCCCGAGCATCCTCGCGCTCATCGAGCGGCTGCCGCAGACGGCCGCTCTCGTCGTGTCCGCCGCGTTCGAGGTGCTCGCGTGGAACGATCTCGCGGCCGCGCTCATGGAGGACTTCGGCGGGCTCGCCCCTGAGGACCGCAACCTTGCGCGCCGGGCGTTCCTCGAACCGTCGCGGCCCGGCACGAGGCTGTACGGAGTCTCCGACACCGCCGAGTTCCGGCACCATGTGGTCATGGACCTCCGTGCCACCCTGGCCCGCTACCCGACGGATCCCGAGGTCGCCGGCCTGGTCGGCGAACTCCGCGACGCCAGCCCCGACTTCGCCCGGCTCTGGGAGCGGCACGACGTGCGGGCCGCGCCGATGCTCACGAAGACGTTCCGTCACCCGGCCGTCGGGGACGTCACCGTCGACTGCGACTCGCTCACCCTCACGGACCGGGACCAGCGCCTCGTGCTCTACAGCGCACCGACGGGGTCCCCTGACGCCGAGGCCCTGGCTCTTCTGGGCGTCCTCGGGGCCGACGTGAGCGACTATCAGGGATAGCTCCGTGGCCGGCCACGGTGAACACCCCCTGCCGGGCGGGTGACTCGCTGTTCCGGCCCTCCGTCGCCCGATCCGCCACCCGGGATGCCGGGTGACGCGTACAGGCCATGTGGCGTTCCTCACAGTGAAAGCACAGGCAGTGAAAGCAACTGCACCCATTCGTCTTTTCTGTCTGCCCCTGTGCCGTGATGCCGGGGCGGGCAAGTGAAGAAAATGTGACGGCAGGGCGCTGTTCCGGTCATACGATCACCTCAAGTCGCACCTGCGTGTCCCATTCCGCTGCGACCCCTTCATCTCTTTTTCGGACCCCGAAGGGCTCTTGTGAAGATTCGCCGGATTCTTGCCACATCCGTTGCCGCCGCAGTGACCACGCCTGTCCTCCTGCTGTCGGTGACCCCCGCGTTCGCCGACGACAAGCCGGCAGCGCAGACACAGGAGAAGCCGTCCGTCGCCGAGCTGGAAAAGGCCGCCGCCGCAGCGCAGACGGCGTATGACGACGCCGTGGCGGCCGAGAAGGCCGCCCTGGCGGCTCTGAAAACCCTTGAGGGGGCTTCTCCCCTCGCCCAGGCCGACGAGGCCGCCAAGCTGGCGGCAGCAGAGGCCGCCGCTGCGAAGACCACCGCCGACCAGGCGGTCGTCGACGCGCAGACGGCCGTCGACGCTCTTCCGGATACGGCCACCGACGAGGAGAAGGCCGCCGCGGCGGCCACTCTCGCCAAGGCCCAGGCCGCCGCCGTGACTGCCGACGGGGCCAAGACCGCTGCCGACGCCAAGGCGAAGGAGGCCTCGGACGCGTACCAGGACGCGCGGGTCGCCGCAGCCCAGGTCATCGGTCAGGCGCAGAAGGCCACGAAGGCGGCGCTCGCCGACAAGAACGCCGCCGACGCGGCGCTGGCCAAGGCGAAGGAGGAGGCGGCCGAGGAGGGCGGGGACGACGAGACCTGCGTTCCCGAGCCCAAGCTCACCACGGTCGTCACGGGTCTGCCGTCCACGGTCGTCGCCGGCACGAAGGTCACCTTCAACCTCCGGGTGGCCAACGGCACCGACAAGACGATGGACGAGGTGTTCCCGTTCGTCTACGTCCACGCGACCGACCGCAGCGGACTCAACGGCCTCGACGACCTCGTACACCTGCAGTGGTCGTCCGCCTCGTCCTCGAAGTGGGAGAACGTCGACAACGAGAACTACATCGACAAGATCAGCCCGCTGAAGGCCGGCGCCCACTCCGACATCAAGATGCGCCTCACGGTGGACGCCAAGGCCCCCGCGGGCAACGGCGTCACCTTCGTCGCCGGTGACTACTGGAACGAGGACGGCACCTGCGGCGGGAGTCCCGACCTCGAAGGCTACGAGTTCATGATCGCCGCCGCCGGCAGCAAGCCCGGCAAGGTCGGCGACGCCAAGCCCAGCACGACCAAGCCGAACACCTCGGACCTCAAGCCGCAGAGCGGCGCGTCGGCCAGTCCCGTGAACGGCAGCCTCGCCGCCACGGGCTCGTCCACCGCCACGTCGCAGCTCGCCCTCGCGAGCGGCGCGGCCCTGGCGATCGGCGCGGGTGCGGTGTTCGTCGTACGGCGGCGCAAGGCGGGCTCGCACGCCTGACGCATGGGGCGGGGTGCCGACCAGGCACCCCGGTCCACGCACTGAACGCCCAGTGGGCCCGGCATCGTCGGCGGTGTCGGGCCCACTGCGGTGACAGGGCCGCCGTGGTGGTGGTGACACAGCCGCCACGGCGGCCGGCTGTCAGCGCTTACGGCACGGGCCCAACCGCTGTTGCGGCGTCACCGGTGCCGGTTCATCGCCCCGCGAGGACCGCACCGAGCGGGACGGCGGCGTCGAGCAGGGCGCGGGAGCGGGCCGCCACGCTCGCGGCCCGGGCGGCCAGCGCCGCTCCGACCTCGTCCTGTCCGGGCCCGAGCCGCAGACTCGGCATCAGCTCCCGGAGCGGGGCGATGCGGTAGCCGGCGCCGCGCAGCTGGTGCACGATCCGGGCGTCCCGGGTCTGGGCCGGTGAGTAGCGTCGCGTCCCTCGTGGGGGGACCCGGTCCGGAACCGCGAGTCCCTCGGCATCCCAGTGCCGCAAGGCCGACGGACGCACCCCGAGCGCCGTGGCGAGCTCGGAGACGCTCATCGAGTCCGACGGGCGTACGTCCTCGATCGGCTCGGCGGAGATCGCCGCGGCAGCCGCCTCGGCGAGTTCCAGGTCCTTACGCTCCCGGTCGAGCCGGGCGTGGGCCGCGTCGAGCAGTGCCAGTGCCTCCGCGGCCGGGCGCTCGTGCACGGTACGCATGATCCGCTTGGCCTCGACCGGGCCCGTGGCGGCCGCGAGCGCACGGTAGGCCAGCGAGGACCGCACATGTGTCTCCCCGTAGATCCGGTAACCCGCCGCCGTGCGTGTCGCCGGCGGCAGGACACCGTCGCGTTCGAGGTTACGGACCTGCTGGACGGAGTACCCGGCGCGTCGCGCGACATCGACCGTGCGCAGGACCGACGACTTGAGGGTTGTCACCCGTGGCTCCTCAGAATTCCGGTTCCAAGTCTCCACCAGCACCTTAATGAAACGCTTGAGCACATGACCATCGACGAGATCACCGACTTCGTGGAAGGCCTCGACGGGGTCCTGGCCGTCACGCCGGCACCCGGCGACGGATCCCCTGAGATCAGCTGGGGGGACACCTTCTTCTACTACTCCCCTGACGGCGTCGTGCCGAAAGCGGCTCAACCGTTCGTGACGATCGTGACGAAGGACTACCCGGGCGACGACAGGTCGCGCCTGGACCGCCCGGACACCTTCCGCGTCAACATCGCCGTGAGCAAGGAGACGTTCAGCGACCGGGCCGGCCACGCGCCGCGCGAACCAGCGGGCGACGACGACCCCGGCGTCACCGACACCGTGATCGCACACCCCGTCTACGGCTCCGTCGCCTGGCTCGCGGTGGTGAATCCGGGCCCGCGGACCGATGCTGCGGTCCGGGGGCTGCTCGGCGAGGCCCATCACCTCGCACGTGCACGTCATGAGCGACGAGCAGGAGCGGCGCCGGGCCCAGCATGATGCGGACGACAGGCCGCCAGGAGCCCTCAGACGCGCTCCAGCGGGCGGTGCCCCGCCCTCAACGAGGGCCCACCGCCGGGCCGCCCAGGATCGCCGCCCACGGAAGCTCCCGGACCGCCGGGCCCTGGCGTGGTTCGTACAGGGGCCAGACGTCCGCGCCGTACACCAGTTCCACGCCGGCCCTGCGCAGGGTCCCGAGGTGCCCCTCCCACGCCGGGTGCCGCGCGTGTGCCGCGTTGATCCGGGGGAACACCACCACGGGGACGCCGACGGTGCCGAGTGCCTCGCTCACCTGCGTCAGGGCCTGGTTGTCGGCGATACCCGTCGCGAGCTTGGCGACGTAGTTCGCGCTCGCCGGTGCGACGACGTGGCAGTCGGCCACGGGGTGCGGGCGGGGCTCGGCCGGCAGACGAGGTGTGTCCCTTACCGGCAGGCCGGTCAGTGACTCCAGACGGTCCCACTCACCGTTCGCCCTCAGCCACCGGCCGGCGTTCGGGGTGAGCGTCACGGCCACCTGCCAGCCCAGCGCGAGGGCCGGCTCCACCAGCCCGGTGCGCAGCGTCTCGACGCCATCGGTGGCCGTACCCACGACTCCCAGAACTCCGCGGCTGCCTGCGCTCACTGTTCTCCTCCACCCTGGTCCGTACGGTCGGCCTCTGTTCGACCGCAGAGAAGGATGCCCGGCCGGGACCGGTGAGAACCGCGTCCTGGCAGCCCGACAAGACCGATCCACCGGGCCCCGGGATGCGAGGTGACCAGGCGCGGGGGACCGTGGAGGCATGTCCGGACATCCACCTGTGATCGTGTACCCGCCCTCACCGACCGGCGGGCGGCGGGTGACCGTGCGGGGGCAGATCGTCGGGCTGGCGCACGGGCGCGGGGACGTCGCCTCGTTCCTCCGGCGGGCCGGGCTCGCCCAGGGGGCCGAGGAGATCGACCTGGACCAGCCGGAGTTGATCGAGTGGCGGGGCGGAGACCTCGACACCTGGAGGTGAGCCCCGTGAAGCGTCGTGGAGCACACCGGCACGAGGCGTCGCTCGAACCGCCCCCTGGCTACTACGGGGCGAGCACGGGGGCCCCTGACGCCACGCAGCGGGGCCTGGTCCTCGACTGGGTGGTGAGCCGGCGGGTCGCCGCCGGATGGCGGGTGGAGTCACGGTCCGGAAGCCAGGCCGTGCTGGTGCGCGGACAGGCGGTCAACCATGTGCTGCACGCGTTTCTGACCGTCTTCTCGTGCTGCCTCTGGGGCGTCGTCTGGGCGGCCCTGGCGCTGACGAACGAGGTCGAGCGGGTGGTGCTCACCGTCGACGCGCAGGGGCAGGTCGTGACCGTGGGAGCGCCCTGAGCAGGGCAGGGGCGCCACCCGATCGGGTGCGTCCGGGTCGTGGCCGGTGAGGTCGTCGCACAGGGTCGGATCTGCCCGCAGTAGTGCGGGGCGAGTCCGTCGAGCGGAGGAAACCCATGGTCCAGTCATCAGCATCCGCACCCGGCTCGTCGCGGCCGTCCGCCTCCGACCCCGGCAACCCATGGGCGGCCACCGGCGCGCTGTTCGCGGGGGTCGTGCTCCTCGTCGACGGCATCCTCGCCATCGTCAAGGGGATCGCGGGCATCGCGTCCGACGACGTGTACACGCGCATCAGCAACTACACGTTCAAGTTCGACATCACCGCCTGGGGATGGATCCACCTGATCCTCGGGGTGGTCCTGGTACTCGTCGGATGGAGCATCCTCAAGGGCGCGGCATGGGCGTGGGGCGTGGGTATCGGGCTGGCGGCGCTGAACCTGATCGCGAACTTCATCTGGCTGCCGTACCAACCGGTGTGGGCGATCATCTCCATCGCGCTCGACACCTTCGTGATCTGGGCCCTGTGCGCCAACCGGGCGAAGCCGGTCGTCTGACGTGAAACCGGGGCTCGGACGGCTCGGGGACGGCAGGCCGGGGTAGGTCCCCAGGCGCGTTGTCAGTGGTGCGTCGCACACTAGAGTCTGTCAAGTCACAGCGGTAAGTCTGTCAGGCGTCCGGGGGCGTCTCAGCCACGAAGGTTCCCCGCTGAGGGACCACGAAGACGATTCCGTCCGCCACCAAGACAGCGATGGCACGGCGCACTGTGCTGCGAGCCAACCCGTACTCCTGGACCAGTTGGGTTTCCGAGGGGATCGCCCGGCCGGCGGCCCAGTCACCACGCGCGATGCGCAAGCGGAGAATCTCGGCGAGCTGCCTGTAAGGCGTCAGCGGTGCGCCCGGATCAATCGCGCTGTCAGCGTCCATGGATCCATGGTTCAAGCCCCGTAACGAGTCGGCATCACGAGATACGTCTAGATACGAAGCGATACAAGGCGCTACATTGGTCAGCGAAAGCCCCGGCGACCGCGCGAACGGCCCCGGGGCATGGCCATCAACGGATTGAGCTGATGACGTGACCGACAATAGCGCTGGACGAATCCCGGCACTCCCCACGCTGATGCGGCGACTGCCGTGGGCCGCTGAGAACGGTGGATCCTGCTTCGTCCCCCGTGGGGGTGGGCTGATCAACACGATGGCCGACGACATCGAGATCGGCATGTTGGCTGCTGCTACATATGACGCCACGTCAGGTATGGAGATTGCGGACGACGACGACGCAGACCCCGCAGCACTCCGGCTCGCACTCCGCTACGTGTGTCGCTCAGCGCAAGACGCCGTGAAAGTTGCCGAGTTGAGGGCTGAACGGCTCCCAGAGACCCCGGGAACCGGACCCAGCGCTGATCTTCTCCGGGATGCTCTGGCGGCGAGTCTGCGAAAGCCGCTGTCAGGAAGCTGAGTGGTCTAGACCAAATAGAAGAGCCCCGCTACGCGGCCCATGATCCGGGTGCGCAGCGGGGCTTTTTGGCGTCGCCAGGGGTGTGACCGTGAAACTCGGCCGGGCCGCGCAGCGAGGATGCCGACATTAATGGGGGGACCCCTCAACCGCTAACCCGGACCATGCGGAGTTCAACGTGGTGGACCCGGCCCGCGTATCGGTACCGGGCAAGCTCCCCGTCGACTTCCAGCGTCATGCCATCGAAGACCAGCCGATCGGTCCGCAGCACGTCAAGGTCTCGTCCCTTGGGTCCGATCAGTCGCCATGCCGTAGTCACGCTGGTCCGTTCGCCTACTAGCTCAAGGCTGCTGTCCGGCTGAACGTTGACACCGGCTATCGCCTGCTGCTCAGCATTGGGCCAGTCCCGTTCTGTGGACGCATTGCCGTAACGATCGACGACGAAATCAGCGCGTAGGCGCATGACTGAATCTGCGTACATCGCGCTCATGGCGTCAGCCTCACCATCACGGCACGTCGCCGGTAGCTTGCGAGCAAGTCTTTATCAGCGGGGCTGAGGCTTACGCCGATCGTTTCCGCTGCGTAGGTCATGGACATGGAGCCCACGGTTTCCTGTCGGAGATCCCCGGGATTCGAGAGAACCCGCTGAGCGGCTGTCAGAACGACTGCGAGCACATCGCCGGGCACTTCCGCATGCCCAGCGGTCAGAGCGACGCTCACAGGCGCGCAGGTACGCAGAAACAGGCGATCTCGCCGGACTTCGTAGGCTGACACTTCCAGCGGGATGCCGGCGACGGACACAGAGTCGATACTGACCAACGGTCTCAGTGGAATGTCCACGGCGTACCGCCAGCAGTGACCATTAATGGTGGCACCCGCCGGGTAGAACGTCAGCGTGCGAGTCTCACGGACAAAGTTTGTCCGGGCCTCTCGCCGGATGATCGCGCTGGCGGTTTCCAGGATCAAACCCGCTGACGCGGGAAGGGACTCGGGGTCCGTCTGCATCCAAACCGCCAATTGTGCTGTGGTTGCCAGCGGAGGAAGGCTCATCGGTTCATCACCGGAGTTCCGTCGGCGAGATACCCGGCGATCTTCGGCCGGAATGCCTGAGTCCACTCCGGGTCAGTTTCGGCGAAAGGGTCGAGAAGAGATCCGTAGAGGATGCTTCGCAGCGCGTCGGCCTCTCGCTCATCGAGATTCTCCGCTGCGCGGTGCTTGTCGATCAGCGCTGCGAAAGCCTCAGCAACGGGCCGGGGAGTCATCCGGGCGGCGTGCAGAGTCTTTTCAAGTTCGGCAAACAGCGGATTCATCACACCCACTCCTCGAACTTCTTCAGCGCAGCGAGCTGGGCGGCCTCTCGCCGGCGGTCCTCGGGCGTCTCCGGCGGGTCATATGGGTCGGTTCCCGACTTGGCCATGGTCGCGTTCCTCGCTGCTGCGTACGGCGTGAGCCCCAGCGAATTTTGCAGCGCGCGCACGGATGCCGAATAGGCAGTGACCAACGTAGTCGCCGGGTGCTTGACCAGATGCCCATTGGCGCCAGCCACTACCAGGCCATCACGCGAAATCAGTCGCTCAGCCTCAGCAACGCGGGCAACGGCCAGACAATACGCGGCGCCGGCGTCCCGCTGTGATTCGGTCAGCGCAATATCGACGATCATCCGCTGCCAAACGGCGGAGCAATCAGCGGCGGTGCGTTCGCTGGCCCCAAATTCGGTAACCCAATCGGGTTCGATCATGTAGTCTCCAAAGTAAAAGCGCAGCTCAGCCAACGAAAAAGGTCAAGGCCCCCTGCGTCACGCGCTTGTCTCCCTCTCGGTGGGTGTCATGGCCATCAAGGGTTGCCCGCCTGGGGGGTGGGGGGCCGGAACGAGAATTCAGCGGCCAATTGGCTACTCAGCGTCGCGGAATGGGCCTCATTGCTGCTGCGACAGCGCATAATGGCCGCCCAATCGCGCTGAATTGACGTCCTGAGAGGCAAATGGCAATGCCTAAGCGTGCTCACGCCGTCACATATGGTGATTGCCCGCATGTAATCAGTGCTCAATCGGCCAATTCATTGCCGTTCATCAGCCCAATGCGCTGCGCACTCAGTGTGATATCGCAGCGAGATAGTCCATCGATCAGCTATCGCGTTGCGCTGTGCATCCACGCTGTGGTTAGGCGCATGGCTTACTGATCAGCGCATGGATAGCGCGCGTGAGCCTGAGTCGCATACAGATGCAATAGCGCATGGTGATGGTGCCCGCCTTAGGGCTCAGGCCATAGGGCCGCAGGGGGCCGCCTAAGGGCATAGGAGGGGGATGCCAGAAGAGCCCCCAGGTACCCCGTGATAAGGGCACCTGGGGGCTCTCAGTGGCTTGCCGGGGGTGTTACTCGGCAGCCTGGGTGATGCGCACCTGGGTAGCCGGGACCGGAACGGCGAATGCAACGCGCATCACGGCACGAACACCAACTCGATTTGACGAGAAGTACGCTGAGTGATCAATGTCGAGACGCGTATCCTCGCGCACAACGACCATCATGTCTTCCTTGCTGATTCCGTAGATGACACCGTCGGGCATATGGGCGCTGGAGAACGCCGGCCGTCCCAGAATGGTGCTCCGGCCAGCCTCAGTAGGCGCCGCATTGAGTAGGTCGAGGTTCGAACCGGTCGCAGACTTCACGGTGTTGACCGCAAGCAGCGTGGCCGGGTTCATGACCCATGCCGTGATGGTGCCGCCCGCAGCCTCAGAAAGGCTCACAGCCTCATTGAAGGCGTCCAGATTGGCGAATACCGCCGGGGCGTCCACCTCGCTGATTCCCGCAAGGGCCGCAAGCCCAGCCGGGTTCGGGGCCGACATCACATTGAACAGTGCGTGGTCAACGGAGTTGGCGATCATTCGGGCGATTGACTTGCCCACAGTGGCCGTTGCGCTAGGCGAACTGTCATCCGCGACTTCACGGGTGACGATAGTCAGGCCAGCAAAAGCCGCCGGCGTAACCGCAAGCTCCGAAAACACGGCGTCACCCGCCACAATCTCGCTGCCTTCCGCGACAGCACCAGCGGGAACATCGGAGACCAAAATAGGGATCCGGAACGTGTGCGCGGAAGTACGGACCTCAGCGCCAACCTGAAGTGCTACCGAGAGCTCGCCGACCGGCTTTTCAACCAGGGCGCCAAACTGGTCCGGCAGAATCGGGCCAGCGCCAGTGGAGTTGAGAGTCATGAGAATGTCCTTTTGTCAGGAAAGAATGGATGAGGTAGTCCACTTCGCGCCTGGCGATAGGACGTCAAGATTTGCCCACCTGGGGCGGTACTGCGTGGCGCTGTCTCCCACCTGGGGAACTCACAGCGCCATTACTGCGAAGTACTACGGCCGTCTTGCAGCCTTGAAGGCGTCAGCCATGGTGATTTCCGCCGGGGGCGGTCCAGAACGGCCACCCTGGCCAACGTCTCCCCACGTCTCCGGCTGCTGAGCGGCGAGCCCCGGGCGCTTGACAAGCAATTCGCCTACAGCGGTATCAAGAGCCTCGCCGTTCACGGTGTCGTCTTCGGAAATCAGCGAAGCAAGCTCAGCAGCGCCCAACTCGAAGAGATCGGAGGGTTCCGCCAGACGATCGGCTACGCGGGATTCCACAGCCCTGCGGAGCAGCGCATTAGTGCGGGATTCCGCTGCCTCTAGCCGGGCCTCAGCCTCGCGAAGCTTGGTTCGCCACTTCGCAGCCTCTGCGTTGGCGCTGGGAGCTTCCTCGGCCGGCACAACTGGCTCAATCTGTTCAGCCATTCCGATCAAACCTTCCGGTGCCGTCGAGGATGTCCAAGAGGACGTGATTGAAAGCCGTTCGGCGGACAAAGTCCACGGCCTGGGAAGCGGCCAGCGAATCGCCCGTAAACGCACGGAGATCAGCGGCGCTGACCCATAGGATTTCGGCGAGCATCTCGGCCGGGAAGAGCACGGGCGAAGCCTCGCTGTGGAGTCGGGCGATCATCTGCGTGGCGGCGAACATGGCTGAGGTTGAATCCATGAGGATTTCTCCGGGGTAGGTGTGGACCGTGCACTGAGAGGCCGCCAGCGGGACGGAGGAGGACCGCTGACGACTTCACGGGGCACGGGCAGGGGGAGACCAGACAGCGCGAACGGGAGCGGGGACACGCCGTCTGGTCGGTATTCCGGGATGAAGCCCCGGAAGTCTGTTAGCGGAGCTTGAAGCCCAGAATTCGGGCCCGGTTACCGTTCTCCCAACGGGCCGGCGTCATTCGGCACCCGGTCGACGCCATAACCCGCGACCAGGCACCCAGCGGGACGGTGGAATGCCCGTTGGCCTTAAGCCAATCGTTGGCCGCTATCCAGATAGGGAACGATTCCACCTCATCGCGGGAAGTCACCGCCACAGCGTCCATGGACATGTTGATCAGCGAGGCGAACTGGCGATCGTCGGGGCGCATGCGGGACACAATTTCCTCCGGAAAAGACGAAACCCCCGCACCCGCTGACTCCCGGGGCATCGGGATTCGGCAGATACGGGGGAAGACTGTGGGAAGCAAGCGCCGATGCCCAGCGCGGGAGTGGGGGATGCCGAACGGCCCGGGGAGTCCGAAGACATCGGCCCGGGCCGCTCTGTGGCACACCAACCACTGGAGTAGAGGACCCACCATGACGAAGTTCCTCTACCTCTTACGGGAATGCGTCACGGGGCCATGTCCCGCTTGGCCTGTCGATAGCGCCGATTGCGTTCAGCGGCCAGACGCCGGCGCCGGTACTCTGCGCATCCCGGACACGTGGTCGCCCATTTCCGCCGCTGGCCCCGGGGACGAGTCTGCGAAAAGGTGGTCCCGCACTCAGCGCATGGTCCGCTGTGCGTCGCCTGGTGGCCCAACTCGGCCACGGTGCCAGTGGTGTTGGCGAAGGTTCGCCCGGGTTGCCCGGCGGCTTGCTCAGCGGCGTATCGGGCGGATATCGCTGGGTTGGTGCGGGACGTCACCGGGAATGCCCGACCGTTGTGAAGGATGTCAGCCTGCCGGCCGCTGGGAATGGGCTCACCGCGCTGCCGGGCAACATCCTTGGGATCCCAGGTAGTTCCGCGCAAGCGGGTATAGGGGATGTCACGGATCAGCGTAAAGCCGCCGGTATGAATGATGTCTGCCACGGTGGCGGCATGGTCAAAGGCGCCCAGTTGAGTGGCGTCGTGAATGGTCATGGTGGTCTATTCCGATTGCAGTTGGGGGTGTTCGTTCACTCAGTGCCGTTTTGCGGTGACCACTCGATAACGCGGTCACCGGTGTCATCGCGCATGACGTTTCGCCGGTTCCGAGCAACCAGAAATGCCGTTCGGCGTGCCCGGCGGAATGGTCCAGAGCGGCTGACTCAGCGCGTCATCGGACAGGGCAAGGCATTCGGGAAGGTGCTTCATCGGTGCCCCGGGGCATGTAAAGGGGCCAGGCTCGTTTCCTGCTGAGCCTGGCCCCTGAGTGGGCGGTGAGTCGGTTCAGTCCCGCTTGCGCATGGCGCGCTTCATGTCGCGGTGGTCCAACTCGCGGTGAATGGCTTCCGCAACGCTTGCCCGGTACTCAGCGTCAATGCGCCGGTGGCCATCGCTGACCAGTGCTCGCCGGGAAGCTCTCAGCGCCGCTAGGGCCGCCGGGAAATCAGCCTCGCTGACTTGGTGCCGAAGCTTGTCCATACGGCGGTGACAGGACCGGCAGAGCGCCATATAGGCCGCGCTGAACGCTGAGTACGGGTGCCCGTCCGGCTCATCGCGCTGAATCGGATACTCGGTAAGTGGATCCAGCGCCCATTCCTCGGCCGTAAGGCCACACCAGGCGCAGCCATGTAGCGAGGCGGGCCCCCGGAATCGGCGCAAGTCGAGGTGCCAGGATGCGTACGTAACTTCGGCCATGGTTTCCTCCGTGGAAGTCGGCGCCGTGGGTCCGCTGGTCGGTCACCAGGGGGCTTCCCCACGGCCTCTCACTCGCTTTGAGGCTCTGGGGAAGCCCCCTGGTGGGCGGACAGCGGACCCACTCACGCAAGGAAGCCACACAACGGGCCTTGAGGGGCTCTGGGTCCACGGTCGGGGGGAATTGCCAAGGAAGGCCCGGAGGGCGGCAGACGGGCACGCAGGGGCTTCCTGGGTGTGCTGAGCTCTGGGCATCGCTGGCGTGCGAGCCCAGCGGGAACGGTCACCGGCTGAGCCGTGGGTACTTTTCTGCCCTACGTACCTAACCCCCTAATACGTGTATGGAGAGATAGGTACAGTCCGGGTCGTTTTTGCCCACTCGGCCCGTTCCCGCTGGTCAGCGGCTTGCCGCGCCTCGCCAAAAGTGCCCACGGCGTTTTTGACCCTGCCAGATCTGCCCGCTGCCACTCCGGCTGGTGCTCAGAATGCGGACTTTCTCGGCGGGGATGGCTGCTGAGCGCACAGTGCCACCGACAGGCTTCACGGGCGGGTGATCATGCGCTGCGCGCCAGCGGGACGGGCCGGCCGGGCACTCACGGCTCTGACCAGCGGAAATGCGGCCGTCACAGTTTTTCTATGATTGGTAGTAACCCTCTGTACGCGTATTGGAGGTATTACTCCCATCACAAGAAAATTGATACGGCCGAGTAGTCCCAGGTCAGCGGCCTGCCGAGCCCATCCCGCTGCGTGCCCATCACAGAAACCGCCCGGCGGTGCGCAGCGGAAAGGCCCCCAGACGTCGTGTCCAGGGGCCCCGATGCGCTGTGCTACTTGCTGCTGGATACCCCCAACAGCTCTGGGTACCCCTGTAGTGCTTTCTGGACGGCTTCCCAGCGCGTCACCTTCTGCGCGGTCCACACGGTCTCGTCGCCATCACGCTGGGCGCTGTACAGGCGTTCCAACGTCCAGCGGATGTATTCCCACTCGTCGCGCTGGTCCGGGATCATGCCTCGCCGCCAGCCCATGTGATTGCCAGCCGGTCCTCAACCTTGCTGGCCCGCCCGTACGCTGTGGGCTTTCCGACGTCGATCCTGTCGATGAACAGCGCGAGGAACTCCCGGCGCGTGGTGAGGTCCCAGCTATGCCACGGGGCATCCTCTCCCAGCGGGTCCCCATTTGCGGAAACCCACGCTTCCACGGGCAGGCTGATGCTCGCCAGGCTCGCACCGTCCAAGTCTGCTAGCGCTGCTTCCAGTCGGCTTTCCTCCGCTGCAAGGCGCTCTGCGGAATCGCGGAATATCTTCGTTCCGGTGCTCCCCATGTAGGCGCCCTGCTCGCGGTCCTGATAGAGCGTCACGAGTGCTGCCCGGTTGTACTCCAGAGCAGCCGACATTTCGGCGCGCTGGGTCTCGATTCCGGATCGATCTTCCTGGTGCGCAAAGCGGCGCGAAGCCTCGACCCATAGCGACTGGTCTGCCTCGCTGAGATCCCCGAAATCCGTTCCCGCGATGGCCGTCAGCCTGGCAAAGGTGCGACGTACCACCATGTCGTCCAGGTTCGGCATGCGCACCGATGACAGGGTGTGTTCCGCTGAGGCGTTCGCAGGACGAGTGCAGCGGTAATAGCGCAAACCACGGCCTACGCCTGCTTGCATCGGGCCCCCGCACTGGGCACAGAATAGAAATTGCCAGCCTGAGAGCAGCGCAGGAGTGCCCGCATGCTTACGGGTTTCTGGCCGCTTGCCACTGACGATTTCTTGCAGCGCGAACCACTCGCCGGGCGTCACGATGCCGACATGGGTCCGGAGGATTTCGCCGGCCGCATCACGCTGAGGCTCACGACGTTGGTCAGCCACCTTGGAGGCGAACCCAGCGAGGCGCGGATCGCGCAGCACTCGGTAGACGCTGGCGGTGTGCCACTTGGTGGCCGGATCCGCACCATGGGAGGTGGGCACACCTTCGGCGTTCAGCCGCTTTGCGATGGCGTTCGCAGCTAGGCCGCTCATGGCGTCATCCACCATGCTGCGCACGTGCCCGACTGTGACAGGGTCCGGCACCAAGCGCGTGACCGTGAGTGTTCCTTCCTGGCCTGGCACCGGCACAGTCACCCGCTCCGAAATAAAGCCATACGGTGCGCTGCCGGTGACGTGCCCGCCAACCTGCCGGATCGCCGCTTGTGCTCGGAGGATGTGTTGCCGCTTGGACTCCGATTCCTGCTGGGCCAGGCCAGCAATCAGCGCGAAGATTGCCACGCCGATGGGGTTGGACGTGTCCAGGAACGGCTCATCGACCGACACCAGCGAGACACCGTGGCGCGATAGCTCATCGTTGATCTTCATGGCTTCGTACGCGCCCTGTCGGGTGAGCCTGCTGAGCGCCGGAATCACCACCACATCGCACTCATGTGCCCGAACCGCAGCCATGAGCGCTTCGAAGCCGGGGCGAACGATCTTGGGGTCGAAGCCTGAGCGGCCTACGTCTTCGAAGTGCCCGGCGAACGTCCACCCGCGTGCGTCGATCAGGTCCCGGGTTGCCTTGCGCTGCCCCTCAGGGCTGGTGCGTGACTCGTCCTCACGCTGCTTGCTCTGCCTACCATAGGAAACGGCCCTCACGGAGTCGAGATTACGGGTGCGGTGCGCGTATGGCGTCATACTGCGGTACCGAACCGGAAAGCCTGGAGACATGTGCCGCAGCATCAAGACGCTTCGTCCACCGTCCATCCCCGAAGAGGCCACCGAGGAGGAGATGAGAGCCGCCGCCCTGCAGTACGTGCGCAAGGTGTCGGGGTTCCGTGCGCCCGCCGCGCACAACCAGGAGGTCTTCGACCGTGCGGTGGCCGAGATCACCGAGGCCACCCAGCGGCTGCTGGACGGCCTGGAGATACGGGGCGCCGCCCGGGCCTGAGCCGGCCGCGCGGGCCGTCAGGTCCCGGCCGGGGCTCCGGTGACCGGGGCCGTTGTGGCCGGGGCGGCCGAGGTGTGGGCGGGGCGGCGGACGACGAGTGCCGCGAGGGCGCCCGCGAGGAACAGGGCGAGGACCGAGACGGCCGTGCCCAGCCAGCCCGCGCCCAGCCACTGGCCGCCGAAGTAGCCGAGACCCACGCTGTAGACCGCCCAGGCCACACCGGCGACGGCCGACCAGGGCAGGAACTCCTTCACCTTGCGGTGAGCCGCTCCCGCACCCAGGGAGACGACGGAGCGGCCGGCCGGGGCGAACCGGGCGACGACGACCAGCGCGCCTCCGCCCCGGCTCAGCGCCGTGCCGAGACTCTCCTGTGCGGAGGTGAGGCGGCGGGAGCGGGCGATGGCCCGGTCGAGGCGTTCCCCGCCGCGCCACGCGAGGCGGTAGGCCACGAGGTCGCCGAGCACCGAGGCGGTGGCCGCGCAGAGGGTCAGCACCAGCAGTGAGGGCACCTGCCGGGTGGCCTCGCCGGCCGCGGCGGTGACCGTGGTCGTGCTCGCGGCTGCGGCCGTGGCCGCGGTGATCACCAGCACGCCGCTGGGGAGGACGGGCAGGAAGACGTCCAGAAGTACCGAGAGGGCGACCACTGCGTAGATCCATGGGCTGCCGGTCAGGGCACCCACACTCTCGAGCACTTTCTACTCCCCGTTCCCGTGTTCCGTGTCAACGCCGCGACGTCGCAGGGGAGCGGCAGGAGCGGCAGGGTCAGCTGTACAGCGTACGCCTGCCGTTCACCCTGTTCACCTGGTATTCGCCGGGCGGACGCCCGATGTCGTGCAGGTCACGTACGACGCCGGCCCCCCTCGGGTGGAGGGGGGCCGGGGCGGGGGAGTGTGGAGGGCTCAGACCGAGACGGCCTGGGCCTTCTCGGGGGCGGGCTCGCTCTCACGCGCGGAGCCGCCGCGCGAGGAGAAGAGCCGGTCCAGGGCGATCGCGCCGGGGCCGGTGAAGACCAGCAGGAGGAAGGTCCAGCAGAAGACGGCCGAGGCCTCGCCGCCGTTCTGCAGGGGGAACAGCGACTCCGGCTGGTGCACCTTGAAGTACGCGTAGGCCATGGAGCCGGAGGAGATGAGAGCGGCGAATCGGGTGCCGAGGCCGAGTGCGACCAGGATGCCGCCGACGAACTGGATCACCGCGGCATACCAGCCCGGCCAGGTGCCGGCGGGCACGGCGCCACCGCCCATGGAGCCGCCGAGGACTCCGAACAGTGAGGCGGCGCCATGGCAGGCGAAGAGGAAACCGATGACGAAGCGGAAAAGGCCGAGTGCGTAGGGCTGGGCCCGGTTCAGGCGTATGAACATGGGGGGTGGGGCTCCTTCGGTCTGGGGACGTGAACCGATCGGGCCCCACAGGTTAGGGTGGCCTCAGTATTACTTGCAAGTTCAACATTCTGTCGAGTGTCTGAAAATTGGTCATCAGTTCGACGTCAGGTCGCGCTCCAGTACCGTCTCGAGCTGTGCTCCCGTGGGGGTCGCTCTGGCCTGAACCAATGTCAGCGCAGCTTTCCGGCCATGCAGAGTGAGGGTCATGAGCTGATTGCCGAACCACGGTCCGCCCGTCTTCTGCCACCGCATCGGCGGGCTCCCCGTCCGCCCGTGCAGCGTCAGCGCGCGCCCGAGCCACCGGCCGGCCCGGCTCCAGCCGAAGCGGAAGCCGGTGCGTATGTAGGCGGGGATGGAGTTGTGGACGGGAGAGCAGGTCAATTGCAGGACGCGGGCGGCGGTAGTGCCGTCCGGGGCGGAACCGGACCACTGGGGCTCCGCGACGTACGCGTGGTGCACATCACCCGAGAGCACACATACCGTCGCAGGCGCGGCGGGCCCGCTTCCCGCCTCCCTCAGCAGGTCCGACAGGCGGCGGAAGGACTCGGGGAACGCGGCCCAATGCTCCAGGTCAGCGGCCCGGCGCACCTTCTCCCCGAGACGTGCCCAGCGTTCGCCCCGGCCCCCGCGGCACAGGGCCGCGTTCCAGGTCTCCGCGTCGTGTATGAGGGGCGGCAGAAGCCATGGCAGCGAGGTGCCGATCAATAGATGGTCGTATGCGCCGGCGTCCGCGAGCGTCTCGTCGCGCAGCCACCGTTCCTCCTCCTCGCGGAGCATCGACCGCTGCTGCTCCTCGAGGGACCGGGCCGCCCGGGTGTCCACCATCAGCAGCCGTACTCGGCCGAAAACACGCCGGTAGCTCCACCGGGTCCGCGTGGGGTCGGCGTCCGCCGCCGCCGCGTGGTCGCGCAAAGTCTCGGTGCCGTCCGGGACGGCGCGTACGGCCGCGTAGACCGGGTCGGCCTCCAGGGCGTCGGGGGAGAGGTTGCCGAGGTGTTGGTAGACCCAGTACGACATGAGTCCGCTGACGATGCGCTCGTGCCACCACGGCGTGCGACGCATCTCCTGGAGCCAGGCGGCGCTGGTGTTCCAGTCGTCTATGACGTCGTGGTCGTCGAAGATCATGCAGCTGGGGATCGTGGAGAGCAGCCACCGCACGTCCGGGTCGCGCCAGGACTCGTCGTAGAGATGGGTGTACTCCTCGTAGTCAGCGACCTCCGTGCCGGGCGCCTCGTCGAGATCGCGGCGGGCCGCGAGCCGTCTCTGGGTGACCTGCGACGTCTCGTCCGCGTACACCTGGTCACCGAGGAGCAGGAGGACGTCGGGGCGTACCGCTTCGGGGTCGGCGGCGAGACGCGCGGCCAGGGTGTCGAGCGCGTCGGGGCCGATGGGGTCCTGCCCGTGCCCGTGCGCGGGCGGGGCCGCCCAGCGGCAGGACCCGAACGCGACCCGGACCGGTGCGGCGTCGTCCGGCTGCGGTACGGCGGGTGTGGTGATGGTGCTCGGCGGGAAGCCGGAGTCCTCGGGCGGCCATACGCGGCGGCCGTCGAGCAGCACCTCGTACGGCGTGGCCGAGCCGGGTGCCAGGCCCGTCACCACCACCAGGGCGTAGTGGTGCCCCTGGACGGCGAACGTGGGTGAGACCCCGCCCGCCCCGTCCGCGCAGCGGACCTCCGCCGTGCAGGGCCGGGTCGCCTCCACCCAGACCGTCGCCCGTGAACCGGACTCCCAGTCGACGTACCTCAGCAGCGGTCCCAGGCGTAGCCCGGCCATGTGTGCCCTCCTCGCGTCGCCGTGACCAATGGCTCCGTAGGTTACGGAACGGCGGAGGAGGGCGGGGAGGGCGGTTCAGCAGCCGCTGAGGGCGGACTGCAGGGCGCTCTTCTCGGTGGAGTCGACGGTGAGGTCGTAGTGGTGCTTCACGTGCACCCAGGCGCGGGCGTAGGTGCAGCGGTAGGCGGCGCGTGACGGGAGCCACTCGCCCGGATCCTGGTCGCTCTTGGACTGGTTGACGTTGTCGGTGACCGCGATGAGCTGTGGCCGGGTCAGGTCATTGGCGAAGGACTGGCGTTCGGCGTTGGTCCAGCCACTGGCCCCGGAGCGCCAGGCCTCGGCGAGCGGCACCATGTGGTCGATGTCCAGATCGGAGGCGGCGGTCCAGGTGGCGCCGTCGTACTCCGAGTACCAGCTGCCGCTGGTGGCGGCGCAGGCGGAATCCTGGACGACGCCGGTGCCGTCGCGTTCCAGCACCACCTCACGGGTGTTGCAGCTTCCCGACTGGGTGATCCAGTGCGGGAACTTGTCGCGGCTGTAACCGGAGGAGGAGCCCTCGGTGGAGACGGTGAGCTGGGTCAGGTACGTACGGGCGGTCGAGGCGCTGACCGGGGTGGGCATCGCGGCCTGGGCGGCCGGGGCCGTGAGGAGCCCGGTGGTTGCGGCGAGCGCGGCCGAGGCTGCGACGACGGCTATGCGACGCGCGTAGATGCCGGACATGCGAACTCCCTTGATGTGGGGGGACGTTGAGCTGGCGACCTGCGGAGCCAGGCCATCGTGGCGGCGCCGGGTTTCGGTGGGGTGGTCGCCAGGTAACAGAGTGGCGACATGCGCACGTCACATCAAGGGGTAGGACGGTCGGTCTGACGTCCCGTCCGAAGTCTGTTCGACGCCGGGGGCTGACGGGCCGGCAGTTCGAGGGGTGGGGAGACCGTGGTGCGGCTGCGGGCCGCTACCGGTCGGGCCCCGCGCTGGACGAGCTCGGGGCGCGGCGGGGGAGGGGAGGTGGAGGCCTGGGCGCGCCCACCCTCCCCGGAGTCGCCGTGCGGCTGTTCGTCCTGGTGGCGGTGCTGACGGGGTGGGGAGTGCGTGCCGGGAGAGGGGTCTACCGCGCGTCGATGTGCAGGCGGATCGAGCCGTCCCCGGCCGCCTCCACCCGGAGGTGCGTCAGGTCCTCGACGTGGGCGTCGGGGGAGAGTGCGGCCGCACGCGGGCCGACGCCCACGACGCGCATCCCGGCCGCACGGCCCGCCGCGATGCCGGCCTCGGAGTCCTCGAACACGATGCAGTCCGCCGGGTCGAAGCCCAGCTCGGCCGCGCCCTTGAGGAAGCCCTCGGGGTCCGGCTTGCTGGCGCCGACCATCTCGGCGGTGACGCGGGTCTCCGGCACCGGCAGGGCGGCGGCCGTCATCCGGGCCTGGGCGAGGGCCTCGTCGGCCGAGGTCACGAGGGCGTGCGGGAGTCCGGCGATCGACGCCATGAAGGCGGTGGCGCCGCCGACGGGCACCACGCCGTCCGTGTCGGCGGTCTCCTCGGCGAGCATGATCCGGTTCTCCGCGTAGTTCTGCTCCATGGGGCGGTCCGGCAGCAGGGCGGCCATCGTGGCGTAGCCCTGGCGTCCGTGGACCACCTTGAGCGCCGCCTCGGGGTCGAGCCCCTGTGCGGTCGCCCAGCGGCGCCAGCAGCGTTCCACCACCGCGTCGGAGTTCACGAGGGTGCCGTCCATGTCCAGCAGGAGGGCGCGGGCTTCGAGGACGGTGGCCGACATCGGCATGCTCCAGAGCGCGGGTGAACAGCTCGTAGCTGCGGTGAAGAAAAATTGCTGGTGAAGAAAACAAGTAGCCCCGCCCGCCGGTCAGGGAGAACGAGCGGAGGCTACTTTGTTCCATCACGATACAAAAACCTTCGCCGAAACGCCAATCCTGCGGACCGGGGCCGTCGTAACGCCCGTGCCGACGCGGATCCGCCCCGCGGTGCCCTCAGGGCCGCCGCCCGTCGCCGCTCGTCCGCTCCTCCAGGGCGCGACGGGTCTCCGGCCCGTAGACGCCCGACGGGTCGTCCTTGACCGACACCCACCTCTGGAACTCGGCGACGGACTCCTCCACGTTCTCCGAGTAGTAGCCGTCCTCCTTGTCCCGGTAGGCCCGGACCTCCTGCAGCCGCCGCTGGAGCTCTGAGACCTCCGCGCCGCGGTCCCCACGCCGCAGCGTGTTCCCGGACGCCATCTCGGCAGGCGGCGCTGCCGCTGTCGTGGCGGGGGTCCTCGTCGCGGACACGGACGGCGACGGCGTCTTCGAAGCGGGGGCCGAAGGCGACGCCGACGTGCTCCCCGACGGAGAAGGTGACGTCGAGGGCGACGCCGATGCCGACCGGGACGGCGTGGTCGAGGGGGACGCGGACGGGGACTCCGACACGGAGGTGGCCGGCCCGCCGCTCATGGCCGGCGCGCTCGTCGTGACCTCGGGCAGCGCCGCCTCCCGGCCGTCCTCGTCGTCGAACAGCCCGCTCGCGAAAGCGGCCGTGCCCACCACCGCGGCCACCGCCGCCCCCACGGCGGCAACGGCGAACGGCCGCCGACGGCGCGGCTGCACGGGATCGGGCCCGCCGCCCGCGTAGGCAGCGGCGGTACGCCGATGGGCCTCGTCGCCCGCGACGGCGTCGGGCAGGGCGCCCGGCCCGGAGCCCCGAGCGGGCCCCGGTGCTCCCGCCGGCGCGCCGTCCAGGAACAGAGGCATCGTCGTGTCCGCCGTCGGCGCACCGGATTCCGGGGTGTCATCGCTGGTCAGCGTCACATACGGCCGGATCCGCAGCGGGTCGAAGTCCTCGGCCGCCGCGATCTCCGCCGACCGTGCGTCGCGCTCGGCGGGACGGGCTCCGCAGGCACACCCCGTCCCGGGTCTCGCGCTCCGCTCGCCGCCGCACTCCGGGCATATGTGTCCGGTCATCGTGGGTTCCCCTCCCCATTGAACTGCCAGCGATTATGCAGGCCGCCACGGGGAAGCCCAACGCCCGTACCGCTGCTCGGCAGGCCATAACGGCACAGAACAGCCAGGATAGGGGTGAAGCGGACCCGAGGAGATGCTCATGGCCCAGCAGTTGAGCCCGCCACCCCTTGCAGGAGGTGAGGGGCGGTCCCGGCGGAATGTCCTGGTGTCCATCGGCGCGCTGCTTCTCGGCATGCTGCTCGCCGCACTCGATCAGACCATCGTGTCCACGGCTCTGCCCACGATCGTCAGCGAACTGGGCGGCCTGGACCATCTGTCCTGGGTGGTGACCGCCTACCTGCTGGCGGCGACCGCGGCGACCCCGCTCTGGGGCAAGCTCGGAGACCAGTACGGGCGCAAGAAGCTCTTCCAGACGGCCATCGTCATCTTCCTCATCGGCTCCGCACTCTGCGGCATGGCCCAGAACATGCCGCAGCTGATCGGCTTCCGCGCCCTCCAGGGGCTCGGCGGCGGCGGGCTGATGGTGCTGTCGATGGCGATCGTCGGCGACATCGTCACCCCGCGTGAGCGAGGCAAGTACCAGGGCCTGTTCGGCGCCGTCTTCGGTGTGACCAGCGTGCTGGGACCGCTGCTCGGCGGCTTCTTCACCGAGCACCTCAGCTGGCGCTGGGTCTTCTACATCAACCTGCCCATCGGCATCGTCGCGCTGCTCGTCATCGCCGCGGCGCTCCACATCCCGGTCCGCCGCACCAAGCACACCATCGACTACCTGGGCACCTTCCTCATCGCCTCCGTCGCCACCTGCCTGATCCTCGTCGCCTCACTCGGCGGGACCACCTGGGCCTGGAGCTCCGTGCAGATCATCGCCCTCGCGGCCCTCGCCGTGGTGCTGCTCGTGGCCTTCGTCGCGGCCGAGCGCCGGGCGGCCGAACCCGTGCTGCCGCTGAAGCTGTTCCGGATGCGGACCTTCAGCCTCGTCGCCGCCATCAGCTTCGTCATCGGTTTCGCGATGTTCGGCGCCATGACCTATCTGCCGACCTTCCTCCAGGTCGTGCACGGCATCACCCCGACCATGTCCGGTGTGCACATGCTGCCCATGGTCCTCGGGCTGCTGATCACCTCGACCGGCTCCGGCCAGATCGTCAGCCGGACGGGCCGGTGGAAGGTCTTCCCCATCGCCGGCACCGCCCTCACGACCGTCGGCCTGCTGCTGCTCCACACGCTCTCCGAGACCAGCTCCACCTGGGCGATGAGCCTCTGCTTCTTCGTCTTCGGCGCCGGACTCGGCCTGGTGATGCAGGTGCTCGTGCTGATCGTGCAGAACTCCGTCGGCTACGAGGACCTCGGCGTCGCCACGTCCGGGGCGACCTTCTTCCGGTCCATCGGCGCGTCCTTCGGCGTGGCCGTGTTCGGGACCATCTTCACCAACCGGCTGACCGGAAAACTCGAGGACGCGCTGAGCGGCCGTTCCCTTCCGTCGGGTGTCGACGCCGGGTCCCTGTCCGCCGACCCGCGGGCCATCGGCCGGCTCCCGGCCGACCTGCGCCCCTCGGTACTGAGTGCCTACTCGACCTCGATCACCGATGTCTTCCTCTACGCCGTCCCCGTCGTCCTCGTCGCGTTCGTCTTCGCCTGGTTCCTCAAGGAGGAGCCCCTGCGCGGGTCGGTGATGGCTCCTGACCCCAGCGAGACCCTGGCATCCAACCCGGTCCAGCGTTCCTCGTACGACGAATGCGCCCGCGCCCTTTCGGTGCTCGCCACCCGTGAGGGGCGGCGGGAGATCTACGAGAAGATCACCGCGAAGGCGGGATATGACCTGCAGCCCGCCGCCAGCTGGCTGCTGCTGCGCATCAAACGGCACGGTGCCGTCGAGCCAGGCCGGCTGGCCGAGGTCGCCCCCGTGCCGCTGAGGGTGATCACCTCGGCCGCACGCCAGGTGGAGGGGCTCGGCTACGCCCGGCGCGAGGGGATGCAGCTGGTGCTCACCGACCGGGGCGCGGAGGCCGTGGTCCGGCTCTCCCAGGCCCGCGAGGAGTCCCTGGCCGAGCTGCTGGGCGACTGGTGGGGCCCTGACCGGCCCACCGACCTGATCCGTCTGGTGACGGAACTGTCGGCCGAGGTGAGCGGGTCGAGCAAGGAGCGGCCGCACATGCCCGAACCGCGCCGCGACCACTCGGTGGGCTGAGCGACCGCGGGAGCTCAGAGCTCCTTGGCGAACCAGTGCTCCGCGTAACGGCCGCGGTTGAACGCCGGGATCTCCGCGTACCCGTGCTTCTCGTACAGCCCGCGTGCCTCCACCAGGTCGTTACGGGTGTCGAGCCGGATCCGCCGCACCCCGTACGCCCGCGCGGCGCTCTCGATGCCCGCGAGCAGCAGGCCGCCACCGCCCGTCGAGCGGAAGGCGGGCCGGACGAAGACCCGGGTCAGCTCCGCCGTCGCCGCGTCGACCAGCCGCAGGCCCGCGCAGCCGGCCGGCTTGCCGCCGTACCGCCCCACCAGGAACTCCCCGGTGGGCGGGACGAGCCGGTCGACGCCGTCGTCCCTCAGCCCGTCGTCGATCTCCGCCGTGGTCGCGGGCCGGCCCCAGTAGCGGCTCGCCACCTCGTCGTAGTAGTCCCGCCGCAGCAGGGACGCCTCGGGGCTGCCGAAGTGCTCGGGGGTCACGGTCCACGTCATTGATCCATTCTGGCCGGTGCGCGACGGGGTGACGAACCATTAACGGCTGCACCCGGCCTCACGGCGCTCGGCTCATCGGGAATCGGGCATTCTTTCGGCAAATCGGTGGTGACAGTCAGGCTAAGTGGGGGTTGATTGGGTCTATCCGACAGGGCAGTGCGAGGCTTCATCCGCACATACCCGGGCCGGGACAGTGCATGAAAACGGGAGGGTCGGCGCAGCGTGACAGATGTGGAGCGCAGTGTGCGGGGGGACGCGGCGGCGGATCCGGGGGCGAGGGCCGCAGCGGCGAGAGCCGTCCTGTGGCTGCTCGTCGGCGTCCTGGCGGTACGGCAGGTGGCGGTGGTACTCAGACAGCCGCCCGGCGAACGCCTCACCGATCTGGAGACCTGGACCGGCGCGACCGGGGTCCTGCACATCGCGGGGTCCCTGTACGACCCGGGCCGGTTCACCGGGACGCCGTTCGCCGGGCTGGTGCTGAGGCCCCTGACCGTCTCGGCCGAACAGGCGCTGGGCGTCGTATGGACCTTCGGTTCGCTGCTGCTCGTCGTGCTGCTCGGCTTCGTCGCCGTCCGCGCCCTGCCCGCACCCGTGAGCCGGCGTACCGCGTTCCTGGCAGCGCCCCTCGCGATCACCCTGCTGATGGTGTCGCTGCCCGTCCGCACCACCCTGCATCTGGGCCAGACCAGCATCCTGCCGGTGCTGCTGGTGCTCCTCGCCTGTTTCGCGGTACGCGGTGAGCGCCTCCCCGGTGTGCTGACCGGTATCGCCGCCGCACTCCAGCCGGCCGTCCTGCTCTTCGCCGTCCTGTTCTGGCTGACCGGCAGACGCAGGGCCGCCGCCACCGGTGGTGCCACCTTCGCCGTCTGCACGGCGCTCGCCTGGGCGGTGATGCCGCGTGACTCCTGGGCGTACTGGGTGCACCATCTCGCGGGCGCCGGCCTCGGCGCGCGCCCGGACAGCCTGGCCAACCAGTCCCTGCACGGCGCGTTGCTGCGGTTGGGACTCCAGGGACCCCTCGAGATCGCCCTGTTCCTGGTCCTGGCCGCCGCCGTCGTGTTCCTCGGCCTGCGCCGTGCGGTCCGCTACGCGCGGGACGGGCAGCTGCTCCTGGCCGTCGCGATCACGGGCTGCGTCGCCGTCGCCGTGTCGCCCACCGCATGGCAGCACCAACTGCTCTGGGTACTGCTCGCCGTCGTCGGCCGTGCAGGCACCCGGGCCTCGGACCGGCTGGTCTGGCCGGCGGTCGTGGTGCTCGTCCTCACCCTGCCGGGGAAGATGCTGCTGCCGAACGTCGGCGTGGTCCTTCCCGTACGCGACAACGTGCTGCTCGTCGCCGCACTCGGCGCGGCCTGCGCCGTGCCGTTCCTGTCCCGCACCTCGCCCCACTGGCAGCGGCCGGTCCCCACGGACTACGCGAAGCCGGTGCCGGCGCGTTACGCGTGGGTGCCGCTGCTGCCGTTCTGGCGCCGGGTGCTCAGCCGCCCCAACCTGCTGCTGGAACTCCTGCTCATCCGGGTCGTCTACTCCGCGTACGCGAAGGTCCGGCTGGCGGCCACCGCCGGGCGCTCCACCGCCGAGGAGCACGGCCGGCAGATCCACTCCGCCGAGCAGTGGCTGCACATCGACATCGAGCACTGGGCCAACCACGCCGTCGTCTCCGTCCCGTGGCTGCGCGACTTCTTCGACTACTACTACTCGACGTTCCACTTCATCGTGCCGCTCGTGATTCTCGGGGTGCTGTACGTGCGCCGGCCCCCGGACTACCGATGGGCCCGCAGCACCATCGGCTTCGCCACGGTCCTCGCCCTGCTCGGCTTCTGGCTGTACCCGCTGGCACCGCCGCGCCTGATGCCGGGACTCGGCTTCATAGACACGGTCCACGGCGTGCAGGACCTCGACAGCCCCGATTTCGGTGCGCTGACCGCGATGACCAACCAGTACGCGGCGATGCCGTCCCTGCACTTCGGCTGGTCGCTGTGGTGCGGTGTGGTGATCGCCCTGCTCGCGCCGAAGGCGTGGATGAAGGTCCTGGGGCTGCTGCACCCGCTGTTCACGGTCTCCGCCATCATCGCCACGGGCAACCACTGGGTGCTGGACGCGGTCGGCGGTGCGGCGGTGGTGGCCGCCGGCTTCGGCCTGACGTACGCCCTGTCCGGGCCGCGCAGGCTCCAGGCCGCCGCGGGCACCGGGGCGGCCGGACCGCCGGACCGGGCGGCCGTCCCCGCCGACGGGGAACCCGTTCCCGAACCGGCGGCCAGCAAGGCGTAGGAACCGGCGGCCAGCAAGGCGTAGGAACCGGCGGTCAGCAAGGCGTAGGGCCCGTGCACGGGCCCTACGCCGGGCCGGGGCTCAGGCCTTGACCGACGCCCCGGCCTCCGTCGCCGCCTCGCCGTTCCGCTCCCCGAGCTGCTCAGTCTCCACATGAGCGGTCTCGCGCGCGGAGAGCGCCGCGACGACCGGCGGCAGACAGAGCGCGGCGGCGAAGACCGCGACTCCGGCCCAGTTGTCGCCGTCGGGGCCGGCGATCTGCGAGGCGAAGGCCACGGCGAAGCCCGCGATGGCGAAGCCGGTCTGGGTGCCGATCGCCATGCCGGAGAGCCTGACCCGGGTGGGGAACATCTCGGCGTAGAAGGCGGGCCAGATGCCGTTGGCCGCGCTGTAGACGACGCCGAAGACCAGCACCCCGAGGATCAGGACCAGTGGGTAGCTGCCGGTGGAGATCGCCCACAGGTACAGGGGCATCGTCACCGCGCTGCCCACGGCTCCGACGAGGAAGACGGGACGGCGTCCGACGCGGTCGGAGAGCCGTGCCCACAGCGGGATGGTGAACAGGGCGACCACATTGGCCAGCGCGCCCACCCACAGCATGCCGGTGCGGCTCATACCGACGGCGTCGCTGGTCGCGTACGACAGCGCCCAGACGGTGAAGATCGTGCTGACCGTGGCGATCACGGCGGCCGCGACGACCCGCAGCACATCGGCCCAGTGGTCGCGCAGCAGGACGGCCAGCGGCATCTTCGCCACGCCCTCGGTCGCCGCCTGCTTGGTGAAGACCGGGGTCTCCTCCAGGGTGCGCCGGATGACGTATCCGGTGACCGCGACGGCGACGCTCAGCCAGAACGGGACGCGCCAGCCCCAGGACAGGAGCTGCTCCTCGGGCAGGGCGGCGACCGGGATGAAGGCCAGGGTCGCGATCAGCTGACCGGCCTGTGTCCCGTTGATGGTGAAGCTGGTGAAGTAGCCGCGCCGGTGCTGCGGCGCGTGTTCCAGGCTCATCGAGTTGGCACTGGCCTGCTCGCCCGCCGCGGATATCCCCTGCAGGATCCGCAGGAGGACGAGCAGCACGGGTGCGGCCCCGCCGATCTGGTCCCGGGTGGGCAGACAGCCGATGAGGAACGTCGAGAGCCCCATCAGTATCAGCGTGAAGACCATGATCTTCTTGCGGCCGACCCGGTCCCCGAAGTGCCCGAGGAAGAGCGCGCCGACCGGACGGGCCGCGTAGGCGACACCGAAGGTGGCCAGTGACAGCAGGGTCGCGTTGGCCGGGTCGGACGCGTCGAAGAAGACCTTGGGGAAGATCAGCGCCGCCGCGCTGCCGTAGATGAAGAAGTCGTAGTACTCCAGCGCGCTGCCGATCCAGGCGGCGAGCGCGGCCTTACGGGGCTGGGCCTGGGGTGGGGGAGCGGGGGCAGGGGCGTGAGCGGTCACGTCGGGCTCCTTCGGGGACGTTCCGTGGGGGGAGGAACGAGCGGACCCAGGCTAATTAACGCACTAGGTAGTTAGTTGCGGATGGCTACGGATGCTGCGAGCAGTTGGCGTCCCTGTCAAGGGTTCGCGCAGAATCGGCCCCGGTCCGCGAGGCCTCCGGCCCGCGACGCCCGGCCCTACTCCGCCCGGTCGGCGGTGAGATACGCGATGATCATGTCGCCCAGCATGGCCCGGTAGTGCTCGCGCCGGCCGGTGTCCACCAGGTCGCGGCCGAAGAGCGCGCCGAAGGTGTGTCTGTTCGCGATGCGGAAGAAGCAGAACGAGCTGATCATCGCGTGCAGATCCACGGCGTCGACATCCGCCGTGAACAGCCCCGACGCGCGTCCCGTGTCGAGAATGCGCCGCAGGACCTCGATCGCCGGGGAACCGATACGGCTCAACTCGGCGGATGCGGCGATGTGTTCGGCCTCGTGGATGTTCTCGATGCTGACCAGGCGGATGAAGTCCGGGTGGTCCTCGTGGTGGTCGAAGGTGACCTCGGCCAGCCGGCGCACCGCCGCCACGGGGTCGAGATGTTCGACGTCCAGCAGCTGCTCGGCCTCCCGGATCCTGGTGTACGCGTGCTCCAGGACCGCGGTGAACAGCTGCTCCTTGCCCCCGAAGTAGTAATAGATCATCCGCTTCGTGGTGCGGGTGCGGGCGGCGATCTCGTCGACCCGGGCACCCGCGTACCCGATGCGGGCGAACTCCCGTGTCGCCACGGTGAGGATCTCGTCCTTGGTGCGCGCCGCGTCGCGGGTCCGCACGGCGGGCTGGGCTGGGCCTTCGGTGCTGGTCATCCGGATCCTTCGCGGCAGGCAGGTGCGTGCCCGCGATTCTAGATCCGGTGCCCGGGGCGGCCGATCCGGCCCGGGGTCTTCCCTGGACGGACATCTTTCGGTATGACTAACTAACCAGTCCGTACATTAGTCGCCGCACTCCACGGCCGCACTCCACGGCCGCACTCCACGGCCGCACTCCACGGGAAGTGAACGATGCCGAACACACCGGCCCCGCCCCCCGGCGTACCCGTCCTCGTGCTGAACGGGCCCAATCTCAACCTGCTGGGCCTGCGCGAGCCGGAGGTGTACGGGAAGGACACCCTGGCCGGCATCGACGAGCTCTGCCGGAGCACCGCGGCTCCACTCGGGCTGCGCGCCGACTGCCGGCAGAGCAACCATGAGGGGGTGCTCATCGACGCCATCCACGAAGCCCGCACCGCGCACCGGGGCATCGTGATCAACCCCGCCGGATACAGCCACACCTCGGTCGCTGTGCGCGACGCGCTCGCCGCCGTGGAGCTGCCCGTCGTGGAGGTCCACCTCTCCAACATCCACCGGCGGGAGGCCTTCCGCCACCACAGTTACGTCTCGGCCGTCGCCGACACCGTCATCTGCGGGGCGGGCGCCCACGGTTACGCCCTGGCGCTCACCCACCTCGCCCTGCTCCTGGAGGTCAGCCGGTGAGCCCGGACTCCTATCTCGTCGGCCTCATCGGCTCGGGTATCGGCCCCTCGCTCAGCCCGGCGCTCCACGAACGCGAAGCGGACCGGCAGGGCCTGCGCTACCTCTACCGCCTCATCGACATCGGCACGCTCGGTGTCCCGCCGGAGAAGACCGGTGAACTCGTCCGCTCCGCACGTGACATGGGATACGACGGCCTCAACGTCACCCACCCCTGCAAGCAGCAGGTCCTCGCCCACCTCGACGCGCTCTCGCCGCAGGCCGAGGCGCTCGGTGCGGTCAACACCGTGGTCTTCGACGGCGACCTCGCCGTCGGCCACAACACCGACGCGACCGGCTTCGCCGCCTCCTTCGCGCGCGGTCTGCCCGAAGCCCCGCTGGAGCGAGTGGTGCAGCTGGGGGCCGGCGGTGCCGGAGCCGCCGTCGCCCACGCCCTTCTCGCCCTGGGCGCGGGCCGGCTCACCGTGCTGGACGCGCTGCCCGACCGGGCCGAGGCACTTGCCGCCTCACTGAACCACCACTTCGGCCCCGGTCGGGCGGCGGCGGCCGACCTCCTGGACATCGCGGCGCGGACGGCGGGAGCCGACGGCCTGGTCAACGCCACGCCCATCGGCATGGCCGCCCACCCCGGGCTCCCGCTCCCCGCGGACCTGCTGCACCCCGGGCTGTGGGTCGCCGAGGTCGTCTACCGGCCGCTGGACACCACGCTCGTCCGCACCGCCCGCGCCCTCGGCTGCCCCACCCTCGACGGCGGAGGCATGGCCGCCTATCAGGCCGCCGACTCCTTCCGGCTCTTCACCGGCCGCGAGCCCGACACCGCCCGCATGCTCGCCGACATCGCCGATCTGACCTCCGCGCCCTGAGAGCCCCACCGAAGCACCGCCCCACCGACTTGCCGAAGCCCGCAGGAGGACCGACATGCGTACGTCCATCGCCACCGTCTCGCTCAGCGGCACGCTCACCGAGAAGCTCACCGCGGCGGCGCGCGCCGGCTTCGACGGTGTCGAGATCTTCGAGAACGACCTGACCGGGAGCCCGCTGAGCCCCGAGGAGATCCGGGAACGGGCGGCCGACCTGGGTCTGACGATCGACCTCTTCCAGCCGATGCGCGACATCGAGGCCGTTCCCGCCGACGAGTTCGCCCGGAATCTGCGGCGCGCCGAGCACAAGTTCCGGCTGACGCGCAGGCTCGGCGCCGACACCGTCCTGGTCTGCTCCAGCGTGTCCCCGTACGCCGTCGACGACGACGCCCTCGCCGCCGGGCAGCTGCGCCGGCTGGCCGGCCTCGCGCAGGAGTACGGGATCCGCGTCGCGTACGAGGCGCTGGCGTGGGGCCGTCATGTCAGCACGTACGAACACGCCTGGCGCATCGTCGAGGCGGCGGACCACCCCGCCCTCGGGGTCTGTCTGGACAGCTTCCACATCCTGGCCCGGGGCTCCGACGTCGCGGGGATCGAGGCCATCCCGGGGGAGAAGATCTTCTTCCTGCAACTCGCCGACGCCCCGCAGATGTCCCTCGACGTCCTGCAGTGGAGCCGCCACCACCGCTGCTTCCCGGGCCAGGGCGACCTCGACGTCACCGGACTCGTGAGGGCCGCGGTCCGCGCCGGCTACGACGGGCCCCTCTCCCTGGAGGTGTTCAACGACGTCTTCCGTCAGGCGGACGCGGGCCGCACCGCGGTGGACGCCCTGCGCTCGCTGACGCTGCTCCAGGAGTCGGCGGGGCTGACGGCACCTCCGGCACCGGTCGTTCCCACCGGGTTCGCCTTCGTCGAGATCGCCACGGCCGACACCGCCAGGATCGCGCCGCTGCTGACCGCGCTGGGTTTCTCCCGTACGGCCAGGCACTCCGGAAAGCCGGTGGACCTCTGGGAACAGGGCGAGGCACGCATCCTGCTCAACACCGACACCGGCAGCCACCCGCCGGAGCCCGCGCTCACCGCGGTGGGCCTGGAGAGCCCCGACCCGGCGGAAGCCTCCGAACGCGCCGAGTCGCTGCTCGCCCCGGTCCTGCCACGGCGCCGCGCCCCCGGTGACGCCCCGCTGGACGCGGTGGCCGCGCCCGACGGCACCGAGTTCTTCTTCTGCGTCACCGACCGCACCGGCGACAGCGGCTGGACCCATGACTTCGCACCCGCCCCGCACACCCCCGCCCCCATCGGGATCACCCGCGTCGACCATGTCGCACTGACCCAGCCCTGGCACCAATTCGACGAGGCGACCCTCTTCCACCGCGGCGTACTCGGTCTGCGCCCGCACGCGAGCGTCGACCTCGCCGACCCGTACGGACTGCTCCGCAGCCGCGCCGCGAGCAACGAGGACGGCACCGTGCGCATCGCCCTCGGTATCGGGGCGTCCCCCACCCAGGACCCGGCCCGGGGTGGAGGAGGCCCGCAGCACGTGGCCCTGGTCACCGACGACCTCGTCACCACGGTCCGCCAGGCCCGTGCGGCCGGTGCCCGGCTGCTGCCCGTTCCCGCCAACTACTACGACGACCTGGCCGCGCACTACGAGTTCGCCCCGGGCGAGCTGGAGACCTACCGCGAGCTCGGCATCCTCCACGACCGCGACGAGAAGGGAGAGTTCCGGCACTGCTACACCGTGACGACCGGCCGCGTCTTCTTCGAACTCGTGGAGCGCGTCGGCGGCTACGACGGCTACGGCGCCCGCAACGCCCCCGTCAGGCTCGCCGCGCAGCACGCACTGGCCGACTGATCAGCCAGGGAGGCCCTCGAAGTCGGCCCGCGCGTCGAACGCGGCGCGGCGGGTCGCCCGGCGCAGCGCTCTCAGCAGCGTCGGGCCGACGGCCACGGTCAGGGCGACGGTGAGGACGGCGCGGCCCAGGTCCCAGCCGAGCGAGGTGGCGGTGCAGTAGGCGAAGAAGCGGACCAGGTTCTCGTGGAGCGGGTCGCCCGCGACGAAGGAGACTCCCGAGCCGAGCCCCGGCACGAGCGTCCAGCCGTACAGATTCATCACCGTGCCGTACGCGAACGCCGCCACGAAGCCGTACCCCGCCAGCATCAGCAGCTCGCCCCGGCCGCGTAGCCGGTCCGGGCCCGGCAGCAGGCCCGCGCCCATGGTGAACCATCCCATCGACAGCATCTGGAACGGCATCCACGGCCCGACCCCGCCCGTGAGCAGCGCCGAGGCGAACATCGTGACCGAGCCGAGCACGAATCCGAAGCCCGGCCCCAGGACCCGGCCGCTCAGCACCATCAGGAAGAACATCGGCTCCAGGCCGGCCGTCCCCGCGCCCAGCGGACGCAGCGCCGCACCGACCGCCGCGAGGACGCCCAGCATCGCGACGGCCTTCGCGTCCAGACCGGAGTCCGCGATCGTCGCGAGGACCACCCCGACGAGCAGCACCAGCAGGACGGCGAACAGCCACGGCGCGTCCTGCGCGTGAGCGAGACCTGAGCCCGCCCCCGCCAGCAGCGGCCAGCCGAAGGCGACAAGACCGACCGCGCTGATCAGGACGAGCGCGGCGACGGCGTGCGGACCGAGCCGGACCGGGCGGGTGGACCCGGCCGTCATCCGAGAGCCTCCAGAGCCCTGCGTACCTGCGACACCGTCAGCCACTCACGCGGAGCCAGGATCTTCGCGGTCTGCGGGGCGAAGGCGGGTGAGGAGACCACGACCTGGCGGGTCGGGCCGTCGGCGACGGCCTCACCGTCGGCCAGGATCACCACCCGGTCGGCCAGCTCCGCCGCCAGCTCCACATCGTGCGTGGCCAGGATGATGGCGTGGCCCTCGGCGGCCAGCCGGCGCAGTACGCCGACGAGCCGCCCCTTCGCCGCGTAGTCCAGGCCGCGCGTCGGCTCGTCCAGGAGGAGGAGCGGGGGACGGGCGGTGAGCACCAGGGCGAGCGCCAGCGCGAGCCGCTGGCCCTCCGAGAGATCACGGGGGTGGACGTCGTCCGGCACCCCGGGCAGCAGCTCGGAGACCAGCGCCCGGCAACTGCCCTCGGGCGCCCCCGCGTCGGAGTCGGCCGCCGCGCACTCGGCGGCGACCGTGTCCGCGTACAGCAGGTCGCGCGGCTCCTGCGGTACGAGCCCGACCCGGCGCACCATCTCGCGCGGCGGTGTACGGGACGGGTGCAGGCCGCCGACGAGGACGGATCCCGTGGTCGGCTCGGTCATCCCGACGAGGGACGTCAGCAGCGTCGACTTCCCCGCGCCGTTGCGGCCCATCAGTGCCACGGTCTCGCCCGGTGCCACGGACAGCGTCACCCCGCGCAGCGCCTGGACCCTGCCGTGCCGCACCCCGAGCCGCTCGATCCGGGTGACGGGGTCCAGGACCGGGGGTTCCGCGGGGGCGGCGTCGGGGCGGCGGCCGAACAGCCGGCTCAGGAGACCGGAGCGGGCGGCGGCCGGAGCGGGGAGCGGGGCGACCGCGGTGTCCGCCGGGGCCGCACGCGCCGGCGGCTCCACATCGGCGAGGCGCTCCCGCAGGCCCACCGCACGGCGCCGGGCGTCGCGCACCGACAGCGGCAGCGGGTCCCAGCCCACGAGCCTGCCCAGGGCCACCACCGGCGGCCGGACGGGAGAGATCGCCATGATGTCGGCGGGCGCGCCCATCACCGGGGCGGCGCCCGGCGTGGGCAGCAGGAGGACCTGGTCCGCGTACTGCACCACACGCTCCAGCCGGTGCTCGGCCATCAGCACCGTCGTGCCCAGGTCGTGCACCAGCCGCTGAAGAACCGCAAGGACGTCCTCGGCGGCGGCCGGGTCCAGGGCGGACGTCGGCTCGTCGAGGACCAGGACCCTGGGGTGCGGGGTGAGGACGGAGCCGATCGCGACCCGCTGCCGCTGGCCTCCGGAGAGCGTGGCGATCGGCCGGTCACGCAGCTCGGCGAGCCCCAGCAGGTCGAGCGTCTCCTCGACGCGGCGTCGCATCACGTCCGGGGCGAGGCCCAGCGACTCCATGCCGTACGCCAGCTCGTCCTCTACGGTGTCCGTCACGAAGTGGGCGAGCGGATCCTGGCCCACCGTGCCGACCAGATCGGCGAGTTCACGCGGCTTGTGGGTGCGGGTGTCACGGCCGCCGACCGTGACCCGGCCGGTCAGCACCCCGCCGGTGAAGTGCGGCACAAGACCGGACACGGCACCCAGCAGAGTCGACTTGCCGACGCCGGACGGTCCGACGACCAGCACCAGTTCGCCTTCGGGGATCGTGAGGTCGGCCCCGGACAGGGTGGGGCGCTCGGCACCCTCGTAACGTACCGAGACGTTCTCGAACCGGATCATGGGCGCTCCTTGGAGTCCGAGAGGGAAGCGGGCAGCGGTGCCACCACGGAGGGCAGCAGCCCGATCAGTACAGCGGCGGCGGGCCACAGAGGCAGTACGGGGGCGGTGAGCGGGACGACGCCCGGGCTGAGGGCTTCCGGGGCCGCGGCGCCCGCCCAGATCATGGCCGCCGCGACGGCCGCGCCCGAGGCCGCGACGAGCCAGGCGCGTACGCCCCACAGGTCGGGCCGGTAGCGGGTACGCACCGAGCGGCGCCCGCCGAGCCTGAGCCCGGCCATCGCCGCGACCAGCCCGGCCAGCAGCAACGGCAGCCCGTGCACGGCGCCCTGCGCGGCCAGCAGCCCGTACGTCCCCGCGCACACGCCCAGCAGCCCGCCGAGCGTCAGCACATGGGTGGTGCGGCGGACGGCGGGTGGAACCCGCGCGGTGCGCCCGTACCCCCGCGCGTCCATCGACGCCGCCACGGCCACCGAACGCTCCAGAGCGCCCTCCAGCACCGGCAGCCCGATCTGGAGCACCGCCCTGACCCCGCCGGTCGGACGGCCGCGCAGCCTGCGGGCCGTCCGCAGCCGCGCCACATCGGCGACCATGTTCGGCGCGAACGTCATCGCGACGACGACGGCGACCCCCACCTCGTACAGGGCGCCGGGCAGCGACTTCAGCAGCCGGGCCGGGTTGGCCAGCGAGTTCGCCGCACCGACGCAGATCAGCAGCGTGGCCAGCTTCGCGCCCTCGTACAGCGCGAACACCAACTGCTCCGCCGTGATCCGGCCGCCGATCCTGATCCCCTGCGCCCAGTCGGGCAACGGCACCCCCGGCATCGTGAGCAGGGTGTGCGAACCGGGGACCGAGGAGCCGAGGACGACGGAGAACACCAGCCGCACGGCGACGACGAACAGCCCGAGCTTGATGAACGCCCCGTACGAACGGGCCCACGGGGCGTCCGTACGGCGCGCCGCCACCACATAGCCCGCCACGCCCACCAGCAGTCCCAGCAGCAAAGGGTTGGTCGTACGGGACGCGGCGGTCGCAAGACCGAGTGCCCACAGCCACCAGGCCCCGGCCGGCAGAGCGTTGCTCCGGGTGGCGCCGGGGGCGCGCAGGGCAGGGTGGAGCCGGGCAGGGCCGGTGGAGCGGGTCATCGGCGGCGGCGGGCCTGCAGCACGGCGGCGACACCCAGGACGAGCACCGCGCCGACGCCGGTGAGCACACCGACCGACGGGCCGCCGCCGTCCGGGCCACCGTCACCGCCGTCCGGGCCACCGTCGCCGCCGTCCGGGCCACCGTCGGCGGCGGACGCCGTGGCCGGATCGCTGGAATCCGCTCCACCGGTGTCCCCGCCTACCTGCTCACCGCAGCCCGACCGCGGATAGCCCGAGATCGCGCAGAGCATCGCGGCGCTGTCGTAACGCAGCGGCTTCGCCACCGAGGCGAGGGCCTCCGCCGTGGTCGCGTCCGGCGCGACCCGCGCGCAGGCGGTACGCGGCGCGGGCGGCTTCTCGCCGTCCGGCGCGTCCGCGGCCGTACCCGGGTCGATGACCAGCGCGACGCGCTTGAGGCCGTCCTTCGCCGGGGTGTCCGCGCAGACCGCCCCGAAGCCCGGCGCGCGGCGCGGCTGCGCCGAGTTTTGGGAATCCGCGCTCACCGAGAAGCGGAAACCCTGCACCGCGCCGTCGTCCGGCCGGACCAGGGAGGGCCCTTGGGTGGCGTACGTCCAGTTCTTCCCGCCGTCACCCTCCCAGAACGACCAGTAGCGGTAACCGGCGGCCTGCGCACTCCCCGCGCCCAGCACGGCCAGGACGGCGCCGACGAGGAGGAGCACCGCCGCCGTGGCCCGACAGGCTCTCACAGCTGCTGGTTCTTCCGGCGTCCGCTGAGCAGGAAGCCGATTCCGGCGCCGAAGGCGAGACCGATGCCGATGATCCACCAGATGCCGAGGCCCTCGTCGTCGCTGCTCGTGTCCGCGGGCTTCTCGGGCGCCGTCGTGGTCGGTGAGGGCACGGCGGTGGCGGCGGGCGCCGGGCCCGTCGCGTTCAGCTGCCCGACGAGGTCGACGCCGCCGAAGTCACGGGCGTCGGTGCCGGTCGCGTGGGCGGCGAGCACCAGCTGGGCGGTGGCGGCGGGGCCGCCCTCCTTCGCCCAGCTCTGCGCGTGCTTCTCCAGATACCCGACCGCTCCGGCCGCCTTGTCCTTGTGGCCGGCCGCCGCGAGCGCCACGACCGCGTCCGCCGTGTTGCCGAAGTCCGGCTGCGGCTCCGAGTCCTCGGCGCCCGGCATCGGCGGCAGGTCCAGATGCCCCGACCCGGCGAGCGTCTCCGCCAGGTAGGAGGCGCCGTTCTGCGCGGACTGCTCGGGGGTGAGGCCGGTCCCCTTGGTACAGACGGGGGCCTTGGCCGCGTTGTAGTTCCCCGAGGCCATGCCCTTGCCCATCGCGCCGAGGACCGCGGCCGCCGTGGCGTCCGCGTTGGCGGTGAGCTCGCCCTTCTTGCCCGGCTGATAGGCGAACGCCCCGCCGTCCTCGCCCCCGCAGGGCAGCGCGAAGGTCTGCAGCGCCGTGTACGGAGTCTTCCCGCCCGCCGTGGTGACGTCGGCGACGGGCACGCCGGCCCGCGCCAGCGCCCCGGCCACGACACCGGTGGAGTTGGCGTCGCTCGGGCTGCCCGGGTTGTAGCCCCAGCCGCCGTCCTCGTTCTGTACGGACTTCAGCCAGGCGACCCCGTTGTCCACGACCTCAGGGTGCGCGGACAGCTCGACCATGGCCTGGACCGCGGCGGCCGTCGCGTTGGTGTCCGCGACCGTCTTGGTGTCGCAGGGCTTGGAGGCGTCGCGGTACGAGGCGAAGGCCCCGCTGTCGCACTGCTGGCCGACGAGCCAGTCCACCGACTGCGTGGCGGGCGTGACCAGCTCGATCTTCTGGGCGAGGAAGGACAGCGACTGGCGCCACACCCCGTCGTACGTCGGGTCCTTGGTGCCGTACAGCCCCGCCGGAAGATCGGGCGTGGACGGGGACGGGCTCGGCGCGGCGACCGCCGCAGGGGCGGCCGCTCCACAGAGCACGGCGGTGAACGCGAGCGCTGCAGCGCGGCGGCGGACGGACATGGCGGGCTGGGCCTCTCGAATGGGGTTTCCCCTGCTCGAGCCGGCCGAGCGCGTAGGGGTCGGGTCGGCGCCGGATTCGCACCGGCTCCCCCTGGTACGGGCATGATGAAGACCAGCCCACTCTACCGGGGAGCTCCCGAACTCTTCGGGGCGGACAGCCGCACCGTCCGGAACGCGACCCTTCCCAGCAGGTCAGAGCCCGTGCGAAACTCCGGCGGAGGGTCTCATGGGCGTGTGCCCGTGGGGTGGGACGACCGGGTGGGAAGCACCAGTGCGCAGACGAAGGACGGTGGCCGTCGCCGCCGTGGCGGCCGGATTCATGACGGTGACGACGGGCTGCGGCGTCCTGGCCGACAGCGGGAGCGCCCCGGTTCCCTCCCCGGAACCCACCCCGCAGTTCACCGCGCGGACGGTCTCCGACGAGATAGCCGGCTTCGCCGAGGCCGGAGGCCTCCCGCCCGGCGACACCTCCACGGGAGGGCTGCCGAAGGGCGAATGGCACACGTGCGTCGCGCCCTGGACGGGCTACGCGCCGGCGGCGGACTCAGCCGGAGCCTTCGAGGCGACGGTGATGCGGCTGCGACAGCACGACTGGGAGATCGTCTCCAGCCACGCCGAGCACGACGTCACCTACCGCACGCTCGCCAAGCGGGGCTGGAAGCTGTACGCCCGGTACTACGCAGTGGCGGACACCGGGCGGACCGTGTCCCTCACCGCCGTCGAGGACGGCTGCCGGCTGCCCGCGAAGATCAGGGGCGACTACGAGGACCCGGCCTGACAGCCGGAGTCGGCGATCACGCACCGGCCCGGCGGGCACGCGTCACGCATCAAGTGCTCCGCCACCATGCGGCCGCACCGGGGTAGTGCACCGGCCCCTGTGATGCGGGCGGCGGCGTCCTTACGGTGACGCCCACGGAGACTTCCCGGACCCGCCGGCACGACCTCCCCGCCCTCGCCGGGCGCACCGCCCTGGTCACCGGGGCCGCGAGCGGCATCGGACGGCGCCCGCGAACTCGCCGCCGCCTACGCCGAAGCCGCGCCCGCTGCTGCGCTACGACGAACGCCGTGGCACCCATCGCGTACGGACGCTTACGGACGCCACGGGCCTACTTCGGCGCGGCCCGGCCGGGCACGTCTCAGCCGGTGTCCGCCGGCAGGTCGATGAGTCCGCACACCGTCTCGATGTCCCGTCTCACCTGGGCGATGGACTCACGCCCCGACAGCCAGGCGATCAGCGTCGAGTGCCAGGTGTGCACGACGACCCGGACCACGGACAGCTGTTCCCGCGTGGGGTTCTCCACCCCCATCGCGTCCAGCACGATCGTCGTCGTCAGCCGGGACACGGCGTCCACCTCGGGGCTCACCCCACGGTCGGCGAAGGTCAGCGCCCGTACCATGGCGTCCGCCAGATGCGGCTCGCGCTGGAGCGCCCGGAAGGCCAGCATCAGCGTCCGGGCGACGCGCTCGGCGGCGTCGTCCCCGGCGGGCGGCTGCCTGCGGAGCGTGATGTGGAGATGCTGGAGCTGGTCCTGCATGAGGGCCACCAGCAGATGGACCTTGGACGGGAAGTAGCGGTACAGCGTGCCCAGGGCGACCCCGGCGGCGTCCGCCACCTCACGCATCTGCACCGCCTCGAAACCGCCCCGCCCCGCGAGCTGGGCACCGGCCTGCAGAATGCTGCGGCGGCGTGCCTCCTGGCGCTCCGTCAGGGGAGGCTCCGCAGGCCTGGCTTCCGCTGTCATCTGTCCCCATCCAAAAAGGGAGAACCGGTTCCCTGTCCGGCCGGGCGCCTGTTTTCGGGGGCGCACAGCATGCCAGGGTGTCTGCCGTGGCGCGAATCACCTGATCCGGCCGTCACGCCGACGCTACCTGCCGGTAGATTCGGTGCGGGTTGAACCACCCAGTCTGAAACTTGTTCTAGATTAGCGCGACCGGTTACGCTCCGGCGACCACGCAGCGAGAAGGGGGCCGAGTGTGACCGCTGAGGCCATAGAGACGGGCCCCTTCGCGGGCGGCAGCACCCCGGACACCGACGGTGACCGCCCGTTGCGCATCGCGCTCCTGACCTACAAGGGCAACCCCTTCTGCGGCGGCCAGGGCGTCTACGTCCGCCACCTCGGCCGCGAGCTGGCCAGGCTCGGCCACAGCGTCGAGGTGATCGGCGCCCAGCCCTACCCCGTACTCGACGAGGGCGTCCCGCTCACCGAGCTGCCGAGCCTCGACCTCTACCGCCAGCCCGACCCGTTCCGCACGCCGGGACCCGGCGAGTACCGCGACTGGATCGACCTCGCCGAGGTCGCCACCATGTGGACCGGCGGCTTCCCCGAGCCCCTCACCTTCAGTCTGCGGGCGCGCCGTCATCTCCTCGCCAGGCGCGGTGACTTCGACGTCGTGCACGACAACCAGACGCTCGGCTACGGCCTGCTCGGGGACCTCGGGGCGCCCCTCGTCACCACGATCCACCACCCCATCACCGTCGACCGGCAACTGGACCTGGACGCCGCGGAGTCCGTCCGTCGCCGGCTCTCCGTACGCCGCTGGTACGGCTTCACCCGCATGCAGAAGCGCGTCGCCCGCCGGCTGCCGTCCGTCCTCACCGTCTCCGGCTCGTCACAGCAGGAGATCGTCGAGCACCTCGGGGTGCGCCGGGACCGTGTCCGGGTCGTGCACATCGGGGCCGACACCGACCTCTGGTCGCCCGATCCCTCGGTCGCCGAGGTGCCCGGACGGATCGTCACCACCTCCAGCGCCGACGTCCCGCTCAAGGGCCTCGTCCACCTCGTGGAGGCCCTCGCCAAGCTCCGCACCGAGAACCCGTCGGCGCACCTCGTGGTCGTCGGCAAGCGGGCCGAACAAGGCCCCGTCGCCCGGGCCATCGAGCGCCACGGGCTCCAGGACGCCGTCGAGTTCGTCAAGGGCATCAGCGACACCGAGCTCGTCGACCTGGTCCGCGGCGCCCAGGTCTCGTGCGTCCCCTCGCTGTACGAGGGCTTCTCGCTGCCCGCCGCCGAGGCCATGGCCACCGGGACCCCGCTGGTGGCCACCACCGGCGGCGCGATCCCGGAGGTCACGGGGGCCGACGGGGAGACCTGTCTGGCCGTGCCGCCCGGCGACGCGGGAGCACTGGCCGCGGCGCTCGGCCGGCTCCTCGGCGACCGCGAACTGCGCGCCCGCCTCGGCGAGGCCGGCCGCGCCCGGGTGCTGGCCAGATTCACCTGGGCCAAGGCCGCCCTCGGCACCGTCGAGCTGTACCGTCAGTCGATCGCCGCCCGGGGGGCCCGCAGGTGAACGCCCCCGTGGCTCCCGGAATCCGTACCTCCGACCTCGAAGGCAGGCCCCCGTGCTGACCGTCGACTTCACCCGCTTCCCGCTCGCCGCCGGCGACCGGGTGCTCGATCTGGGCTGCGGCGCCGGCCGGCATGCCTTCGAGTGCTACCGGCGCGGCGCCCAGGTGGTGGCCCTCGACCAGAACGCCGAGGAGATCCGCGAGGTCGCGAAGTGGTTCGCCGCGATGAAGGAGGCCGGTGAGGCACCCGCGGGCGCGACCGCCACCGCGATGGAGGGCGACGCGCTCAACCTGCCGTTCCCCGACGCCTCCTTCGACGTCGTCATCATCTCCGAGGTGATGGAGCACATCCCCGACGACAAGGGCGTGCTCGCCGAGATGGTCCGGGTGCTGAGGCCCGGCGGCCGGATCGCGATCACCGTGCCCCGCTACGGCCCCGAGAAGGTCTGCTGGACGCTCTCCGACGCGTACCACGAGGTCGAGGGCGGCCACATCCGCATCTACAAGGCCGACGAGCTGCTCGGCAGGATCCGTGAGGCCGGACTCAAGCCCTACGGCACCCACCACGCGCACGCGCTGCACAGTCCCTACTGGTGGCTGAAGTGCGCGTTCGGGGTGGACAACGAGAAGGCGCTGCCGGTGCGCGCCTACCACAAGCTGCTGGTCTGGGACATCATGAAGAAGCCCCTGGCCACCCGGGTCACCGAGCAGTTGCTCAACCCGGTCGTCGGCAAGAGCTTCGTCGCGTACGCGACGAAGCCGCACCTTCCGAAGGCCGAGGCGTGAGCACGCCGGAGCAGACCGAGCACCTGGTCCTGCCGGGTGTCCTCACCGCGGAACAGGCGGCCGAGACCGTGGCCGCACTGCTCGCCGTGCAGCGCGAGGACGGGGCACTGCCCTGGTTCCGCGGCCACCACCTCGACCCGTGGGACCACACCGAGGCCGCGATGGCGCTGGACGCGGCCGGTGAGCACGAGGCCGCCGCCCGCGCCTACGCGTGGCTGGCACGCCACCAGAACGAGGACGGCTCCTGGTACGCCGCGTACCACGACGGTGACCCCGGCCGGCCGACGGACCTGGGGCGCGAGACCAACTTCTGCGCCTACGTGGCCGTCGGTGTGTGGCACCACTACCTCGCCACCGGTGACGACGCGTTCGTCGACCGGATGTGGCCGACGGTCTTCGCCGCGATCGAGTTCGTGCTGAAGCTCCAGCAGCCCGGCGGGCAGATCGGCTGGAAGCGCGAAGCCGACGGCACCCCTGTGACGGACGCCCTGCTGACCGGCTCGTCCTCCGTCCACCAGGCGCTGCGCTGCGCGCTGGCGCTGGCCGAACAGCGCGAGGAGGCCCAGCCGGACTGGGAGCTCGCCGCCGGAGCGCTCGGCCACGCGATCCGCAGCCACCCCGAGCTGTTCCTGGACAAGAGCCACTACTCGATGGACTGGTACTACCCGGTACTCGGCGGCGCGGTCACCGGTTCCGCCGCGACCCGGCGGATCGAGGACGGCTGGTACAGCTTCGTCGTCCCGGGCCTCGGCGTGCGCTGTGTGCTCCCCAACCCCTGGGTGACGGGCGGTGAGAGCTGCGAACTGGCCCTGGCGCTCTGGGTGACGGGGGAGTCGGACCGCGCCCTGGAGATCCTGCAGTCCATCCAGCACCTGCGGGCCGAGGGCGGCCTCTACTGGACGGGATACGTCTTCGAGGGCGAGCGGGCTATATGGCCGGAGGAACTCACCACCTGGACGGCCGGATCACTGCTGCTCGCGGTGGCCGCTCTCGGGGGGGACGAGGCGACCACCGCGGTCTTCAGCGGCGAACGGCTGCCGACGGGACTCGAACCGGACTGCTGCCGGGTTTCCTAGAAGCGGCGGACCCGGCCCGCCACGGCGTGGCCGATGAACAGGTAGACCACGGCGGCCAGACCGTAACCGGTGACGACACGCGCCCATGCTTCGTCGAAGGTGAACAGGTCGTACGACCAGCCGGCCAGCCAGCGGGCCGAGTCCTGGACGAACTGGACCAGGTCGTTACCCCGGTTGGCGTCGAGCAGGTACATCAGGATCCACAGAATGATGATGAAGGCCATGATGTCCGCGACGACGGCTATGACGCGTGCGGCGGTACTGCTTCCTGTGCCTGTTCTGGGAGACATGTTCTCCGGATTGCCGCTTTACCGTGAGTGAAACCCGTACGGCGTGCGCCGGGTCGCGGCCCGCTCCCGCGCGGGTGAGCCTGGCGACGCCTGCGGTGACGACGACAGCGCCCAGGCCGCCAGCAGCTCCGCGAGCCCGAGTCCCACGACGTCGGCGCAGAAGCAGAAGTACGCACCAGGATGGGCAAGGGCGAGGCGGACGCCGAGGTGAAGAACAAGGTCCCGTCCACCTTCCAACTGGGCGGATGACCCGCGGGGACTGCTGGCTTCCGGCTGGAGCGGTCCTCCTCCGGCTGAGGACCACGACGCCCTCGTACGGGCCACACGGCCGGGTACGACAGTGGCCCCCGCCCTTCCGGGCGGGGGCCACTCGTGTGCGACGGCTCAGCCGCGCTGGATGCCCGTGGTGTCCTGGAGGACGCCACGACGGCCGTCCTGCGTCTGGGCGATGAGCCCCGGACCACGCTGCTCCACCGCGAGGTACCACGTACCCGGCGCGAGCTCGGCGATCGGGTTGGGGGCGCCGTCCTCGCCGTACAGCGGACGGGCCACCGGAACCGCGAACCAGAACGGGGTGAAGTCACCGGCAGGTGCCCCACCGCCCTGCGGAGCCGGCTGCGCGGCCTGCTGCTGGTGCTCCGGCTGACCGGGCTGAGCCGGCTGACCAGGCTGGCCCGGCTGGGCACCGTACGGCTGGGGCTGGCCGGGCTGCGTCCCGAACGGCTGCTGGCCACCGGGGTAGCCGTAGCCCTGGCCGGGCTGCTGGCCGTACGCCGGCTGCACCTGCGCCGGGCGCGGTGCACCCAGGAGCGGGGCCTGGAGCGCGGGAACCAGCGGAGTGGCCACGGCACCGCCTGCCAGCACGAGGGTCGCCAGCAGTCCGAGGATCAGACCGGCACCCGCGTCACCCGCGTCGATGATCGTCCAGAACATGGTCCACAGCGAGAACACGGTGAACGCGGCGCCGAACTGGTTGAGTTCGAAGCCGACCACCTTGCGGCCCGGCATCGCGCGGCTGACGATCATCAGCGCGGCGCCGATGATGCCGGCGAGGTAGATGCCCATCAGGACGGACAGCGAGTCCCAGGCGTTCGCGCTGTAGCCCGAGCAGTCCACGCCCGAGGGGCAGTCGTAGCCGGAGAGGTCGAGGAAAGAGGCGATGAACAGCACGACCGCTGCTCCGATCACCACGCCGTCGCCTCGAGTGAGGGAGCGGATATTCACGTGAAGGTCCTTAGTCGGTCGTCTCGTCGGGGCGGTCGTCGATGCTGCCCGAACGGCTGTTACGGCGCGAAGCTCGGGGGCGGCTCCCCATCGTACGGATGAATCTATCGTCTGCCCGGGCGGGTTGTGATGCTGCCCGGACCTCGGACGGGCTATCCCCCCAATGTCGTCACTATCACCGCAGAACTACCTCTTCAGATAGCTGCTGATGCCCTCGGCCATACCGAGAGCGGCTTTCTGGCGCCAGTCCGCACTGGTGAGCAGGGCGGCGTCCTTCGGGTCACGCATATTGCCGCATTCGATGAACACTTTGGGCACGGTCGACAGATTCAGGCCGCCGAGATCGTCACGGGTGTCCAGGCCGGTGTCGCCGCCGATGTAATTGGAAGGGGCGCTTCCGGTAGTGCGTACGAAATTCCCCGCAATCCGTACTCCAAGTTCACGCGAAGGGGCAACGATCTTCGCGGTGTCCGCGCCGTCTCCGTTCACCGCTGCGGGGAGAATGACGTGGAATCCACGGTTCCCGGTTGCGGAACCGTCCGCGTGGACCGAGACGACCGCGTCGGCCCGCTCCTCGTTGCCGATCCGCGCCCGCTCGTCGACGCACGGACCGAAGGGGCGGTCACCGTCGTGCGTGAGGACGACCCTCGCGCCCCGGTCCTCCAGCAGTGTGCGCAGCCGGCGGGAGACGTCGAGGGTGAACAGGGCTTCCGCGTAACCCGAGTTGGTGGCCGTGCCCGTGGTGTCGCACTCCTTGCGCCCGGTGCCCATGTCGACCTGGCTGTTGATCTCCCGGGTGTGGTCCCGGTTGCCCGGGTTGTGCCCCGGGTCGATCACCACGGTGCGATCCGCGAGCGGCCCCTCGGGCCGGGGCTTCGCGGAAGTGGGCCCGGTCGAAGGGGACCCGGCCGGGTCCGGGGACTGCCGGGGCGAGGGGGTGGACGACGCGGGGGAGGGTGACGCGGACCGGGGCGCGGCCCCGGGACTCTGCCCGTTGTCACCCGCGCATCCACCGGCGGTCAGACAGACGCCGGCCAGCGCCGCCGCGGCCAACACGGGCCTGCGGCGCGGACCCGTACGCGATATGGGGGGAGTGAACTCTTCGTGACGCACGTCGCGATGCTATCCGTGAGCCTCAGACGCCCGTCCCCGTACGCCGCAGAACGCGCAGCGAGTCCGTCACCGAGATCTCGGTGAACGCCCCCGAGGCCAGGGCGCGTCGGTGGACGCGGTACGGAGCCTGGCCGCCGTCCGCCGGGTCGGGGAACACGTCGTGGATGACCAGCAGACCGCCGTCGGCCACCTTCGGGGCCCAGCCCTCGTAGTCTCCGTTCGCGTGCTCGTCGGTGTGTCCGCCGTCGATGAAGACCAGACCGAGCGCCCCGCCCCAGACTCCCGCGACCTGCGGGGACCGGCCGACGAGCGCCACCACGTGCTCCTCCAGGCCCGCCCGGTGCAGGGCGCGCCGGAAGGTCGGCAGCGTGTCCATCAGGCCGGTCTCCGGGTCCACCACCGACGGGTCGTGGTACTCCCACCCCGGCTGCTGCTCCTCGCTGCCCCGGTGGTGGTCGACGGTGAGCGCCGTCACCTTCGCGGCGCGGGCGGCGGCGGCCAGCAGGATCGTGGAACGACCGCAGTAGGTGCCGACCTCCAGGAGCGGGAGCCCGAGCGCGGCGGCCTCGACGGCGGCGGCGTACAGGGCGAGCCCTTCGTGGACCGGCATGAAGCCCTTGGCGGCCTCGAAGGCGGCGAGAACATCCGGCTCGGGACGGGCGGGCGACTCGGCGGCCACGGGGTTCCTCCTGGTGGGGCGGTGGATCGGACGGCGTCCCATCGTGCCGTACGCCCCCGCGACAGGGATCGGCGGGGGCGTACGGGCGGGCCCGGGCCGGGGCCCCTGGCAGGGCTGCCGGGTCAGGTCAGCAGCTCTGCCAGAGCCGGGTCATGACCCGGACACCGAAGCGCAGGCCCTCCAGCGGAACGCGCTCGTCCACGCCGTGGAAGAGCCGGCCGTAGTCCAGGTCGTGCGGGAGCTTCAGCCCCTTGAAGCCGAAGCAGCGGATGCCCAGGTGGGTGAAGGCCTTGGCATCGGTGCCGCCGGGGTTGCAGTACGGGACGGGGTGGCCGTCCGGGTCCTCCGCGCGGACGGCGTCACACATCGCCTCGACCAGCGGCCCGTCGAACGTCGTCTCCATCGCTATGTCGTGGTTGACCCACTCGCGGCTGACGGAGGGCAGCAGCAGCCGGTCGATCGTGTCGATCAGCTCCTGCTCGTGGCCCGGCAGGAAGCGCCCGTCGACGCGGGCGGTCGCCTTCCCGGGGATCACGTTGGTCTGGTAACCGGCCGTGAACATGGTGGGGTTGGCGGAGTTGCGCAGTACCACCTGCATGAAGTCCGCGACCGGGCCCAGCCGGGACAGGGTGCCCTCGATGTCGTCCTCGTCGAACTCCACACCGTAGAGACGTGCGGCCTCCTCCAGCAGGGCGCGGACCGGTTCGATCAGCCGGACCGGGAAGGTCTCGCGGCCGATCCGGGTGAGGGACTCGGCGAGGTCGGTGACCGCGTTCTCGTCGTTGGGGGAGGAGCCGTGGCCGGCCCGGCCGGTGGCGGTGAGCTCCATCCACGCCATGCCTCGCTGGGCGTTCTCGATCGGGTACAGCCGGCGGGTGCCGTCGATCGCGAAGGAGAAGCCGCCGCCCTCCCCGATGGCCTCGGTGACCCCGGAGAAGAGCTCGGGGCGGTGCTCGACCAGCCAGTGCGCCCCGAACTTCCCGCCGGCCTCCTCGTCGGCGAGGAAGGCGAGCACCAGATCGCGGGCCGGACGCGTGCCGGTCCGGGCGAAGTGCCGCGCGGTGGCCAGCATGACCGCGACCGTGTCCTTCATGTCGATCGCGCCGCGCCCCCAGAGGTAGCCTTCGCGGATCTCGCCGGAGAACGGCGGCACCTGCCACTCGGAGGCGTCGGCGGGTACGACGTCGAGGTGGCCGTGGACCAGCAGGGCGCCCCGCGACGGGTCGGCGCCCGCGATACGCGCGATGACGTTGGCCCTGCCGGGGGCCGACTCGACCAGTACGGACTCGATGCCCACCTCGGCGAGCCGGGCCACCACCCAGTCGGCTGCCGCGCGTTCGTCGCTGGTGGGGTTGGAGGTGTCGAAGCGGATCAGCTCGGCGCAGAGACCGACGACCTCCTCCTGGGCCTGCCCGGACGCGGGGACGATGCTCATGCTGCTCCTGTCGGGGTGGTGACGTGGGCGGCGGCGGGCGCGGGGGTGTGCGCGTCGTCGTCCAGGGTGGAGGTGCCGTACGGCTTGATCCAGCCCAGCAGGCCGAGCACGCAGTACAGCAGGAAGGCGGTGGCCAGCGAGTTGAGGGCCGGGATGCCGCCGTCGTAGAACTTGCCGACGCAGAACGCGGCGAGCCAGATGGCCAGGGACATCGGCACCCAGGTGGGAGAGGTCGCGGGCAGGGTCTGTGCCTCGCGGGTCTCGTCCAGCGGCCTTCGCATCCGCTTCACGACCCAGTACTCCGCGACGATGATCCCGCCGATCGGCGGGATCATCACGCCCAGCAGGGAGAGGAACTCCGTGAAGTGGGTCATGATGCCGACCGCGGAGAGGAGGGTGCCGGCGGCTCCGAGGGCGACGGTGACGACTCCGCGGTGCAGCCGCCTGCCGAAGACGACCTGGAAGAAGTTGACGACGCCGAGCGAGGAGCCGTACAGGTTCCAGTCGTTGATCTTGGCGGTGGACATCAGGACCACGATCACGCCGAAGGCACCCGAGGTGGAGAGCACGATGTGCGAGACCTCGCTGGACTTCACCAGGTGGCCGAGGAGCACACCGACCATGCCGACGATGTACTCGGAGAGGATCATCGAGGATGCGCTCTGCACGAAGACGTGCGAGCTCTTCCTGTTGTAGCGGGTCATCTCCGGGGAGACGATCGCGCCCGTCATGTAGCCGCCCGCGATCGCGGTGGCGGCCACCGCCAGCGGGATCGTCTCACCGGGCGGCGGCGAGCTCATCAGGTCGCCGAGCGAGTGGTCGTTCAGCGTGGTGATCACCGACCAGGCGACCATGCCGAAGAAGAGCGGGGTGACGATCTTCGCGAACAGCGCCATGTAGCGGAAGCCGAAGATCACCAGGGCGGTGATGGCGATGCCCGCGACGACGCACCACATCCAGGACGGGCCGCCGACGAGCGCCGAGACGCTGTCGCCGAAGATCGTGTTCTGGACGCCGAACCAGCCGACCAGGCTGACCGCGATGACGAAGCTGACCAGAGCGGAGCCGTTGCGCCCGAAGCCCACCCAGCGGGTCAGCATCGGGGTGGCGAGGCCCTCGCGCATCCCGGCCAGGCCGATCGCGAAGATCACGATCTCCAGGATCACCGCGCCGAGCGTGAACGCGAGGAACGCGTCCCCGAAGGTCATTCCCACACCGATGGTGGCGCCGAGCGTGAACTGGGAGATCGACCCGGACTGGGCCAGCCACTGCAGGAGCATCGACCAGAAACCGAAGCGCTTGTCGCGCGGCACCCGCGAGAGCGAGTAGTCGTCGCTGCCGATGCTCTTGGCCTCGGGGGCCGTGGCGACGCCCCGGCTGTCGGATGTCATCAGGACTCCTGGGGAGTGCGGCCGAAGGTCTGCAGGTGAGCCAGCGACCCGTAGCGGTTGACGAGGTTGCCGAACTCCACCGCGTCGTGGAAGTCCAGGGTTCCGGCGCCGAAGGACTTGGCGACCTCGACGGCGTACCGGGCGGCGGACGCGATGTCCGTCTCGTGACTCGCGCCCGTCTGGCAGCCCGGCACCGCGGCGGCCGAGGTGACCGCCAGACCGACGACCGGAGCAGCGGTCGCGGTGGAGGGCTGGAGAATCGAATTGATGTGGTGTGCACCGTTACCGTACGGGGTGATGTCCTGTGTGGTCACGGGGTACGTGACCAACGGCTCACCCGTCACCACCGCGAGCAGCTCGCCGAGCTGCTCGGACACCCGGAGCACCCAGCCCTCCTTGACGGTGGGCGAGAGGGCCAGGCCCTTGTGGTTGATGATCCGGTTGCCCTTGGTGGTGTCGATGGAGAGCACGGCCTCCATCTCGCCGGTGACCTCGTGCCGGTTCATCGTGGCGATGTCCACCGGGGACCCCATGAACGGCACCGGGTCGTGCGGCTCGGTCGGGGCGCTCGGGCAGATGTGCGTGGCGACGATCACGTCGCCGGGCAGCGCGTCGCCCCGGCGGCGCATGTCCAGCAGCTTGGCGGCCGTGGCGAGCGCCGAGGCCGCGCCGTCGGCGTCGGACACGAGCCCGGTCACCTCCGGCCGGGCACCGACGCCGCCGAGCCGGCCGACCACACCGAGGGTCCGGGCGCTGCCGCCCGACGTGCGCCCCCGGGAGCCCGGGACGCGGACGAGCACGAAGTCCGTCGCCCCCCGGTCGCCGGTGACCGTCGTGACCTCGGCCGCCGAGCCCGCGGGCCCGGCGACGGAGTCGAGGTATCCGGCGACCGTCTTGCCGCTGACCAGCGGGTCGTCCAGCAGCTCGACGATGTCCAGTACGTACTTGAGCATGGGGGGCCTTTCTCCGGAGCGGGACACCCGCCCGGCGCTCCGGGGGCCTCTTGTTCGGAGGGGAAGCGCGGGGCGGGGTGCTGGAGCAACATTCGGGATCCGCTACCGTGGAACGCAATGATTTCCCGTTATCTGCAATTCAGGTCTGAATGGTGAGATGCTGCTGATGGCCGACCTTGATCCGGACCGCCGGACCCCCGCCGGGGCGCTGCAGACCGTCGACCGGGCGCTCCTGGTGCTGCTCGCCTTCGAGCGCACCCGGCCCGACTGGGGCGTCACCGAGGTCGCCGAGGAGTTCGGCTGGGACACCTCGGTCGCCCAGCGCCTGCTGGCCACGCTCGCGGGCCGCGGATTCCTGGTGTCCGACCCGGTCACCCGCCGCTACCGCATCGGCCCCGCCGTGCTGCGGCTCGGCCGGCTCTGGGAGCGCTCGGGGTCACTGGAGCTGCTGGCCGGCCCGGTGCTGGAGGAGCTCCGCCGGACCACCGGCGACACCGTCCTGTTCTGTCTGCCGGACAACTTCCACATGCGGTGCGTGGCGGCCGAGGAGGGCGAGACCGGACCGCTGCGCTACTACCCGCTGGTCGGGGAGCTCTACCCGGCGCACGCCGGGGCCACCAGCAAGTCCTTCTACGCCTACCTGCCCGACGACCAGCGCCACCGGCTCTTCCGGGGCCGCCCCATGGCGCGGTTCACCGACCGGACCGTCACCGACCCGGATCTGCTTGAGAAGGAGTTCATGAAGGTCCGCGCCCAGGGGTTCGCGTGGACGGTCGGCGAGTACGACACCGGCATCGCCACCGTCGCCGTGCCCGTGTTCCTGAGGCGCGAGCCCTACGGAAGCCTCAGCCTCGGCGGAGGCGAGGACCGCTTCCGGGGCGCCCCCGAGGACCGGCTCGAAGCCCTGCGCCACGCCGCCCACCTGCTGGAGCAGCGGCTCACCCACCCGCCCCAGCGGCCGAAGTCCCGCGCGGGCCGGCCCCGGACCGCCTGACCCCTGCCCGTGAGCCGCCCGACCGGCTCTCCGCCCCCACCGCACGAGGAACCTCCGTGAATCTGCTGCTGCTCTCCAACTCGACCCAGTACGGCCGCGGTTATCTGGAACACGCCCTGGACACCGTCACCGCGTTCCTTCCGGCGAACGCCCGGCTGGCCTTCGTGCCGTACGCGCTGGCCGACCACGGCGCGTACACCGCACGTGTCCGCGCGGCCCTGGAGCCGTCCGGCATCGATGTGCGCGGTGTCCACGAGGGCACCGGCCCCCTCGCCGAACTCGCCGCCTCGGACGCCGTGTTCATCGGCGGAGGCAACTCCTTCCGGCTCCTCGACGCCCTGTACCGCACCGGCCTGCGCGAGGCGGTTCGGGACGCCGCGCGGGACGGACTGCCCTACATGGGCGCCAGCGCGGGCACCAACATGGCCGCGCCCACCCTCCGGACCTCCAACGACATGCCCATCGTGCAGCCGCCGTCCTTCGCCGCACTGGGCCTGGTCCCGTTCCAGATCAACCCGCACTACCTGGACCCGGACCCGGACAGCACCCACAAGGGCGAGACCCGCGAGGAGCGGCTCACCGAGTTCCTCGAGGAGAACGACGTCCCCGTGCTCGGGCTGCGCGAGGGCTCCTGGCTCCGTGTCGAGGAGGGCACGGCGACGGTCCAGGGCGCACGGCCCGCACGGCTTTTCACACGCGGTGTCCGGCCGCAGGAGCTCGCGGCCGGAACCGATGTGTCCCGGCTGCTGGCTACGGAGCCGAGGTTCGACGCCCCGGCCCGCTGACCGGTGCCGCCACGGGGGCGGACTCCGCCGCGGCGAGCGCGTCGCCCGCACTGCTGGCCAGCAGCACCGGATGCGCCTTCCGCTGCGCCGGCAGGAACGCCGCCAGCACGAGGCCGATCAGCACCGCCCCTGTGGCGATCATGAACGAGGTCCGGAAGCCCTCCATGGTGGGGACGTCCACCGACCCCATCCGCATCGAGGTGTTCGCCAGCACCATGCCGATCACCGCACTCGACAGCGAGGTGCCGATCGACCTCATCAGCGTGTTCAGGCCGTTGGCCGCACCCGTCTCCGACGCGTCGACCGCGCCGATGATGAGGGCGGGCAGCGAGGAGTACGCGAGCCCGATGCCCGCTCCGAGCACCACCGCGATGACCACGGTCTGCCAGGCGGCGCTCATCAGGCCGAGCCCCGCCCCGTAACCGATGGCGATGATCAGCATGCCCAGGATCAGGGTGGTCTTGGGTCCGCGGCGGGCGGAGAGCCGGGCGTACAGCGGGGCGACGAACATCATCGTCAGGCCCAGCGGTGCCACGCAGAGCCCCGCCACCACCATGGACTGGCCCAGGCCGTACCCCGTCGACGCGGGCAGCTGGAGCAGCTGCGGCAGGACGAGGGAGACGGCGTAGAAGGCCACCCCGACCATGATCGAGACGAGGTTGGTGAGCAGCACCTCACGGCGGGCGCTGGTCCGCAGATCGACCAGCGGCGCCGTGGAGCGCAGCTCGAACAGGCCCCACAGCAACAGGATCACCAGGGACGCGGCGACCAGACCGAGCGTCAGCGGAGAGGTCCAGCCCCAGTCGCTGCCCTTGGTCACGGGCAGCAGCAGGCAGACCAGGCCCAGGGCGAGGCCCAGCGCCCCGACGAGGTCGAAGCTGCCCGGTGCGCGCAGCGGAGGCTCCGGCACGACGAGGACGGTCAGTCCCATGGCCAGCACCCCGAGCCCGGCCGAGGCGAGGAAGAGCGCGTGCCAGTCGGCGTGCTGGGCGACGATCGCGGCGGCGGGCAGCGCGAGTCCGCCGCCCACGCCTATGGAAGAGCTCATCAGGGCCATCGCCGAGCCGAGCTTCTCGCGCGGCAGCACATCGCGCATGATGCCGATCCCCAGCGGGATGGCGCCCATGGCGAAGCCCTGGAGCGCCCGGCCCACGATCATGACCACGAGATTGTCGGTGGAGGCGCAGATCAGCGAGCCGACCACCATCACGGCGAGGCTGGCCAGCAGCATCCGCCGTTTGCCGTACAGATCGCCGAGCCGTCCCATGATCGGGGTGGCCACGGCCCCGGCGAGCAGGGTGGCCGTCATCACCCAGGTCGCGTTCGCCGGGTCGGTGCCGAGCAGGGACGGCAGGTCCTTGATGACGGGGACGAGCAGGGTCTGCATCACCGCGACGGTGATCCCCGCGAACGCGAGTACGGGGACGACGCCGCCGCCCTTGCCCCTGCGCGGGCCGGGGAGATTCCCGGCCTGCTGTTCGTTGGTCGTCCGTTGCATACGTGTGGCCTCCGGGCAGGGGAAGGTGCGGAACATCGAGCTGGGCGGAGCATGCGGCAGCGCGCCGACGGGCAGCGCCGACCGCCAAGTGTGTGCATGTTGAACGCTTCCCTGTGCCCGCGTTATTCCGGTGAACGCGGCGTAAAAACAGAGAAGTCGGCGAAGGTCCTACGCCAGGGGGCGGAGATGCAATGGGACCGAAGGGGGACCGGAAACCGATGTACGGGGCACGAGTGGCCTGGGAGTATGACACCCATGGTTGACGCCTCTCCGCCCACGCGGCCTCCCGCCCGGTCCAGAACCCGTACGTGGGCCGTGGTCGCGGCAGCCTGCACCGGCCAGTTCCTGGTCGTCCTCGACGTGTCCGTCGTCAACGTGGCGCTGCCGTCCATGCGCACCGACCTGGGCCTGAGCGCACCCGGACTGCAGTGGGTCGTCAACGCCTACTCGATCGCCTTCGCCGGTTTCATGCTGCTCGGCGGGCGGGCCGCGGACATATACGGCCGCAAGCGGATGTTCCTGACCGGGCTCGCCCTCTTCACCACGGCCTCGCTGGCCGGCGGCTTCGCGCAGGAGGGCTGGCAGCTTCTCGCCGCCCGTGCCGGGCAGGGCCTCGGCGCCGCCGTGCTGTCCCCGGCGACCCTCACGATCCTCACCGCAGCCGTCCCCGAGGGGCCCGCGCGGACCAGGGCGATCGGCACCTGGATGGCGGTCGGCGCGGGCGGCGGCGCGGCCGGCGGGCTGATCGGCGGGGTGCTCACCGATCTCCTCTCCTGGCGGTGGGTGCTGCTCATCAACGTCCCGGTCGGCGTCCTCGTGATCGCGGGCGCCGCTGTGTGGCTGGCCGAGGGCAGGGCGGGCGACCGGCGCCGCGTGGACCTGCCGGGCGCGGTGCTCGTCACGGCGGGCCTGGCGACGACGGCGTACGGCATCGTGCAGACCGAGGCGGCCGGCTGGACGGCCGCCGCCACCCTGGTGCCGCTCCTGGGAGGCCTGGTGCTGCTCGGCGTGTTCGTCCTGGTGGAGGCCAGGACGGCCGCGCCGCTCATGCCGCTGCGGGTGCTCGGCGTGCGCGCCGTCTCGGCGGCGAACGTGTCGATGCTGCTGCTGGGTTCGGCGACTTTCGGCATGTGGTACTTCATGACCGTCTACGCCCAGAACGTCCTGGGCTACACGCCGCTGGAGGCCGGCTTCGCGCTCGTACCGAGCTCCGCCGCCGTCTTCGCCGGCGCGAAGGCCGCTCCCGCGCTCATGGCACGGACCGGCGCCAAGCCCCTGGCCGTGGCCGGCGCCCTGGTCGCCGCCACCGGCTTCGGCTGGCAGTCCACCATGGGCGTGCACGGCTCCTACCTCACCGCGGTCTGTCTCCCCGGGGTCCTGATGATGGCCGGCTCCGGACTGGCCTCCACCCCGCTCGCCACGCTCGCCACCTCCGTGCGGCACCCGCCGACGCCGGACTCGTCTCCGGGCTGGTCAACACCTCCCGCACGATGGGCGGCGCCCTGGGCCTCGCCGTGCTCTCCACGGTCGCGGCGGCCCGTACGGCGGGTTCGACGGGCGCGGCGGAGATCACGGCCGGATACGCGCTGGCCTTCCGCACCTCCGCCGTGGTGCTGGCGGCGGGAGCGGTGATGATGCTGTTCTGGCTGCCGGGGCGCGGCGTGAAGGACCCGGGCGGACACCCGGGCACGCGAGCCGGGGGCCGCCCCGGGAAGCAGCCCGCGCCGGCGGCGCTGCACTCCCCGGAGGCCCTATAGCCAGCCCTGCTGACGTGCCGCGCGCATCGCCTCCATGCGGTTGCGGGTGTTCGTCTTGCCGATGGCCGAGGAGAGGTAGTTCCGGACCGTGGACTCCGACAGGCGCAGCTTCGCGGCGATGTCGGCGACCGTCGCCCCGTCCACCGAGGCGTTCAGCGCGTCCCGCTCCCGTGGCGTCAGCGGGCTCGGGCCCGCGCCCAGGGCGGCGGCGGCCAGCGCCGGATCGATGACGGTCTCGCCTCCCAGCACCTGACGGATCGCCTTCGCCAGTTCCCCGACCGGGCCGTCCTTCACCAGGAAGCCGGAGGCTCCGGCCTCCATGGCACGCCGCAGATAGCCGGGCCTGCCGAAGGTCGTCAGGATCAGCACCCGGCAGTCCGGCACCTCCGTACGCAGATCGGCGGCGGCGTCCAGGCCGCTGCGGCCCGGGAGCTCGATGTCCAGCAGCGCCACATCCGGGCGGGACAGGAGCGCCTCGTCCACGATCCTGTCCCCGGTGGCCACCTGGGCGACCACCTCGAAGTCCGGCTCCATCCCGAGCAGCAGGGCGAGCGCGCTGCGCATCATGCCCTGGTCCTCGGCGAGCAGGATGCGTACCGATCCCGTGGGGCGGTGGTCCTGCGGCATCTCGTTCACGGGCTCAGAGTAGGCCGCCTGGGCCCCCGCCGAGGCCCGGCGCCGCGGTCTGCCCGCCGGTGGATCCGTCAGCCGCAGTCGCGCTCCGCGGGGCCGCCCTCCGCATCGGCCGGCAGTTCCGCCGTGACGGCGAAGCCGCCGTCGGGCCCGGGGCCCGACTCCAGGGAGCCGCCCGCGGCGGCCAGCCGCTCGGCCAGGCCCTTCAGGCCCGTGCCGCCGGACCGGGCCCCCGGCGTCCCGGGGCCGGTGCCGTCGTCCGTCACCGTCAGCCGGACCCGTTCGGGACCGGAGTCGAGCACGAACACGCAGCGGGTCGCACCGCTGTGGCGTACGGCGTTGGTGACGGCCTCCCGCGCGACCCAGCCCAGCAGCACATCGGTCTGCGGGGCGGGCGGCGGCCCGGAGCGGTGGACGGCCTTCTGGATTCCGGCGGCGGCCAGCACCGGGCCTGCCCGGTCCAGCTCGGTGGCCAGGCTCCCCTCGCGGTAGCCCGTCACCGCCTCACGGATCTCGGTGAGGGCCTGGCGGCCCACCGACTCGATGTCGGAGACCTGAGCGAGCGCGGCGTCGAGGTCGTGCGGAGCGAGCCTGCGGGCCGCCTCCGACTTGACGACGACGACCGACAGGGTGTGGCCGAGCAGATCGTGCAGATCACGCGAGAAGCGCAGCCGTTCACGCTCGACGGCGCTGCGGGCCAGCTCCTGCCGGGTGGCGCGCAGCTCCATCACCGTCTCGGACAGGGTGAGGATCGCAGCCGTCACACCCCCGGAGATGACGGTGCCGTAGCCGATCGTCCACGGTTCCGAGACGTGGTCGCCGCGCCACAAGGCCACCGCGCACGCACTCGCTGCCAGGACGACCAGGAGGATGCCCAGCCGCCTGCCGCGCAGGATCGTCCCGCAGGCCAGCGAGAACAAGGGGAAGAACAGCAGCCAGTTGCCGCCGTATCCGATCGCGAGACCGAACGTGATGACGCCCATCGCGGCCAGCAGCACGTAGGACGTGACGCTCTCCCGCTTCCTCCTGTCGAAGCCCCGGAACACCACCGAGATGTAGAGGGAGTTGAAGGCCAGCAACCCGATACCGCCGACCCAGGGGTTCGACGTCTCACCCTGCAGGAGGTTGGAGAACGCGCCGAGCCCCATCAGCAGAATGGGCAGCAGGGCGTACGGACCGCGCGGGCCGGGCCGCCTGTCCCTCTTCGTCTTCCTGGGCTTCTTCGTCTTCTTGGACAGGTTCTTGGACAGGGTCACTTCTTCGGACACGGTTGCTCCGCTCACACGGTCCTCGCCGACCGACGGTAGGAGATCACGGCGTAGCCGCCGAACAGCAGCATCCACCCGCCCAGCAGGGCCATGGAACCGGCCCCCGGGGCCTGCCCGGCGACCGTCGACCAGCCCAGGTCGGCGAACCCGTGCGCGGGGGTGAACTCGCCGACGGCGCGCAGCCATCCGGGGAACGCGTCGAGCGGGAACCACAGGCCGCCGACGATCGCGAAGCCCATCAGACAGGCCACGTTGACCACGCCGGTGCCCTGCGGCGTGAGCCGGTACCCGTTGCCGATGCCGAGCAGGGTGAACGGCAGCGCGCCCAGCCACAGCAGCAGCACCAGCGCGCCCCACTGCCAGACCGCCAGCCGCACCCCGTTGACGAGCGCGCCGGCCAGCAGGATGGCCACGACGGTCGGCAGCACCGTCACCGAACCGCTGATCGCACGGCCCGCCACCGCACGCCCCGGGTCCAGCGGCGTGATCCTCAACTGCCGCAGCCAGCCCAGGGACTTGTCCGAAGCGATGCCCGTACCGATCGCCATGGAGGAGCCGAGCGCGCCGTACGCGGCCATGCCGACCATCGACGAGGCCTTCCAGTCGTCGTAGGAGCCTGCCCCTCCGAGATTCGTGAAGAGCAGATACATCATCACCGGCATGCCCGTCCCGAAGATCAGGAACGTGGGGTCGCGCAGGGTGCGCCGGATTTCGAGTGCTATGTACGGGAACATCACACGGTCTCCTTCACATGGCCGGCCGTCACTCCGGCGGGCGTCGACTCGGTCAGGGCCAGGAACGCGTCCTCCAGGGTGGCCCTGCCGACCTGGAGCCCGCGTACCGCCCCGATCCGCGCCAGTTCGACCACGGTCGCGTCCGAGTCGTCCGTACGGAGCAGGGCCCGGTTGCCGCGTACATCGACGCCCACGACGCCGGGCAGCGACTCCAGTCCCGCGGCGGAGCGGTCCGCCAGGTCGAAGGAGACCAGGGCGCTGCCCGCCGACCGTTTGATCGCCTCGCCGCTGCCGTCCGCGACGATCCGGCCCTGGTGCAGGACGACGATCCGGCCGGCGTTCTCGTCGGCCTCCTCCAGATGATGCGTGGAGAACAGGACGGTGGTGCCGCGTTCCGCGACGGACCGGATCGAGCCCCAGAACGCGCGCCTCGCCTCCACATCCAGTGCGGCCGTCGGCTCGTCCAGCACGACCAGTTCGGGGTCGCCGGCCAGCGCGACGGCGAACCGGACGCGCTGGACCTGGCCGCCGGACAGCTTGTCGACGCGCCGGTCCGCGTACTCCGTCACCCCCGCGAGGTCGAGCACCTCGGGCACGGGCAGCGGGCGCGGATAGAGGGCCGCGACGAAGCGGACCAGCTCACCCGCCGTCACCCGGGGAATGGGGCGGCCGTCCTGGAGCATCGCGCCGGCCAGCCCCGCGCGGACCGCCTGGCCGGGTGTGCGGCCCAGGAGGCGCACCGTGCCGGAGTCGGGTTCGTTCAGGCCCAGCAGCAGGCCGATGGCCGTGGACTTCCCCGCGCCGTTGCGGCCCAGCAGGGCGACGGTCTCGCCCCTCCCCGCCGTGAGATCGATGCCGTCGACCGCCCGCACGGTGTGTCCCGCCCTGCCGAAGGCCTTGGCCACCGCGGTGAACTCCACCGCCGGCCCGGTCCTCGTTGTCTGCGTCCCCGTTGTCTGCGTCATGTCCACGACGCTACGGACCGGGCGCTCCGCGCGGCAGGGGCGACTGTACGGAGTCCTCGATGACAAATGTCCTGGGTGCGCGCGCTGTTGGGAGCGGGCGCCGCACGGCCGAGGGCCGCCGCGCCCGGGTGGCTGCGACGGCCCTCGTGCCGTGTACGGGGCGGGTTCAGGCCGCCGCGCTGCCACCCCCTTCGGAGGGACGGCGATGACGGCCGTGCGGCTGCGCGGTCACGCTCTCCGCAGATGCGCCTCCTCGGTGCTTTCCGTAGCCGCCGGCTTCGGCCCGTTCCGTGTCCGCCCGGGGCGGACGCGTCTGGGTCGTGTCGGTTCGGGCTTCAGACATGTGGGAAGTCTCCCCGTTGCAATCGCTTACGTGTGTGTCGCAGCCACGCCGCCACCCGGAACGGTCACCGTCGGCGTCCGCACGGAACGACTGCGTAGCCACGGGCAAGTTTATCCAGGTACGACACGGCCGGTGAGAGGCGCCTGCCCCAGCGGTACGGGCGTGCACACACCGCGCGCCGGAGTGGCCGCGGAGGCGTTCGTTCCGGAAGTGACGGACGGGTGAGGCTCGTCCACGGGAGCCTCCATCAACGCCACGGCGCACGGGGCGCCCTCCTGCGAGTACGGCAGGTGCAGCACCCCCTCCCGTGTCCAGAAGCCGGAGCCGGTGAGCCATCCGCCGGGTCCCGCGAACTGGTGCAGCCTGCGTCCCGCCGGGCGCCACAGCCCCACCCAGCTGCCCCCGGCTCCGTCGATCCGCAGAGCCACCGCGCAGCTCTCCGGCATCAGCATCTGGCCGGGCTGCACGGCGAACGGCGTCAGTGTCTCGTCCGGGGTGCGCAGGCACTCCGGGAAACGCACGGGGAGGCAGCTGCCGAGTACACCCCAGCCGAGCCGGTCGTGGCCGGGCGCGTCCGACCGGACCAGCAGCAGTCCGCTGTCCGCGTCGGCCATCAGCAGCCGGTCGTTGCTCTCCGGCGCGATCTGCAGCAGCGGGGTCACCTCACCGAGGCGCTCCAGGTCCACGACGACCGCCTTCACGGGGCCGCCGCCGGACATCTGCCGGTCCAGGGCGAGCAGCCGGCCCTCGCGGTCCAGCCAGACACCGCCCGAACAGCGTCCCGGGACATCCGCGACACGCTCGGGGCCGAACGCGCCGCCCGCCACCAGCCAGACACCGGTGGAGCGTTCGCCGGGGAGCAGTGCGTAGGCGGTCATCCCGTCCGGGGGCGGGGGGAGCAGCGTGAGCTCCGCGCAGTCGAGGGCGCCCAGGGAGATCTCGCCCGTGCCGGGCCCTGTCGGGTAGAGGAGTGAGAACGTGTGCCGGCCGGGTGCCGCCTCCCGCCGGATCAGGACCCGCCCGTCCGAGAGCGGTTGCACGTCGGAGGAGGCGTTCTCCGGCCGGTCCAGGGGGAGGGGCACGGCGTAGGGCTCGGGGCCGTCCAGCGTCCAGCGCTCGGGAAACCAGCCGGGGCCGGAGGCCTCTCCGGCCGGGGTGAGCCGCGCCGCGTACGCATGGTCGGCGGCAAGGGTGAGCGCGGGCGGCACGAGACGTGACGGGGCCGGAGGGGCAGCCGCTTCGTCCCGCCGTACCCGTGCGGGAGCTGCGGGTACAGCGGGTGGCGCCGACGGAACGGGCGGTACGGAGGGAAGGGGCGGCACAGGCGGACCGTCGGTCCCCCCGGGTGCCCCCGCGTCGATCGGATCGGCCGGGGCCTCCGCGTCCTCCTCCTCGCCGGGCGCGTTCGTTCCGGCCCGGTCCGCGTCCTCGCCCGGCACTCCCGCGGCGCGGGGTTTCACGGGCTCGGCCGGCCCGTCCGGTTCCGCGGGTTCGGGTGCGGGGCCGGCCGCCGCGGCGGCCCTCGCGATTCCGGTGGTCTTGTCCTCGATGGCACAGGCAGTCATGGTCCGGTCACCTCCGGCAACCGAAGCTAGGTTTCGCACTCCCCACCGGACAACACGAGCCACGCCACTTCACACATAAGGGTGCCGAGGTCCTGATTCGCCTGCGGAAGTGAGGGTGGCTGTGCTGCGGCATCCTCGCGTGTCTAAGGTGAGGCTTGCCTAAGGATTTCCTGTGTACGTCCCGAACTGGAGCAGAACATGTCCTTCAGACGCCGCGGCACCGCCGCGATCGGTCTCGCGGTCGCGGCCGCCCTCTCCCTCTCGGCGTGCGGCGGCGACACAGGCGGCGGGTCCGCGGCGGGCGGCACGGGCGGTGACAAGAAGGCGGCCGTCGCCACGGGCGGCAAGGACTTCGCCGACGCGGCGAAGAAGACCGCGGCGTACGGGACCGACGCCGAGGCCGGCGAGTTCCCCCGTACGCTCACCCACGCCATGGGCAGCACGACGCTCGAAGCCGCGCCCGAGCGCGTGGTCGTGCTGGACGTCGGTGAGTTCGACAACGTCGTCTCGCTCGGCGTGAAGCCCGTCGGCTACGCCCCCTCCGAGGGAGACGACGCCATTCCGTCGTACCTGCAGAAGGAGGCGGGAAACCCGGCGAGCGTCGGGACGATCAACAGCCTCAATCTCGAGGCCATCGCCGCCCTCCAGCCGGACCTGATCCTCGGCAGCCAGCTGCGCGCCGCCGACACGTACGACGAGCTCTCGAAGATCGCGCCGACCGTGTTCTCCATCCGTCCGGGCTTCACCTGGAAGGAGAACTACCTCCTGAACGCCGCCGCGCTCGACAGGACCGCGAAGGCGCAGTCCGAGCTCGCCGCCTACGAGGCGAAGGCGAAGAGGCTCGGCGCGGACATCGGCCCGGACAAACCGACCGTCTCGATGGTCCGCTACATGCCCGGCAAGATCCGCCTCTACGCCAAGGCCTCCTTCATCGGCACGATCCTTCAGGACGTGGGCCTGCCGCGGCCCGAGAACCAGCAGATCAACGATCTGGCCGCGGAGATCAGCTCGGAGAACATGGACCAGGCGGACGCCGACTGGATCTTCACCGGTGTCTACGGTGACGCGAAGGCCACCAAACGCGACACCGCCCGCGCCAACCCGCTGTGGAAGAACCTCGCCGCCGTGAAGGCCGGCCGGGCCGAGGACGTCCCCGACGAGACCTGGTACCTCGGGCTCGGTGTCACCTCCGCGAACCTGGTCCTCGACGACCTCCGCGCCGACCTCGTCGAACAGCCGGCCACCACGCCGGCCCCGTGAGGTAACGGCCTCGCCCTGTAACGATTCGCCCCTGGCCGCCGGGTCCGCTCCACGGGCCCGGCGGCCAGGGGCGACGGGGCACGGCGGACAGGTAGCCTTTCCTCCGTGCCCCGTCTGTCTGAAGTCATCGCCGAGCTCGACGCCCTCTGGCCCCCCGAGCGGGCCGAAGGATGGGACGCGGTCGGCACGGTCTGCGGGGATCCCGGAGCGGAGATCGACCGGGTCCTCTTCGCCGTCGACCCCGTCCAGCGGATCGCCGACGAGGCCCGCACCCTCGGCGCCCAGCTGATCGTCACCCATCACCCGCTCTATCTGCGCGGTACGACGACGGTCGCGGCCTCCACCTTCAAGGGCCGGGTCGTCCACGGGCTGATCAAGCACGACATCGCCCTGCACGTCGCGCACACCAATGCCGACACCGCCGACCCCGGGGTCTCCGACGCCCTCGCGAGCGCCCTGGACCTGCGGGTCACCGGCCCTCTCGTGCCGGACCCCGCCGACGCCGACGGGCGCCGCGGGCTCGGCCGTATCTGCGAGCTCGACCGCCCCGAGACCCTCCGCGACTTCGCCGCCCGCGCCGCCGCCCGGCTGCCCGCCACCGCGCAGGGCGTCAGGCTGGCCGGCGACCCCGACGCGCTCGTGCGCCGGGTCGCGGTGAGCGGCGGCTCCGGTGACAGCCTCTTCGACGCCGTACGCGCAGCCGGTGTGGACGCCTTCCTCACCGCGGACCTGCGCCACCACCCGGCCTCCGAGGCCGTCCAGCACTCGCCGCTCGGCCTCGTCGATGCCGCACACTGGGCCACCGAATGGCCCTGGTGCGAGCAGGCCGCCGCGCAGCTCGACGCGATTTCCGACCGCCACGGATGGGACCTGCGGGTCCATGTCTCGAAGCAGGTCACCGACCCCTGGACCACCCACCACTCTTCTGGAGCCCCCAACTGAACGCCGCGCCCGCCGACCAGATCCGACTCCTCGAAGTCCAGGCACTCGACGTACGTCTGTCGCAGCTCTCCCACAGGGGCACGTCGCTGCCCGAGCACGCCGAGCTCGACTCGCTCAACAGCGACCTCGCGCAGCTGCGCGACCTGCTCGTCGCCTCGCAGACCGAGGAGAGCGACACCACCCGCGAGCAGACCAAGGCGGAGCAGGACGTCGACCAGGTGCGCCAGCGCGCCGTCCGCGACCAGCAGCGGCTCGACTCCGGCGCGGTCTCCTCGCCGAAGGACCTGGAGAGCCTCCAGCGCGAGATCACCTCGCTGGCCAAGCGCCAGGGCGACCTGGAGGACGTCGTCCTCGAGATCATGGAGCGCCGCGAGTCCGCCCAGGAGCGCGTCGCCGAACTCACCGAGCGCGTCAGCGCCGTACAGGCCAAGGCCGACGACGCCACCGCACGCCGGGACGCGGCCTCCAAGGAGCTCGACGCCGAGACCGCCAGCGTCGCCAAGGACCGCGAGGTCGTCGCCGGTGCCGTCCCCGCGGACCTGCTCAAGCTGTACGACAAGCTGCGCGCCCAGCAGGGCGGCGTCGGCGCGGCACGGCTCTACCAGCGCCGCTGCGAGGGCTGCCGCCTGGAGCTGAACATCACCGAGGTCAACGACGTGAAGGCCGCGTCCCCCGACACCGTGCTGCGCTGCGAGAACTGCCACCGCATCCTGGTCCGCACCTCGGAGTCGGGCCTGTAATGCCCGCTCCGCGCCGGCTGGTCGTCGAGGCGGACGGCGGCTCCCGGGGCAACCCGGGGCCCGCCGGTTACGGCGCGGCCGTGATCGACCCGGACACCGGTGAGACGCTCGCCGAGGCCGCCGAGTACATCGGTGTCGCGACGAACAACGTGGCGGAGTACAGGGGCCTGATCGCCGGCCTGACGGCGGTCAGGGAGCTCCTCCCGGACACGGACGTGCAGGTCCGTGTCCGCATGGACTCCAAACTGGTGGTCGAGCAGATGTCGGGCCGCTGGAAGATCAAGCACCCCGACATGAAGCCGCTGGCCGCGGAGGCCGCGGGTATCCTGCCCGCCTCCTCGGTCACGTACGAGTGGATCCCGCGCGAGCAGAACAAGCACGCCGACCGGCTCGCCAACGAGGCGATGGACGCCGGCAGGCAGGGCAGGCGGTGGGACCCGGCGTCCTCGACGGCCGACCTGGAGACGACGCGCACGCCGGCCCTCCCGGATCCTCCGTCCGGCCCGCCCGGCGACGCGGTGGCGGGCGCTGCGAAGGTCCGCGCCGCGATGGCCGCCGCCCGCCCGGCGGGCGCGGCCCCGCAGGTGGGCTGGGGGAGCGCACCCGACCTGGGCGCGCCCGCCACCTTCATCCTGCTGCGGCACGGCGAGACGGTGCTCACCCCGGAGAAGCGGTTCTCGGGGAGCGGCGGCAGCGACCCGGAGCTCTCGGAGACCGGCCGTCACCAGGCCGCCTGCGCCGCGGAGGCGTTCGCCGCCCGGGGCACGGTCCAGGAGATCGTGAGCTCCCCGCTGCGCCGCTGCCGTGAGACGGCACAGGCGGTGGCGGCCAGGCTCGGTCTGGAGGTCCGTATCGAGGATGGCCTGCGCGAAACGGACTTCGGGGTCTGGGAGGGGCTCACCTTCGGCGAGGTGAAGGAGCGCTACGGCTCCGACCTCACCACCTGGCTGGCGTCCCCCGACGCGGCGCCCACGGGCGGTGGCGAGAGCTTCGCGGAGGTGGCGGAGCGGGTGTCGGCGGCACGCGACCGGCTGATCGCCCGTCACGCGGGGCGTACGGCGCTCCTGGTCACGCACGTCACCCCGATCAAGACCCTGGTCCGGCTCGCGCTGGGCGCCCCGCCGGAGTCGCTGTTCCGCATGGAGCTGTCGCCGGCCTCGGTCTCGACGGTGGCCTACTACGCGGACGGGAACCCGTCACTGAGGCTGCTCAACGACACCTCGCACCTGCGTTAGTCAACGACACCCCGCACCTGCGTCGGTCAGGGCTCTCGTCCGGATCGGGCAGGCTCAGCGGCCGCCCAGCGCCGACGCCTCGGCGGCCAGCCGCTCCACGCGCGCCCAGTCCTTCGCCGCCACCGCGTCCCCGGGCACCATCCAACTGCCGCCCACGCAGCCCACGTTGGGCAGGGCCAGATACGAAGGTGCCGAGGCGAGCGAGATGCCGCCCGTCGGGCAGAACCGGGCCTGGGGGAGGGGGGACGCCAGCGCCTTGAGATAGGCGGTGCCACCCGCGGCCTCGGCGGGGAAGAACTTCATCTCCGTGATCCCGCGCTCCAGCAGCGCGACCACCTCGGACGTCGTCGAGACGCCCGGCAGGAACGGCAGGCCCGACGCCTTCATCGCGTCCAGCAGAGCGTCCGTCCAGCCGGGGCTGACCAGGAAGCGCGCTCCGGCCGCGGCGGTCTCCGTCACATGCGCCGGGGAGATCACCGTGCCGGCGCCGACCACGGCCTCGGGGACCTCCGAGGCGATCGCCCGGATCGCGTCGAGCGCGGCGGCCGTCCGCAGCGTGACCTCGATCGCGGGCAGCCCGCCCGCTACGAGCGCGCGCGCCAGCGGCACCGCGTCGGCCGCGTCCTCCAGCACGACGACGGGGACGACGGGGGCGAGGTCGAGCACGGAAGCGGACGCGGCGGCGGGCACGGAGGAGGTCATGGACTCATCCTGCCGCGAGAACCGCACGATGCGCAACGCGCGTTGCGCATGTTGCAATGCTAGCTATGGGTCAGTGGATCTCGGTGACGACCACATCGAGCGCCCACGGCCGCCCGGCCCGCTCAGGGGCCTGCGCCTCCACCACGTATCCGAGGCCACGCAGGACCTCCACCAGCTCCGCGGGCCCCTTCGGGCGGGCCCCGGCCAGCAGCAGATCGCGGACCATCCGGCCCTTCGTGGCCTTGTTGAAGTGGCTCACCACGGACCGCTTCTCCATCCCGTTCACCATCTGGGACTGGAGCACCCGCACACTCGCCGTGCGCTCCGCGACCTCGCCCGACGGCTTCCACGCCGCGGCGTACGCGGACGAGCGCAGGTCGAGGACCAGCCCCTCTCCGGCCGCCTCCGGCATGACCGACGCCATCGGGGTGCGCCAGTAGGCGTTCAGCGCTCCCAGGCCCGGCAGCCTCACCCCCATCGAGCAGCGGTACGAGGGGATCCGGTCGCCCACCCGCACCGCTCCCCACAGCCCGGAGAAGACCAGCAACGACTTCCCGGCCCGGCGCTTGGCCGCCGCGTCCAGCGTGGCCAGGCCGAGGGCGTCGTACAACACACCGGTGTAGATCTCCCCTGCGGGCCGCGTCCCGGCCGTGCGCAGCTCCGCGTTCTTCGCGATCTCGCCGCGCAGCCCCTCGCTCAGCCCGAGCACCTCCCGGGCCTTCTCCTCGTCCGCCAGCGACAGCTCGACCAGCTCGTCGAGGACCGCGGCCCGGGCCTCGGCGAGGCCCGGCAGGGACAGGGACTCCGGCTTCAGCGGTGCCCCGCGCCCCGAGGCGGCCTTACCTTCGGAGGGCGGCAACAGCACGAGCACGGGGGTTCTCCTTCATACGCGTCACAGGGCTCCGCCCATGCGGGAACCCCCGGCAAGGGTACGGGCCGGTCCGGCGACAGGCCCTCTCCCTCTCGGCGAACGACTGCGGGCCCGCCTCACCCAGGCCGACCCCGGCTCGTCGAAGGTGCTGTTCGCGCCCGAGTGAGGACGGCTTGTCCGCATCTCGTACGATCACGTCCTCGGCTGCGGGATGCGTAGCGACTCCGTACCAGGGAAGGTCTCATGCGTGACTGACCTCGCCACCGCCCCCACGGCCGGCAGGCCCCGGCAGATCATCGCCGCCGCACGCGTCCTGCTGGAGGCGGAGGGTCCCGAAGCGCTCACCATGCGCCGGCTGGCGGACCGGGTGGGCGTCAAGGCGCCGTCCCTGTACAAGCACTTCCCGGACAAGTCCTCCGTGGTGGCGGCCCTGGCCGCCGAGATGCTCCGGGAGACCGCCGGGGTCCTGGCGGCCGCCGAGGCGGCGGCTCCGGGCTCCTTCTCCGCGCTCGCCACCGCCTACCGCACCTATGCTCTGGCCCACCCGCACCTCTACCTCCTCACCATGGGCCGCAGCCTTACCGCCACAGGAGCGGCGGACGCCGCGTCGGCTCCGCTGTTCCGTGCCGCCGGTGGCGACGAGGACCGGGCCCGGGCGGCCTGGGCCTTCGCCCACGGAATGGTGGTCCTGGAGCTCAACGGCCGCTTCCCCCCGGGCGCCGACCTCTCGGCGGCCTGGGAGGCGGGCATCGCGGCCTTCACCTCCGGTCCCGCCGGGTAGCATGGTCACCACGGCAGACGAGCCGGGCGGACGGCCGCGTGAGGATCCCCGGATCCTCCCGAGGAACGTCCGGGCTCCACAGGGCAGGGTGATGGCTAACGGCCACCCGGGGTGACCCGCGGGACAGTGCCACAGAAAAAAGACCGCCGGGGACCTCGGTCCCCGGTAAGGGTGAAACGGTGGTGTAAGAGACCACCAGCGCCTGAGGCGACTCAGGCGGCTAGGTAAACCCCACCCGGAGCAAGGTCAAGAGGGAGCGCCCCGGTGCTCCTGCGCGAACGTTCGAGGGCTGCCCGCCCGAGTTCGCGGGTAGACCGCACGAGACCGGCAGCAATGCCGGTCCTAGATGGATGGCCGTCTCCCCGGCCGCCGTGAGGCGACCGGGCGACAGAACCCGGCGTACAGCCCGACTCGTCTGCCGCCACCAGCGGTTCTGCCTCTGACCGGCATGGATGGAATGCCCCCTCGCTGTCCGCGAAGGGGCACACCCACGGGCAGATCTCCACCGGCGAACAGCGCCTTCGCCGGGCCCGTCCGGTTACCGGCCGGCGGTGCCGGCGGCGATGTGCAGCCGTGCGTCGGCCCAGTCCGCGTGGTCCGAGTCGTTACCGTCGCCGCCGTCCGTCACGCGCAGGGTCAGCCGCTGCACGCCGGTGACGTCGATGTCGAAGGTATGGGCGGCGTCATCCGGACCCATGACCTCGCTGGTGCCCAGTACCTTCCCGTCGCCGACGACCTCGAAGACCACGGACCCCTTGTCCGGCGTCTCCTCGTCGATGCCGCCGTCGGCGATGAAACGGTCATACATACCGCCCAGGTCGACCGCCACCTCGGAGGGCGCGTGTGTGCCGAGCCCCTTGTCGTAGGTCCGGTCGCCGATACGCAGCGGGCCCCCGTCGCCCTTGGCCGACTCGCCGTTGGAGGTGTCCCGCTCGACCGGGCCCCAGCCGTTGCTCTCCGCCGAGAAGGGGAGATCGCTGACGTAGTCGATGCCGGGCGGTGACACGAAGACACGGGCCTGCCTCTGCAGTCTCAGTTCCGGGGCTGTTGCGCCCGCGGCCGGATCCCGATAGGTGACGGTGACCGGAATTTCCGTCCAGCCGTAGGCGGGCTGCTCCGGTACGGTGATCCGCCAGTCCGCGGTCAGCGGCTGTCCGGTGGCCAGCTCGGCCGCGGTCGCCCCCGGCCCCTCGACGCTCCAGCCCTCCGGGGCCTTCGCGCTGAGGGTGACATCGGTGACCGGACCGAACTCGTCGATCGCGAAGCTGCCGTCGAGCTTCACCTCTGTGCCCGGATCCGCCGCGGTCTGCTGCGGGTCCACCGTCAGCGTGCCCGAGGGGACATGGCGTACGGGCTCGTCGCAACCGGCCCGGCCGGGCACGGCACGGCAGACGATCGCGGCGAATCCACCGTTCTCGACGCCCGGCACCTTCAGGGTGTCGTGGCGAGTGAGCAGCCGGCTCTCCCGGACCAGACCGTCCGAGCCGTCGCGGACCACGTCGACGCGCCACTTCCCGCCGCCCAGGAAGTCCAGCGGCACCTGGTGGGTGCGAGCCGCACCTGCGGCCATCTCACCCAGGAACCATCGGGCGCCACTGCGTCGTGCGAAGCCGGCGCTCCGACCGGGCGCGCTGCCCTTCAGCAGCTTTGTCTCGTCCCAGACCGTCGGTACCTGCTCCAGGAAGCGGGTCAGTTCGGGACGGGCCCGGTACTCCGCGATGCTGCCCGCGAAGTTCTGCAGACCCGACTCGAATATGACGGACAGGGCCAGTTCCGCCGCATCGGATGTGTTGCGCTGACCGAACTGGAAACCCATCGGGGTGAAGTCCATCGACCCGACGACGTTACGGGTGAACGGCAGCGTCGCGATGTTGTCGGCCCGGACGTCGCCCTGTTCGGCGCCGTGCACCGCCTCCATCGACATCACGTGCGGCCAGGTGCGCTGGATGCCGTTCGGGATCGTGGAGCCGTGGAAGTTGACGACGAGTTCGCGCTCGGCCGTGGCCTTGAGTACGTCGTCGTACCACTGATAACGCTCACGGGTGTCGGAGTCCATGAAGTCGATCTTGAGGCCGGCGGCGCCCCACTTCTTGACCTTGTCCAGCTGCGTGTCACGCTCAGCGGCGGTGTCGAGGTCCGTCCAGGCCATCCACAGCAGGATCTTCACTCCGCGCCGTTTCGCGTAGTCCATGAGCTGCGGCATCCAGTCCGTGGTCTTCCAGCCGTCGTCGACGAGGGCGTACTGCCACCCGTGCGCCGCGGCGTGGTCCACGAACTTCTCCTGCGTCTCCAGGCTGCGCTGGGCCTCGCTGAATCCGGCCAGCCATGACCAGGCAACCTTCCCGGGTTCGATCCAGGAGGTGTCGCGGATCCGGGACGGCGGCGCCAGGTCGTCGATGAGGGTGGACTCGGTGACGGTCGCGAGATCGCCGATGACGGCGGTGCGCCACGGGGTGGTGAGCGGTCCGTCCGAGTGGACCTCCTTGTCGGCAAGCTCCACCTCGTAGCGTCCGGTGCCCTGTTCGTGCGCCAGACGGCTGCCGGAGTACCGGCCGTCGAGGTCCGACTCGGCGAGTACGACGTTCTGGTCGCCCACCTGGAAGAGCGCCGGGTAGCCGTACTCGCCGCTGCCCGCGGAGGCCGCGGTGGTCCGGTCGTAAGGCTGCTCGTGAGGGGCGGCGTAGGCGCTGAGCCAGGCAGGCGAGGAGGCCGGGGGCTGGAAGGCGGAGGCCTCGTGCTCGATGGTCACGCCGTCCTTGCCGGGCAGCACATAGCGGTAAGCCACGCCGTCGTCGGTGGCCCGGACCACCAGATCGAGGCGTACACCGCTCTTCCCCTCGAAAGCGAACCGTGACTCGTTCATGTGGACGGACCGCCGGAGCTGCTTGCCGACGGTCGTCGTGTACTTCTCGTCGACCGCCCGGCTGTCACGGTGCAGCAGGTGCAGTCCCGAGGTCAGATCCGCCTGATCCGTGACCACACCGACGGGCGCGGGTTCGAGGACCGTCCGTCCGTTCCGCCGGACGGAGAAGTCGAGCGAGCCGTCGGCCCGGTCGAGGGTGACGACTGCGGTGGGCCCGCCGCGCTGCACGGTCCATGACGTGGCCGCGGGGCCGGAATGGGGGCCGACAACGTTGTCAGGCAGTGCGCTCGCCGGGCCGGCCGCACTCAGAGTCAGTGCGGCGCTGACCGCCGCCGCCATCAGCGCCATGGGGCCGGCACGTAGGTTTCGCCGTCTCATCCAGTCCTCCGTATCGAAACCGACCAACTACCAACAGCACCGGACGACTTCGCACAGTGCTGGTGCTTGCTTACCGGTCGGAACGGAGCCTGTAAACAGACTGCACCGGATTCGGTGCACCTCGTCCTCCCCGGGGTGGGTGGGTGGTCGGGCCGTCCGCCAGTGCCGTCCGGACATAGCCGGAGGTCGAGGAGAGATTGAAACGTTCAATGACGTCAGGCGTGGCCGGGTGAGGTCGTCCGTCGAGGAGTGGCGCAGATGACTTGCCTCCGGCGCATTGCCTGAATCAAGACAACGGGCTTAGCCTGTCGCACAGTTTGAATCGAATCAACGGCACATCATCTCCGTGAGCTGTCCAGCGTTCGATGCCGGTGGAGGAGTGCGACGAGTACTGGTCAGCTGACCGGCCGACCAGTCTCTTGCCGAGCGCGTGGTGTGCGGACCGGGACACTCCGCCCGTCCACCGATGCGCGCATCAGGCCCCGTGATGCGTGCAGAGACAACCGCCGGTGCCTCGCCCACATGGCCGAGACGGGTGGCTGTTCCATCTCTCAGTCAGGAGCACCGTATGGTCACTCGTAGAACGTTCCTGTCCGGTTCGGCGGCCGCAGCGGTGGTCGGCGTCACTTCGGAGCCCGCCGCCGCGGCTCGAACACCGGCCGATGCCACGTCGGTACGTCCGATCGATCGCCGATCCGTCGTGACCCGCCATCGGGTCGTGCGCGGGAAACTCGACACACAGAGCCCGCTGCAGGTCGGCAACGGCGGGTTCGCATTCGGTGTCGACGTCACCGGGCTGCAGACGTTCGTCCCCTTCAACACCATGTCCGACTGGGGATGGCACAGCTTCCCGCTCCCGCCCGGCCAGGAGCCGTCGGACTTCCGCGGTGAGACCTGGGACACGCACGGCCGTCCCGTCGAATACCCCATCCCGAATCCGGATCAGCCCGACCTGTCGTCGTGGCTCTACGCCAGCCCGGCTCGCATCAACCTCGGGCGTATCGGTCTCGAGCTGGCCATGCCCGACGGCCGCGCCGCCGTCGCCGCCGACATCACGGGGATCCACCAGGAACTCGACCTGTGGACCGGCGTCGTCGACAGTCGGTTCGAGATCGCCGGTGACCCGGTGCACGTCCGCACCTGCTGCCACCCCGATCGCGACACGGTCGCTGTGGAAATCGACTCGCCGCTCGTCTCTGCCGAGCGGTTGGCGGTCTTTCTCGACTTCCCCTACGCCGACGAGGAGGAGTTCGCCGCGTATGTCGGCACCTACGGTGCCCCCGACGCCCACGAGACGACGGCGACGACACACGGGCACAACCACGCCGACATCACACACCGCCTGGACTCCACCGAGTACCACGCCGCTCTCGCCTGGGAAGGCCACGGGGTGTTCACCGGCCCGGGCTCCACCGCAGGAGAGCTCGTCATCCGCACTGCGCGGTACGGAACCGACGGTCATTGGGCCGACGTCACCGGCAAGCTCGCGCAACTGGTCGCGGACAATTCGCTCGTCCTCCTCGTCAGCCACCTGAAACTCGGCGACCCGGCGCCCGGCATGGCCAAGCGCCTGGTGCTCGGCTACACGTACGCGGGCCAGGACCACGACATCGTCGTACCCGACGACCAGAACCTGTCGATCGGAGCAGCGGCCGACCGGCATCGCTACCGTCTCGCCGGCGACCGCCACGCCGACCGGCTGCGGTTCACCTGCACGTTCGCGCCCACGCGGTCAGGGTCGGTTCCGACGTCGGGTGCGACCTTCGCGGCGAGCACGCGGGCCTGGCGGCAGTACTGGCTCTCCGGCGGAGCGATCGACCTCTCCGCGAGCGCCGACCCGCGCTGGAAGGAACTGGAGCGCCGTGTGGTGCTCTCCCAGTACCTGATGCGCGCGAACGAGGCGGGCTCGCTGCCGCCGCAGGAATCCGGGCTCGTCAACAACGGCTGGAACGGCAAGTTCCACATGGAGATGTACTGGTGGCACGGTGCGCACTGGGCGCTGTGGAACCGCTGGCCGATGCTCGACCGCAGCCTGGACGTCTATGAACGATTCCACCGGTCGGCGCGCGAACGCGCGGAGTCCCAGGGCTTCCGCGGAGCGCGCTGGCCGAAGTGCACGACGGCCGACGGGCGCGAGTCACCGCACGTCATCCACGCCCTGCTGATGTGGCAACAGCCGCACCCGATCTTCCTGGCCGAGATGGACTACCGGGCGCATCCCGACGAGAGCACGTTGCGGAAGTGGCGCGACATCGTCTTCGACACTGCCGACTTCCTCTCCTCCTGGGCCTTCTGGGACAAGGACGCGCGCCGCTACATCCTCGGCCCGCCGATGCACCTCGTCTCGGAGAACACCGACCCGAAGACCACGCGGAACCCGACGTTCGAGCTCGCGTACTGGCGCTTCGGCCTGCGGGTCGCGCAGCAGTGGCGTGAACGGCTCGGCCTGCGCGGCGACCCGGGGTGGCAGCGTGTCCACGACGGGCTCGCGCCGCTGCCGGTGCAGGACGGCACGTACGTCCTGCACGAAGGCGTGCAGGACATGTGGACACGGTGGAACTACGAGCACCCGGCCCTGATCGGAGCGTACGGCTGGCTGCCGGGCGACGGTGTCGACGTCCCCACGATGGCCCGCACCGCCGAGAAGGTCTTCACCGGCTGGCAGTTCGACCGGACCTGGGGATGGGACTTCCCGATGCTCGCCATGTGCGCCGCGCGGCTCGGACGCCCCGACGACGCCGTGGACTTCCTGCTGCACCCGGCCGCAGGCTTCCAGTTCGACGACGCGGGTCTGGCAACCGGCGGGCCGTTCCCGTACTTCCCGAGCAACGCCGCGCTGCTGTACGCCATCGCGTTCATGGCGGCCGGCTGGGACGGCGCACCCGACCGGCACGCGCCGGGCTTTCCGGCAGACCAGCGCTGGGCGGTGCGCTTCGAAGGACTGCACCCGGCCCTATGAGTTCAGGGGGCGAGCGATCCGAGCCCGCTGTCGTACCGACGCAGCATCGCTCGACGAACAGGGCCGGGCCCGCGTGTCAGGTGGCCCGGGGCGGCCGGAGCCGTGAGTCGATGAGGCCGAGCACGTCCGTGGTGGGCCGGACGTCGCCGAAGGAGCGGTAGACCGTCCGTAGGGTGGCGTTGTGTTCCTGGTCGCGGCCGGTGGAGTTGGCGTCGGCGACCAGGACGACCCGGTAGCCGAGTGTCCAGGCGTCGCGGGCCGAGCTCTCGCAGCACACGTTCGTGACCGTGCCGGTGATCAGAACGGTGTCGATCCCGCGCTCCTGGAGCAGCCCGGGAAGCGGGCTGCGGCCGGGGAAGAAGGCGCTGGGCGCGGACTTCTCCGTCAGCAGGTCGTCGGCACCGGTGGTGAACTCGTGCCACAGCCGGCCCCGGAGAGGTCCGCTGCCGCCGGAGTTGCGGAACATCTCGGCTGCTTCGGGACCGTGGAACTCGTCGCCGACCGGGGTCCGTTCCGTGCGCGCGGGCAGGACCCAGGCGACCGTTCCGCCGGCGGAGCGCAGGCGGTCGGCGAGCCGTTGGATGTTCGGGACGATGCCGCGGGTGTAGGGGTTGGCGTCTACGAAGAACGGCACCATGTCGATCACCACGAGTGCTGTGCGGACCGGGTCCAGACTCGTGTACGCGAAACGGCGACCCCGGCGTTCCTCATGACGCAGGTAGACCTCGTCCTCGATGTGCCAGGCATGGGTGAGGGCCTCGGTGTCCGGCATCTCGGTGCTCCTGTCAGGGCTTCGCGCGGGTCGTTCCGCGTGGTATATGTTTGCGTTAACGGGAATAAATATTCAGCATGAGGGAGTGTGTCGGTCATGGAGACCATGGTCCCGCAGGGCTTTCGCAGTGTGACGGCGAACATGGGGCTCAAGGACCTGGAGGACGACTTCGCGGCCGTGGTGTCCGAGGTGCCGGCCAGGTCGGCGGCGGTGTTCACCCGCTCGCGGTTCGCGGGCCCGAGCGTCGCGCTCAGCCGCGAGGACGCTCCCGCGCAGCGGGCCCGCGGCATGGTCGTGCTCTCCCGCAACGCCAATGTGGCGACCGGGCGCGCCGGGGCCGAACACGCCGCCGAGGTCCGACGCAGGGTCGCGTCGATCGCCGGGGTCGCACCCGGGGAACTGGTCATCGGTTCCACCGGCGTCATCGGCCGCCCCTACCCGATGGAGAGCATCAGGGCCGGTCTCGCAGCTCTGGCCTGGCCCTTCCCGGAGCTGGACGCCGCCGCGGCTGCCAGGGCCATCATGACGACCGACACCCGGCCCAAGCACATCACCGTGCGCTGCGGCGACGCCGTACTCACCGGCATCGCCAAGGGCGTCGGCATGATCGAGCCGAACATGGCCACGCTGCTCACGTTCTTCTTCACCGACGCGGACATCCCGGCCGGTGAACTCGACGCCCTCTTCCGCCGCGTCATGGACAGGACCTTCAACGCCCTGAGCATCGACACCGACACCTCCACCAGTGACACCGCCGCCGTCTTCGCCAACGGCCTCGCAGGGCCGGTGGATCTCGGCGCCTTCGAACAGGCCCTGTACGACTGCGCGCTCCACCTCGTCCGCGACATCGCCTCGGACGGCGAGGGCGCGAGCAAACTCATCGAGGTACGTGTCACCGGAGCTCGCGACGACGTCCAGGCCAAGCGCGTCGGCAAGGCGGTCGTCAACTCGCCCCTGGTCAAGACCGCCGTCCACGGAGCCGACCCGAACTGGGGCCGGGTCGCCATGGCCGTCGGAAAGCTGGAGGACGAGACCGACATCGAACCGCCGCGCGTCCGCATCCGGTTCGGCGACCTCGTGATGCACCCCGAGGAGCCGGGTGACGCGCTGCTGGCGGAGGCTGCGCGCCACCTCGCCGGCGACGAGGTGGTCATCCGTGTCGACCTCGGTATCGCCGACGGGGCGTTCACGGTCTACGGCTGCGACCTCACGGAAGGCTATGTGAAGATCAACGCCGACTACACCACCTGAGGACGGACCACTCGCCCACAGCGGCGGGTGGCCAGCCCTCTACCCGCCACTTCTGATGGGGCACTCCGGCGCACGTCCACAGTCGCAGCGGGTCCCCGTCGGCGTGGCCGCCGTCCTTCGCGTCCGCGCGCACTTGTCCGCCTGCCCTCCCGAACCACCGCCCGCAGGTGTGCTGTTCGCGTGATAGTGACGCCCCGTCAGGACGTCTTCACCGTCGGGTGTCACCGAGTCCGACCGGTTCCGGCCAGACCTGATCACGTACCTTTCGGTATGCGGAGGGGAGTTGATCACTTGTGCCCCTGACCCGATAGGCTCCCCTGCGGCGCGGCGAGTTGACTCGAACTCACTCGGCCGTCGCAGTGCTGCCCGCTCTGCGTGTGGTGTTGCGGCGTGTGCGCGATTCCCCCCTGTTCGATTGTGTTGCTCTCGAAGGATGCAGATGGAACTTGCCACTCCACCCCCGGCGGCACGTGCGCCGGTCTCCTGGTACGGCTGGTGGCTGATGCCGCTGGCCTTAGGAGCCGGAACCGTCGTCACCGCAGTGGCGGGACCCGATGAGGTCCAGATACCCGCGACGTTCGCAGGTGCCGCGGTCACCGTCGCCGGCGCGGTCTGTGTACGGCTCCTCGTACGGACCCGGGCCCGCCTCGACCGCGCGGACGACGACTTCCGCTCGGCTCAGACCGAGCACTCCCAGCAGCGGTACGCGGATGTGCGGGGCCGGGAACAGAGATTCGCGGCCGAGCGCTCCGCCCTGGAGGCGCAGCTGGGCGAGCAGGCGGCCGCCTTCGACGCCCGGCTCGCGGAGCACACCCAGGCCTACGAGGCCGGCATCGCCGAACGGGCCCGCGCGACGGAGGAGCGGCTCGCCCTCCAGCAGGCCGTCGTCGTCAGACTCGGTGACAGCCACCTCCCCGGAGCGGTCGACCGGCTCCGGGACGGCGAGGCGATCGACGACATCCTCGCGGAGGCCGCGCAGGAGACCGACGCGAGTCCGGAGCTGCGTGCCGCACTGCGCAAGGTCCAGCGGACCGCGCTCCTCGCCGTCGAGGAGGAGCTGAACCGCTCCACGTCGGCCGAGCAGGCCGTGGTCGGCATCGGCAGCCGGATCCACGTGCTGACCGGCCGGCTGCGCGGCAGGCTGCACGAGATGCAGGGCGAACACGGGCGGCTGCCCGCCGTGGCCCAGGGCCTCATGGAGCTGGACCAGGAGATCGGCCCCGCCGACTGTCTCGCCGCCAGCATCGGCGTACTCGGTGGTTCGGACCGGCCCGGACGCCAGTGGCAGGAGCCGCAGCGACTGCTCAGCGTGGTCCGCGGCGGCATCGGGCGTATCAAGGACTTCAACCGTATCCAGGTCCGTCACCTGCCCGAACTCGGTGTCGACGGCGGTCTGGTGGACCACCTCACCCTGATCTTCGCCCACCTCCTCGACAACGCGGCGCGCTACTCGCCGCCCACCGAGCCCGTGGTCGTATCCGGCAAGGAGGTGCCCAACGGCGTCGGCATCGAGATCCAGGACGCCGGCAAGGGTCTGAGTGACGAGCGCAAGCGCGAGGCGGAACAGTCCATCGCGGGTACGTCGAAGGGCCCCGGCCTCGGCGGTATCTCCGAGGACGCCAACCTCGGCCTGCGCGTGGTGGGCGCTCTCGCGCGCCGCTACGGCATCCGGGTCACCTTCGCCGACTCGCCGTGGCTCGGCACCTCCGTGGTCGTGGTGGTTCCCCACAAGTACTTCAGCCATCTCACCGCCCCCGTGACCGAGCCGGCCGGGCCCGCCGAGGGAAGGGCCGGGTCGCTCCCCGAGCGGGCCAGGACCGTCGTGCCCTCGGAATACGCCGAGACCGTCGTGCCCTCGGAATACGCCGAGACCGTCGTGCCCTCGGAGAACGCCGAGAGCGTCGTGCCCGTGGAAAGCACCGAAGCCATCGAAGCCATGGACACCACGCCCGGTGGCCTGCCGCGACGCAGGAGCAGGCGGGCCGACACCCCGGCCGCCCGTACGGTCGCCGCCGACCGGCCCACGGAGTCCATGGCCGCCGTGCCGCCGGACGCTTCGTTCGCCGGCCTCGCCGCATTCGCCACGGCCGGGCGCGAGAGCGCCCCACCGGGGGCGACGACCGCGGGCGCCGACCCGGGCGCCCGTGAGACGACTGCCGGCCGCGAGTCCAACCGCACTGAAGAGAGCGACTAGTCCAGATGACGCAACAGGGAAATGACGTGAGCTGGGCGCTCCGCGATCTGACGGAGAGCATCCGGGAGATCCGCTTCGCCCTCGTGGCCTCCAGTGACGGCAAGGCCATCACCTCCTACGGCGCCGACGATCCCGACGACGTGGACCGCTTCGCCGCTGTGGTCGCGGGCCTGCAGGCGCTCGCGCAACCGGTGGCCGAGCAGTTCCCCACGTACGCGGGGCAGCTGCGCCTGGCGATGATCGAGGTCGACGGCGGCCATCTCTTCGTGGTGCGGGCCGGTGTGGAGACGTATCTCGGCGTGCTGGCCAGGGAAGGGCTCGACCAGGGCCTGCTCGGTCACCAGATGAGGGACCTGGCGCGGAGGATGGGTGAGCTCCTCGGCACCAGTCCGCGCCTGGACGAGCAGTCTGGATGAGTGGTCCCCGCCGGCCCACGGACCCGCCCGGTCTCGAGCGCTACTACGTTCTCACCGGAGGGCGCAGCGGACCGGGTGGTTCGGCGTCGACCCTGGACGTGGCGACCCTCATCATCTCCCGTGCCGCAGCCGAGCCCGGCCTGCAGCATGAGCACGAGGAGATACTCCGGCGCTGCCGCGATCCGCTGTCGGTGGCCGAACTCGGTGCCCACCTCGGCTTGCCCTTCAACATTCTCGCGGTGCTCCTGGCCGATCTGCTGGACGCAGGCCGCGTCGAGGCCCGTGATCCCATCCCGGCGTCAGGAGCCGGCCGCGGGCCCGACCTCGCGCTCCTTGAGGAGGTACTCAGTGGACTTCAAAGGCTTTGACCATCCCGACCGGCAGGCGGACGGGGGCGGCACCCGCTCGGTGAAGGTGATGATCGCCGGCGGCTTCGGCACCGGGAAAACCACCCTGGTGCGTTCGGTCAGCGACATCAAGCCGCTCACCACCGAGGAGACACTGACCCAGGCCAGCGTGGACGTCGACGACCTGATCGGGGTGGCGGACAAGCAGCAGACCACCGTCAGCCTCGACTTCGGGAAGATCGGCATCAACGAGGAGCTGGTGCTGTACCTCTTCGGAACACCAGGGCAGGAGCGGTTCTGGTTCCTGTGGAACGGCCTGTTCAAGGGCGCCCTCGGGGCGGTCGTCCTGGTGGACACCCGCCGGCTGGCCTCCAGCTTCCGGGCCATCGAGGAGATGGAGCGGCAGGACGTGCCCTTCGTCATCGCCCTGAACGTGTTCCCGGACTCCAAGGACCATCCGGTCGAGGAGATCCGCGACGCGCTGGACATCCCCGAGCACACCCCGGTCGTGACCTGCGACGCGCGTGACCGGACCTCCAGCCGTGATGTGCTGATCGCGCTGATACGTCACCTCAAGGAACGCTCCGCCGTCGATCTGGAGCCCCGATGACCGACCACCCGGCCGGTGACGCGGACGGCATCAGAGGCTGCCCCGTCATGCACGGCGGCGCGGACGGCCCGACCCGGCTGTACGGGCCGGACGCGGCGATCGATCCGCAGGGCATCTACGAGCGGCTGCGCAAGGAACACGGAGCCGTGGCACCGGTGCTGCTGGAGGGGGACGTCCGTGCCTGGCTGGTCCTCGGCTACCGGGAGAGCCGTCGTGTGCTCGACAACCCCCTCCAGTTCAGCCGGGACTCGCGTATCTGGCGGGACTGGAAGGAAGGGGACGTCGAGGACATCTCGCCCCTGATGCAGATGCTCGGCTGGCGGCCCGACTGCGTGTCCCAGGACGGTGAGCCGCACCGCAGGCTGCGCAGGGCCGTCACCGACAACCTGGACACCCTCGCGGGGCGCGGTATCCGGCGCCATGCCACGCACTTCGCGAACAAGCAGATCGACGCGTTCGCGGGGAAGGGGAGCGCCGATCTGGTGGGCGAGTACGCCGAGTACCTGCCGATGCTCGTGCTGACGCGGCTGTTCGGGCTCCCGGCGGCCGAGGGGCGCAGCCTCGCGGTCTCCTGTGCCCAGGTGATCAAGGGCGGTCAGGACGCACTCGCGCACAACGACCGCATCATGCAGATCCTGGGGGAGCTCGCCGAGCGCAAGCGCCTCGAACCGGGCCCGGACTTCACCACCGGGCTGCTCGGGCACGACGCCGGGCTCGACGAGGGCGAGATCCTCAGCCATCTGCGCCTGGTGCTGATCACCGCGCACACGACGACCAGCAATCTGCTGGCCCGGGTGCTGGAAGCGGTCTTCACCGACTCCGCGCGTCTCTCGGAGCTCGTCAGCGGTCAGCGGGGGGTCTCCGAGGTCGTCAAGGAAGTCATGTGGAGCACCCCGCCGCTCGCGGTGCTCCCGGGGCGCTTCGCCACCGCGGACCTGGAGCTGGGCGGCACGCAGATCAAGGAGGGTGACCTGCTGGTGCTCGGCCTCGCAGCGGGCAATCTCGACCCGGACATCCGTCCGGACTCGGGCGTCTCCGTGCACGGCAACCAGTCGCACCTGGCGTTCAGCGCCGGTCCGCACGAATGCCCCGCCCAGAACATCGGCCAGGCCATCATCGAGACCGCCGTCGACACCCTGCTGCACCGGCTGCCCGGACTGCGTCTGTCCGTACCCGCCCGTGAACTCACCTCGACGGCCTCCACCTGGGAAGCGCGTCTGGACACCCTCCCGGTCGAGTTCACCGCGGTCTGACCGCGCGCCGCCTTCCCGCCCGGCCGGATTCTCCGGCCGTGCGGGAACGGTGTGTCAGACGGCGAGAAGGTCGTCCAGCGAGCCCTTGCCCGCCAGTTCGGCCGTGGCGGCAGGGCCCTCCTTCGCGGCGGCGTAACGGCCCGAGGTCAGTGCCCACTCGTAGTTGCCGCCGATCCAGTGCTGGATGGCTTCCACGCCCATCCGCACCTGGTCCCGCTCCTCGGCGCCGAGGCCGAGCTCCTCGCACATCCCCGGGACACGCGCCTCGAGTTCGAGGTACTCGTCGAGGCACAGTGTCGTCATCCGGTACGCCTCGGCGGCGGCCTCCTCCCACGTGCAGCTCCGCTCCCGGTGCAGGACGGCGATGAGGTTGTGACCGTCGCCCCGGCGCTTCTCGCGCTCGAAGGAGTGGATGTCGTTCATGAAGCCGATCGTGTCCGCCGCCAGGTCGCGCATCCTGACCATCAGCTGGTGGGCCTGCACCTGCGCCGGCACCTCGAAGCCGCGGCTGCGCTCACCCGCGTCGATGCTGTGGTGGATGCCCACGGTGCGGCGGCGGAACTCCGCGTACTCCTCGATGCCGAGTGTTCCGGCCCTGCCCCTGGCCGCCAGGTCGACCTCCTCGGTGTGTGCCACGAGGAAGCGCCCCCAGGAGGCGGCGAACCGTGTCCGCCAGGTCAGGGACATGCCATCCGAGAGATGGGCCCACACCTCGGCCCAGGCCAGGGTGATGGGGCAGGTCACGCGAGGCGGTGTCCCGGCCGGTCGCAGGGGCGTGGCTATCAGCTCCCGCGCGACCTCCGCTATGCGGTCGGCGCGGTCGGGGCTCCCGGAGTCGAACTGGTCGTCGAACAGGAAGGCCAGGGAGAACCAGTTCATCAGGACGACCATGTCGTCGGCCGAGGCGTGAGGGTACGTACGCGCCGCCGCCTGGGGCAGGTCCCAGGACTGGTACTCCTCGAATCCGGCCTGGCTGCGCACCAGGCCCATCTTCCACACCCAGTGCAGGTGGCGCTCCCGTGCGTACGCGAGGTGCTCGCTGACCGGGGCCTCGAAGGGGAGGTCGAATGTGACGTCCTGCGGCATTGGCGTCCTCTCTTGAGACGATTCACAGGCCCCCGCCCCGTGACAGGGCGATCGGGATTGACGCCCCTTGACTCGAAGTGCACGTTTTGAGCCATAAATTGACGGCTCATCATGTGCGCCCTGATGCTGCCCAGACCCTAAACGATCTATGCCGCAAGATCGGACCGAAGAGGATCTTTCCGTGGACGAGCGGGGATTCAGACCTGTCCCAGGTCGGAGCTGAGCCAGCGCTGGGGGCGCATGTGGATCGCCACCTGCTCGCCGTGCTCCTTCCAGGAGAAGTCGACGTAGCCCGCCACCTTGTCGGCGGGAAGGTAGCGCGACGCCATCTCCACCAGCTGTTCCCGGGTGGCGGGCAGCGTGGCGAGGACCGGGCCCTCGACGGAGACGTAGCGGATGGTCGGTGCGAGGCGGTCGGCCATGATGCTGAAGCGGCCCGCCCGGGCGATGGCGGCCCCCTTGCGGGAGTCACGCCCCGTCATGATCCACAGGTCGCCGCCGGGTGCGTACTGGTACCAGATCGGCACGGTGAGCGGCGCCCGCCCCTCCTCCGCGTCCACGGCCAGTGCGGCGATATGCGGTTCGGCCAGAAAGTGCTCACGCTCTGTTCGTGTCAAAGCCATGGCTGGACTCCTCGGGTGGGCGGTCGGCGTTGCGTGGACGCCGCATTATGTACCGCTTGCCCCGGTCCGGTGGGGGAGTCACACGCCGTCCCGGCCCCTGGGTTCGCGGGCCCCCGCCGCGGTCCGTGCCGGGCCGTCAGATGACCGGCGGGCGGCCCAGCAGCGTCATCCGCCAGACCGTGCGCCAGTGCATCGGGTTCCGCTCGCCGCACTCGGTGCGCATCCCCTCGGCGAAGCCTGCCGCCCAGGCGCGCAGGCCCGAGGCGGAGCGGGTACGGACGGCGGTGAGCAGGATCCAGGTGCCGAGGTAGGCGGGGACCAGGAAGAAGGGAAGGTTGCGGCGCGCCAGCCAGACACGGTTGCGGGCCGTCATGCGGTAGTAGACCGCGTGGCGGGCCGGGGACGTCCTGGGGTGCTGGAGCAGCAGAGCGGGCTCGTAGAGGATCTTCCAGCCCGCGTCGAGCGCCCGCCAGGACAGGTCGGTCTCCTCGTGGGTGAAGAAGAACTCGGCGGGCCAGGGGCCGGTCTCGGCGAGCATCTTCATGGAGAGCGCGTGGCCGCCGCCGAGGAACGCGGTGACGGGGCCGGGGCGCATCGGGTCCTTGGCGCGGAGGCGCGGGACGTGCCGGCGCTGGGTCTCGCCGTGCTCGTCGGCGATGCGGAAGCCGACGATGCCGAGGCGCGGGTCGGCGGCGTACAGCTCCTGGACCCTGCGGAACACGTCCTTGTCCACCAGCAGTCCGTCGTCGTCCAGCTCGATCACCACGTCCACGTCGCCGAAGCCGGCGAGTGCGTCCAGAGCCTCGTTGCGGCCGCCGGGGCAGCCGAGGTTCTCGTCGAGTTCGAGGAGGGTCACGCCGCCGGCCAGGTCCTTCAGGCCGGGGAGGGATCCGTAGTCGGGGAGCGGTGAGCCGTTGCCCACGACGACCACGCGGGAGGGCCGCACGTCCTGCATGGCCACCGACGCCAGCAACGCCTCGACCTGCTGGGGGCGGTCTCCCATGGTCACGACGGATACACCGATGCGTGGTTCGGACAAGGCTCGGCTCTCCCGGGGAATCGGTGACTGAGGCACCGCGGCACCACCGCGGTGCCCGCGATCGTAACGCCTTGTGTTCAGCTGCCGGTGGGTGCCCGGACATCGGAAGGCCGGTCGTCGGACGGCCGGTCGTCGTTCAGTCGCGCGTACATCAGCATGTCCCGGCGCCGGCCGCCGATCTCCTGCCAGCCGCGCAGCAGGCCCTCCCGTCGGTAGCCGGCGCTCTCGGCGGTCCCTACCGAGGCCGCGTTCCACGGTTCGATGAGGAGCTGCACACGGGGGATGCCCAGCTCGTGCAGGGCCCAGGTGGTGACCGTGCGCAGCGCCGCTCCCGCGACTCCCTGGCCGCGGCCCGGGGGCGTCATCCAGTAGCCCAGCGTCGCCCGGCCCGCGGCGGCGTCCGCGAGCCAGAGCCCGATGGAGCCGACCGGCCGCCGGTCCCTGGTGCGCGCGATGGTGAACGGATACCCGGCCCCCTGGGCCGCCCGTTCCCACTGACGCCTGACGTAGGCCTTCGCCGCCTCGTCGGAGTACGGAGCGGGGATCGTGGTGACCAGCGGGATGTAGTCGTCCTCCGACGCCTCGCGGACGAGGGGCAGATCGCTCATCTCCCAGGGGCGCAGGACGAAGTCGGCTCCGGCGGTCATGCTGGGGACGGTCAGGGGCTGTGCCATGACCGTCATCCTGCCGCGACCGCGGCCCGCCGCCGTGGCCCGACTCACCCGGCCGGCGTTCGGCAGGGCTAACGGCCTCATGGTTCCGTTAAGGTGGGCTCCATCGTGGTAGACGCCTAGGGGAGTGGAGACCCGTGATGGACGCAGGGGACGGGGAGCCGGGCACGGTCCGGCCGGGCGGGCGTACGGCCCGGGTGCGGGAGTCCGTGCTGCGCGCGGCCGGTGACGCACTGGTCGAGCACGGCTTCGGCGGCCTCGACCTCGCCGATGTCGCCCGCCGCGCCGAGGTCGGCAAGACGACGGTCTACCGGCGCTGGTCCACCACGGCGGGACTGGTCGCCGACCTGCTGACGGACATGGCGGAGCAGTCCGTGCCGCGTACGGACACGGGCTCCCTGGACGAGGACCTCCGGTCCAACGCGCGGCTGGTCGTGCGCACGCTGACCGACCCGCGCCAGGGCCCCCTCTTCGCCGCCGTCGTCGCGGCGGCGACATGCGAAGCCCGGACGGCCGAGGCCCTGCACCACTTCTACGCGGTGCGCATCGACGAGTGGGCCGGCTGTGTCGACGCGGCGGCAGGGCGGGGCGAGGTGCCCCGGGGCACGGATGCCCGCGAGGTGATCCGGGCTGTGTCGGCGCCCCTCTACTACCGGCTGCTGGCCAGCGGCGACCCCCTCGACGAGATGGTCGCCGACCGCGCGGCCGAGGCGGCGGCGGTGGCGGCGCGGGCCGGCGTGTATGTGAGCTGACCACGGTCCGGCGCCCCGGGTGGCCGGGGGATGTCACGGGGCGGCGGGGCCCTTCAGCCGATCCGGGTCCCCGTCCCGCTGACCCTGATCCGTGCGTCGCCCGGCCTCAGCTCCACGGTGAGGGTGCCGGGCCGGCCCATGTCGGCGCCCTGGTGCAGGGTGAGGACCGCGTCCTGCGGGACGAGGCCGAGCTCGCGGGCGTACGCACCGAACGCCGCGGCCGCGGCGCCCGTCGCCGGATCCTCGACGACGCCGCCGACCGGGAACGGGTCGCGGACATGGAAGACGGTGGCGGACTCCCGCCACACCAGCTGGACGGTCGTCAGATCGAGCCGGTGCATGAAGGCTTCCAGTCGGGCGAAGTCGTACGACAGGTCCGCCAGCCGTTCCCTGCTCACCGCGCCCAGCACCAGGTGGCGGGCGCCCGCGTAGGCGATACGGGCCGGCAGTGCGGGGTCCAGGCCGGCGGCCGGCCAGTCCAGCGCGGCCAGCGCCTCGGTCAGGTCGCCGGCGGCGATGTCCTCGCTGTGCGGCTCGACGCTGGTGAGCGTGGCGCGGAGCTCGCCGCCCTCGCGGACGACGGTGACCGGGACCGTGCCGGCGGGGGTGGCGAACACCAGGGCGCCCGGGCCGTCCCGCTCGGCGAGCGCGACGGCCGCGGCCACCGTGGCATGGCCGCAGAAGGGGACTTCGGCCTTCGGGCTGAAGTAGCGGACCGTGTACCCGCCCCGGCCGTCCGGCGCTGTGAGGAACGCCGTCTCGCTGTAGCCCAGATCAGCGGCGACGGCGAGCATGGCCGCGTCGTCCAGCCTTGAGGCGTCCAGGACGACACCCGCGGGATTGCCCCCGGCGGGATCGGCGGAGAACGCGGTGTAGCGGAGGACTTCGGCGGCCGTGTGTGAGCTCATGTCGCAGCTCAACCGGAGGACGGGGCCGCGCATTCCCGGCCGGAAGACGTGGCCGGACATTCCCGTCGGTGGCGACCCCTTCACTGTGGTCAGTGGCAGACCTTCACGCCGGTGCCCTTCCCCCAGGAGCATGAGTCCAGGAGCGCACCGCTCGGCTTGATCAGCCGGGCCTTGTCGCCGGTGTTGTTCCAGACGTACGAGCCACGGTTCCAGTACACGTGGGCCGCGGAGTTCTTGCCCTTGCCGGTGTGGACCCGGACCGTCTTCCCGGCGGCGACGCCGAAGCTCGGGAAGGTGTACGTGTAGCCGGTGTTGTCCTTCAGCTTGTAGCCCTTGAGCTGCAGCTTGGACTTGCCGTTGTTGTGGATGTCCACGTACTCGGCGACCAGGGACGTGTTCGTCCGGGTGTCCTTGCCGGGGCTGTCGTACTGGATCTTGCCGAGGTGCAGACCGCCCTGGTGGGAGGCCGCCGAGGCCGGGGTCGTGGCGAGGAGCGAGCCGGCCAGGGCGGTGGCGGCGGCCAGGGCGAGGGGCGCGGCAGTGCGTATGCGCATGCTTTGTGGTCCTTCTGTGTGCGTCCGGTGAAGGTCAGCAGCATACGGGCAGCACGCGCTTGCCCGGACCTGGCAAGGGAAACTCGCAAACTCTGTCATTCGGGGGCGAGTTCCGGTGTGGTCCGGGCAAGCGTGGATCCAGATGGACCTGGGCGGATCAGCCCCGGCCGACGTACGGCATGGCGGTCGCCAGCACCGTCGCGAACTGCACATTGGCCTCCAGCGGCAGCTCCGCCATGTGCAGGACCGTCCGGGCCACGTCGTCCGCCGCCATGACCGGCTCGACGGCCGTCTCGCCGTTGGCCTGGAGGATTCCCGTGCTCATCCGCTCCGTCATGTCGGTCGCCGCGTTGCCGACGTCGATCTGCCCGCAGGCGATCCGGTAGGGCCGGCCGTCCAGCGACAGCGACTTCGTCAGGCCGGTCACCGCGTGCTTGGTCGCCGTGTAGGCGATGGAGTGCGGACGCGGCGTGTGGGCCGAGATCGATCCGTTGTTGATGATCCGGCCGCCCTGCGGGTCCTGCTCCTTCATCAGACGGTAGGCCGCCTGGGCGCACAGGAACGTCCCCGTCAGATTGACGTCCACCACCGTCCGCCAGTCCTCGTACGCGAGATCCTCGACGGGCGTCGCGCGCGGCCCGAACGTCCCGGCGTTGTTGAAGAGCAGGTCCAGCCTGCCGAAGCGGTCCCGTACGGAGGCGAAGAGCGCGGCCACGGCGTCCGGGTCGCTCACATCGGCGGGCAGGCACACCGTGGCGCCCGGACCGGCCGCGGCGGCCGTCTCCTCCAGGGCCCCGGCCCGCCGCCCCGCCAGGGCCACCGTCCAGCCCGCACCCGCGAGAGTGAGGGCGACGGCCCTGCCGATCCCTGATCCCGCACCCGTGACGACAGCGATTCTCTGCTCAGCGTTCATGGCCCGGCAGCGTACGGGAGGTTTCCCGGCGGCCGGCATCCGGTGCTCATCGCACCGCCATAAGGATGTTGTGTACCCGCCAACGGCCGGTCGTCGCCCCGGACTCCAATGCCTCTGACAACATCCGGCAGGGGAGGGGTATATGACACCCGCACAGATCAGCAGGACGCCCGGTCAGCACGGTCATTCCGCCGAGCTGCGCAGCGCCGCGCGGCGGCTCGGATCCGGAGTCGGCCGCCGCCGGTTCCTCACCGTCACCGGTGCCGCCGCCGCGCTGGCGTTCGCCGTCGACCTGCCCGGCGCCGGCACGGCTGCCGCCGCCGAGCTCGACGCCCGGAAGATCACCGAGGACCCCTTCACCCTCGGGGTGGCGTCCGGCGACCCGCTGCCGGACTCCGTACTCCTGTGGACAAGACTCGCGACCCGCCCGTACGAGGCCGACGGCGGACTGCCCGCCGAGCGCGTCGAGGTCCGCTGGGAGATCGCCCGCGACGAGCGCTTCCGGCGGATCGTCCGGCGCGGATCCGCCACCGCCCACCCGGAATTCGGGCACAGCGTCCATGTGGAGGTGAAGGGCCTCGACTCCGACCGGAACTTCTACTACCGGTTCCGCGCCGGCAGCTGGACCAGCCCCACCGGGCGCACCCGCACCGCACCCGCCCGGGGCGCCCGCAACAGCTCCCTGACCCTGGCCGCCGTCTCCTGCCAGGCCTACCACGACGGCTACTTCACCGCCTACAAGCACCTCGCGGACGAGGACGTCGACGTGGTCTTCCACCTCGGCGACTACCTCTACGAGTACGCGGTCACCGCCGTCGGCGGCGTCCGCAACTACACGGACCTGCTCCTGCCGGACCACTACAACCGGGAGACGCTCACGCTGGAGGACTACCGCATGCGGTACGGCCTCTACAAGTCCGACCCCGACCTGCGGGCCGCCCACGCCGCGCACCCCTTCGTCGTCACCTGGGACGACCACGAGACCGAGAACAACTACGCGGGCGACACCCCGGAGAACAGCGTCCCCCCGGAGGAGTTCCTGCTGCGCAGGGCCGCCGCCTACCGCGCGTACTGGGAGAACCAGCCGCTGCGCACCCCGCAGCGCCCGACCGGCCCCGACATGCGGCTCTACCGGCGGCTGCGCTTCGGCCGGCTCGCCCAGTTCGACATCCTCGACACCCGTCAGTACCGCAGCAACCAGGCCTACGGCGACGGCTGGAAGGTCCCGGGACCGGAGTCCGAGGACCCCTCGCGCACCATGACGGGCGCCGCCCAGGAGCGCTGGCTGATCGACGGCTGGAAGGCCTCGGACGCCCGGTGGAACGTCGTCCCGCAGCAGGTCACCTTCGCCCGGCGGCGAGACGTGCCGGGCGACGCCTACAAGCTGTCCATGGACTCCTGGGACGGCTACCCCGCCTCCCGGCAGCGCGTCATGGACGGCGCCGAGGCCGCCGGGATCGAGAACCTCATGGTCCTCACCGGCGACGTGCACGTCGGTTACGGCTTCGACCTCAAGAAGGACTACGAAGACCCGGCGTCCCGGACCGTCGGCACGGAGGTCGTCGCCACCTCGATCGCCAGCGGCAAGGACGGCTCCGAGAAGCCTGCCAACTGGAACAACCTGACCCAGGCCAACCCCCACATGAAGTTCTACGACGGCCGCCGCGGCTATGCGCTCGTCACCCTCGGCACGGACCAGGCGCGAGCCGACTTCCGTACGGTGTCGGCGGTCACCACGCCCGGCGCGCCGGTCACCACGGCGGCCTCCTTCGTGACCGAGGCCGGGAACCCGGGACTGACCCCCGCGTAACCCGATCCCGGCACGCGGTCAGGCGCGGTCGTCCGCGGGGTAGCGGACGCCGATGCGGTCACGTACCGCGTCGAGCGTCCGCATCACGGCGAGCGAACCCTCCAGCGGAACCAGCGGGGACTCCTTCTCGCCGGCCAGCAGCGCGCGCGTCACCTCCGCCGCCTCGTACTGCATGCCCGAGAGGCCCTGCGGGCCCGGACCCGTGACGATCTTCTCGGGCTCCCGGCCCGGCCGGTGCAGGAGGAAGTGCTCCGGGTGGAAGAAGCCCTGCGGGAAGTCGATCCGCCCGGCCGTGCCGGTGACCGACGCGACGGTCGGCAGGCTCCCGACGATCGAGCAGGTCAGCAGGGCCGTGGCACCCGAGTCCCAGCCCAGCAGCATCCCCGTGTTCAGGTCCACACCCTCCGGGGACAGCAGCGCCTCCGCCTGCACCCGGTCCGGTTCGCCCAGCAGCAGCTGCGCGAACGACACCGGATAGACCCCCAGGTCCAGCAGCGCGCCGCCGCCGAGCGCGGGGTCGCGCAGCCGGTGCTCGGCCCCGAAGTCGCCCGCGAAGCCGAAGTCGGCCTGCACCGTGCGGATCTCGCCGATCGCGCCGTCCGCCACCAGCTCGGTCATCCGGCGGATGAGCGGATTGCAGTACGTCCACATGGCTTCCATCAGGAACAGCCCGCGCTCCCGGGCCAGATCCACCAGCTCCCGCGCCTCACGCTCGTTGAGGGTGAACGCCTTCTCGCACAACACGTGCTTCCCGGCCTCCAGGGCGAGCCCGGCCGCCTCGCGGTGCGCGGAGTGCGGGGTGGCGACGTAGACGACGTCGACGGAGTCGTCGGCGACGAGCTCCGCCCAGCTGCCGTACGCCCGCTCGATCCCGAACCGCTCGGCGAACGCCTTGGCGGAGGCCTCGGACCGGGACGCCACCGCCACGACCTCGGCCCCGGAGTCCTTCATCGCCTGCAGATCCCCGGTGAACGTCGCGGCTATGCCGCCCGTCGCCAGTACACCCCAACGCACAGTCCCGCTCATGCCCGCCCGCTCCCACGCAAAAAGGTATCGACCACTACGACTGACCTGAGAGCATAGATGTGGATTCAACGAAGCGGAGACGAGGATGCCGGACAGCGGCGTGAGCCGGGCCCAGCAAGAACACGAGCACATACCGACGAGCAGCAGGGGCGCCGTACATGACGCCCCGGCCACCACCCCCGCCGCAGTGGGTGCCCAGGCCCTTTCCACGACCACGGCGCCGGGTGTCCCGGCCGCCTCGACGAACACCGCACGGCGGGCCGGAATTCTGGTCACCCTCGTGCTGGGCGGGCTCACGGCAGTGCCGCCCCTCTCGATGGACATGTACCTCCCGGCACTCCCGGAGGTCACCGACGCGCTGCACTCCCCGGCCGCGACGGTCCAGTTGACCCTGACGGCCTGCCTCACCGGCATGGCGCTCGGCCAGCTCGTCGTGGGACCCATGAGCGACCGCTGGGGCCGGCGCACGCCGTTGCTCCTCGGCATGGTCGTCTACGTGATCGCGACCGCGATCTGCGCCGTCGCCCCCACCGTGGAACTCCTCATCGGGTTCCGCCTCCTCCAGGGCCTGGCCGGCGCCGCCGGCATCGTGATCTCCCGGGCAGTCGTACGTGACCTCTACGACGGCGACGAGATGGCCCGGTTCTTCTCCACCCTGATGCTGATCTCGGGGGTCGCGCCCGTCATCGCGCCCGTGATCGGCGGCCAGGTACTGCAGTTCACCGACTGGCGCGGCATCTTCGTCGTCCTCACCGTCGTCGGCGTGCTGCTCACCCTGGTCGTCTGGAAGTGGCTCCACGAGACACTCCCGGCGGCACAGAGGCACACCGGCGGTGTCGGCGACGCGCTGCGCACCATGCGCGGGCTGCTGGCCGACCGGGTGTTCACCGGCTACATGGTCGCGGGCAGCCTCGCCTTCGCCGCGCTCTTCGCCTATGTGAGCGCGTCCCCGTTCGTCGTGCAGGAGATCTACGGGGCGTCGCCGCAGACCTTCAGCCTGCTCTTCGGGATCAACTCGGTCGGGCTGATCGCCGTCGGCCAGATCAACGGCAAGCTGCTCGTCGGACGGGTCAGCCTGGACAAGGCGCTCGGCTTCGGCCTCGCCGTCATCTCCCTCGCGGCGGTCGCGCTGCTGCTGATGACCTCCGGGGTCTTCGGCGAGGTCGGCCTGGTGCCGGTGGCCGTCGGGCTGTTCGTGCTCATGTCGGCGATGGGCCTCGCGATGCCCAACACCAACACCCAGGCACTGATGCGCACCAGGCACGCGGCGGGCTCCGCCTCCGCGCTGCTGGGGACGTCCCAGTTCCTGATCGGCGCCATCGCCTCACCGCTGGTCGGGATCGCCGGTGAACAGACCGCCGTGCCGATGGCCGTGGTGCAGGTGGTCTGCGCGCTGTCCGCGGCGGCGTGCTTCCTGCTGCTGTGCCGGCCGTGGCAGAACACCGGCGGGACACGGGTGCCGGCCAAGAGCTGAGCCCGATCCCCGAGGAGGACGGGCCCCGGCCGTACGACCACGGCCGGGGCCGCTGCGCCTACAATTCGGCGGTGAACGCCACCCTCCCCACTGCGGAAACCCTGCGCGCGGCGCTGGCCGCCCTGCTCGACGGGCTGCCCCCGAAGCAGGCCGCGCAGGCCGTCGACCGGCTGATCGCCACCTACCGCGGGGCCACCCCCACCGACGCCCCGATCCTGCGGGACCGCTCGGACGTCGCCGCGTACGCCGCGTACCGGATGCCCGCGACGTTCGAGGCCGTACGGTCCTGCCTCGCCGCACTCCGCGAGGCCGCGCCGGACTGGGTGCCCGCCACCCACACCGACATCGGAGGCGGCACCGGCGCGGCGAGCTGGGCGGTCGCCGGGGCCTGGGACGGGCCGCGGACGACGGTCCTGGACTGGGCGGAGCCCGCCCTGGCGCTCGGCCGGGAACTGGCAGGGGCCTCCGGCATCCCCGCCCTGGGGGACGCGGCCTGGGAGCGGGCGAGGATCGGAACGGCGCTTGAGCTGGCCCCGACGGACCTGGCGACCGTCAGCTACGTACTCAAGGAGCTCACCCCCGCGGACCGGGCGGCGCTGGTCGACGCCGTCGCCGGTGCCGCACAGGCCGTGGTGATCGTGGAACCCGGCACCCCAGACGGCTACGACCGGATCATCGAGGCCCGCGACCGGCTGATCGCCGGGGGCCTGAGCGTCGCCGCCCCCTGCCCGCACGACGACGCCTGCCCCATCGAGCGCGGCACGGACTGGTGCCACTTCTCGGCGAGGGTCAGCCGCTCGTCCCTGCACCGGCAGGTCAAGGGCGGCTCGCTCAGCCACGAGGACGAGAAGTTCAGCTACGTCGTGGCGACCAGGTTCGCCACCGACCCGGCCGCCGCACGGGTCACCCGCAGGCCGCAGATCCGCAAGGGGCAGGTGCTGCTGGAGCTCTGCACCCGGGACGACGGCCTGCGCCGCGCCACGGTCACCAAGCGGCACGGCTCGCTCTACCGTGCCGCCCGGGACACCGACTGGGGCGACCCCTGGCCGCCCCCGGAAGGTGACTAGGCCCGCAGCTCCTGGGTGCAGCACTTCACGCTGCCGCCGCCCTTGAGCAGCTCGCCCAGGTCCATCGGGACCGGGTCGAAACCCCGGGCCCGCAGCGGGTCGAAGAGCCCCACGGCGGCCTGCGGGAGCAGCACATGGCGGCCGTCGCTGACCGCGTTGAGACCCAGCGAGGCGGCGTCCGCCTCCTCGGCCAGCAGCGCGTCGGGGAAGAGCCGGGCCAGCACGGACCGGCTGCCGGGCGAGAAGGCCCCGGGGTAGTACATGATCTCGTCGGCCGCGTCGTCGAGCACGCACAGCGCCGTGTCCAGGTGGTAGTAGCGCGGGTCCACCAGATCGAGGCCGATCACCGGGCGCCCGAAGAACTCCTGGGCCTCGTCGTGTGAGAGCGGGCTGGACCGGAAGCCCCGCCCCGCCAGCAGATACGAGGCGGTCACGGCGAAGTCGCCCTCACCCTCGTTGACGTGGGCCGGCTCATGGATCTCGGTGAAACCGCCGGCCCGGAACCAGTCCCGGTGCGCCTCGGCCTCCGCGTACCGCTCCCGGTAGGCGAACAGGGCGCCGAGCACCCTGCCGTCGATCACGGTGGCCCCGTTGGCGGCGAACACCATGTCGGGCAGGTCGGGGCGGGGAGTGAGGAGCTCCACGGTGTGGCCGAGGGTCCGGTAGCGGTCGCGCAGGTCCTCCCACTGGGTGATGGCCAGGGGCAGATCCACGGGTTTCGACGGATCCATCCACGGGTTGATGGAGTACGTGACCTCGAAGTGGGACGGGGCGCACATCAGATAGCGACGAGGGGTGGCGTCACGGGTCAATGCAGGCTCCTCGCGAACGGCGGCGTTCAGCCGCGGAACGGTGGGATGCGCACGGGTGTGTGCGTGAGTTCATGGTGCGCCGTGCCGGGCCGTTGCGCTGTGATCCGTTCGGGTGGTTCGCTCCGGCCGGCAGAGGGCCCGACAAGACGATACGTATCGGACCGTCAGCCCTCTAGGATGGCGGGATGCCAGCTCACAGGACACCCGACTCCAGCCGCCGCAGCGACCGTTCCCGCCGCGCCATCTGCGACGCCGCGCTCGCACTCGTCGGCGAGGTGGGTTACGCGAAGACGACGATCGAGGGGATCGCCGCCCGGGCCGGGGTCGGCAAGCAGACGATCTACCGCTGGTGGCCGTCGAAGGCGGCCGTGCTCCTGGAGGCGTTCCTCGAGGAGAGCGCCCGCCACTCGGAGGAGCTCGGCGAGGTCGGCGAGGACGGTGCGTACGGGATCCCCGACACCGGCGATCTGGCGGCCGACCTCAAACTGGTCCTGCGGGCCACGGTCGACGGGCTGAACGACCCGGTGAGCGCGGCACCCACCCGGGCTCTGGCCGCCGAGGGGATCATCGATCCCGCGCTCGGGGCCCAGTTCGTCGGCAATCTGCTCGAACCGCAGCTCCAGTTGTATGTCACACGCCTGCGGGCCGCCCAGGAGGCCGGCGAGGTGCGCGCGGACATCGATCCGCGGATCGCGCTGGAGCTCCTGATCGCCCCGCTGACCCACCGCTGGCTGCTGAGGACGCTTCCGCTCACCCACGCGTACGCGGACGCCGTCGTCGACCTCGCCCTGCGGGGTCTCTTGCCCCGGCCGTGAATCCGGAGGCCCATTCCATGACATTCCGTACGAGTGTTCCAGCCTCTCCGCGATCGCCCGGGCACCCCGCTTGGAAACTCTGGCCACCCGAGGAGCAGGATGGTGCGACCATGGAGAGGTAACCACTGAGGTGAGGGGATAGATGGGCGCCGATGCCGGCCGCTATCGCGGCACAGAGGGCAGGATTTCCCAGTGGCTGCGCAGGCGGCCGAAACCACAGCCGGAAGCCGACAGCGCGGCGCGGCTGGCACTGCTCCTGGCCGTCGCCGAGGCAGGAATGCCCATCTCGCCCGCGGCGCACCCGTCGGGATACCGATGTTCGTGCGAGCGCGTCGGCTGTCCGACCCCCGCCCGGCACCCCGTCTCGTTCGCCTGGCAGACGCAGTCCACGACGGACCGCGCGCAGATCGAGCGCTGGGCCGCCAACCAGCCGCTGGCCAACTTCATCACCGCGACGGGCCTGATCCACGACGTCCTCGACGTCCCCTTCACCGCGGGCAGCGCCGCCCTGGAGCGGCTCACCGCGGCGGGCATCGACGTCGGGCCGGTGGCCCGGTCCGGCACCGACCGGATGCTGTTCTTCACCGCCACCCGTGGCACCCCGGACGACGAGGACGAGTGGTGGCCCTGCGAGCTGGACTGCCACCCCGAGACCATGGACGAGCATCCCGGGCTCCGCTGGCACTGCCGCGGCAGCTATGTCCTCCTGCCGCCCGCACGCCTTCCCGGCGAGGCGGACGTGCGCTGGATCCGGGGCCCGGAGAACCCGCTGCCCGATCCGCTGACCCTGCTGGAGACGCTCACCGAAGCCTGCGCGCGGTACGCGGACACGGCCGACGCCGGCGACCTCGACCATGACGCGGTGGCCTGGCCGCTCAGCCGCTGAGCCCGTTCCTCACCGTCATCGGCGGGCGAACTTCTCGACGGCGGCCGGCGTGACGGGCGTGAAGAAGTTGACGAGGTTGCCGTCGGGGTCGCGGAACAGCAGCGCGCGGTTGCCCCAGGGCATCGTGGTGGGCTCGTTGACGAAGTCCTCGACGAAGCCGGTCAGGTTCTCGTACACGCCGTCCACGTCGTCGACGAGGAATTCGAGGATGACGCTGTGGTTGTCGCCCGGGCGGGCGGAACCCGGCGCGAACAGGGGGACCGTGCGCGTGCTGCCGATCGCGAGGGTCGCCGAGCCGGTCCCGATCTCGGCGAAGTCCTCGTTGGACCAGTCGGCGGACACGCCGGTGGCACGCTCGTAGAAGTCGACAAGACGGGCGACGTCGGCAGTGATGATGCGTACAGAGGTGAAGTCCATGGGTTCTCTCCTGGTCGTTCGGTGCTTCTGACCGCACGTTACGACGTATACCGGGCGGAACCCGCCCGGTATGTGCGGGAGACTTCTGGACATGTCCCGTCCTGTGGCCCGCGTGCTCACCCTCCTGGAACTCCTGCAGTCGGGAGGGCTGCGGACCGCGGCCGAACTCGCCGGCCGGCTCGGTGTCGACGAACGCACGGTGCGGCACTACGTCGGTCATCTCATCGACCTCGACGTGCCCGTCGAGTCGGTGCGCGGACGCCACGGCGGCTACCGGCTCATGCCCGGCCACCGCATGCCCCCGCTCATGCTGAACGACGACGAGGCACTCGCCGTACTGCTCGGACTCGTCGCGGGCCGGCGCGCCGGCCTGACCACCGCCACGGGCACCGCGAGCGAAACGGCGACCGCCAAGATCCGTCGCGTACTGCCCGAGCGGCTGCGCATCGGGCTCGATGCCGTGCTCGGTGCCCTCGCCTTCACGGCTCCGGCGGGCGAGGCGGCAGCCCCCGAATCCGGGGTCCTGCTGCCGCTCGCCGACGCGGTGAACCACCACCGGCCGGTCTCGATCCGCTACACCGCCGCGGACGGCCGCCGCAGCGAACGCACCCTGCACCCGCACGGGCTCGTCGCCCACTCCGGCAAGTGGTACGTCACGGCCGCGGATCTCATGACCGGCGAGGACCGGACGTTCCGGCTGGACCGCATCACCGATGTGAGGGCCCTGCCGGGCTCCTTCGAGCCGCCCGCCGGGCCCGACCCGGCGCAGCGCGTCCTGACCGGGCTCGCCACAGCTCCGTACCGGCATGAGGTGACCCTGCGCGTCCAGGGCACGGCCGAGCACATCCGCACCCGGCTGCCCGCCGGCATCGCGATCGTGGCGGAACCGTCGTCCCCGGATGCCGCGGATCCGGATGCCGAGCGCTGGTGCCGTGTCGAACTGCGCGTGGAACAGCTCGACTGGCTGCCCGCCGTACTCGCCTCGCTGGACCGGCCCTTCGTCATCGAACGCCCGGATGAGCTCCGCGGTCTCGTCGAGGCCTTCGCCGAACGGCTCACGCACTCCGCCCGACGGGGCCCGCCCCACGCGTGACGGATCCGCGGGCCACCGCCCACGCCTGAGGGTGGTCAGGACCCCTGCGCCGCGACCAGGCCGGGCAGCCGGTTCAGCACCCGCACCTTCCCGTCCGTACCCTCCGCGTTCCCCGCGTCCCTCTTGGGCACGTAGACCAGCTGGCTGGAGACCCGCTCCTTGGTGAGGGAGCTCTTCACCTCACCGGTCAGCAGCGCCTCCACGTCCTCGGTGACCGTCGGCCGCAGTCCCTCGGCCGCCGTCTGCCGCTCGAAGTGCTTGCTGCTGAAGAAGACGAGCGCCCCGCCGTCCTCCGTCGTGAGACCCAGCGGCGCGAACGTCCCGGAATCCAGTGCCTGGTCGATGTACTGGTAGGAGAAGCCCGCCCTGCGGGTGTTCTTCCGCGCGTCCCGCCAGCCCGAGGTCATCGACCCCGGAGCGAACACGTCGGGCGCGCCCTCCTTGAGGTAGTCCGTGTACGTGGTGCTCAGCTCCGCCGGCGGAGTCGCCAGCGCTCCATCCGTGTCCGTGGAGGGCACGGGCTGCGCCCAGCCGTCGGCATCCTTGCGGAACTTCGGGATCTCGGACGGGGAGGCGACCGCCAGATACGAGACCTTCCACGGCGCGTCCGGCCCGGTGCGGACGAACGTCAGCAGCCAGCGGGTGTCCTGCTTCCCGCCGTCCTTGTCGCGGTTGGAGTCCGTGTCCGCGACGAACCAGCGCGGCCAGCCCGCCTTCTTCGGAATGGCGTACGAGGCGTCGGTCAGCTCCAGCGGCTTGTGATCCGCGTTGCCCTCCGGGCTGTTCTTCTGCCGCGCCGCCAGACCGGCCTGGTTGATCGCGCCGAGCGAACCGGTCACCCGGTCCTCGTCGAGCGCCGGATCGTACGCCTTGTCCGCCTCGTTGTAGGCGACGAGGAAGTCCTCCAGGGCCTTCGCGGCCTCGGACTTCGTCGCCCCCGGCACGACTTCCAGCTCACCGTGCACCGTCACGCAGCCGCTCGCCGTGACGGCCAGTACCGTCGTCGTCGCGAACCCCGCCGCCAGTCGACCCAGCCTTCTCATCCGTTGCTTCTGCGCCTTCTGATCCGTCGTCCGCACTGACCGCTTGCACCCTACCGGGGCGGCGAACAGCGCGAGCGCGGGGATGAGATCCAGCGCCCAACCGTGACATGGGAAGGGGCCGGGATCCGGATCAGGAAGCCCGGTGCGGCCCTGTGGCGTCAGGGGGCCCCGCACGGTGTTTGAATGCGGAGGTGAACGACTTCGACGTACCCGAAGGCATCGACGTACTGCGCGTGTTCTGCGGCCCGGACGGCGGCCACGGCAACGCGCTGGGCGTCGTGCGCGACGGGCGCAGGTATCCCGACAACGAGTCCCGGCAGGCGCTCGCGCGGAAGCTCGGCTTCAGCGAGACGGTGTTCGTGGACGACCCGGAGCGCGGCACCGTCGACATCCGCACCCCCGGGCTGCGGCTGCCGTTCGCGGGTCATCCGCTCGTCGGTGCGGCCTGGCTGCTCGACGTGGAGGTCCTGGAGCTGCCCGTGGGGGATGTGACGGCCCGCCAGGACGGCGAGTTCACCTGGATCACGGCCCGCCCGGAATGGGCGCCGCCGAGGACACTGGAGCGGTACGCCTCGGTCGCGGAGGTCGAGGCGCTGACGGGGCCACCGCCCGGCGAGGGCTGGCTCTACGTCTGGGCCTGGGAGGACGAGGCCGCCGGCCGCGTACGGGCACGGGCCTTCCCGCGGCGCGACGACAACATCGACGAGGACGAGGCGACCGGCGCTGCGGCCATGCTGCTGAGCGCCGAGCTCGGCCGGGCCCTCAACATCACCCAAGGACGCGGCTCCCAGATCCTCACCGCACCCGCGCCGGACGGCACGATGGAGATCGGAGGCCGGGTCCTTCTGATGGCCGCGCGTCCGCGCCCCGAACAGCTGTCCGCGCCCTGAGCTGGTCGGCCGGATGCGGGCCGCCAACCCGGCGATGAAGGTGCTGGTCGCTCAGATCATCCCGGTCGATCCGAGCAGCTGCGCCGAGTGCGCCGCTCGTACCGTCGACACCGACACCGACACCTACGACGGCGCCCCGTCGGTGCCCTTGACTACGCGCTGAGCGGGAAGGCCTCGCCGAGATCGCGGAAGACCGCGGTGTTCAGCGCGAACGCGCGCTTGCACTCGTCGACGACGCGCTGCTTCTCCAGATCGTCGGCGTTCACCGCGTCCAGCAGCTCGCGGTAGTCCCGCTTGAAGGCGGCCGGGTTGGAGATCTGCTCGAACACGTAGAACCGGACCCCGTCGCCCTTGCGGGCGAAGCCCCAGGTCTTCTCCGCGGTGCCCCGGATGATCTGGCCGCCCGAGAGGTCGCCGAGGTAACGGGTGTAGTGGTGCGCCACGTATCCGGCGGGCCACTCGCGCGCGCACTCGGCGACCCGCGCGGCGTAGGCCGCGGTGGCCGGCAGCGGCTCCAGGCCCTCGCGCCACCCCTCGCCCCGCAGATGGCCGAGGTCGCGCTCCAGCTCGGGCGTGCGCATCAGCTCCGGCTGGATGAAGGGCCCGGCGACCGGGTCCTCGCGCAGTGCCTCCGCGCCGTCCTCCAGCGCCCGGTAGACGAACCACAGCTGCTCGGTGTAGCGCGTGTACGCGTCCACCCCGAGCCGTCCGCCGAGCATGTCGCTCATGAAGGTCGAGGACTCCGCCTCCGTGTGCTGCTCGTGCGAGGCGGTGCGGATGAGAGTCGAGAAGGGCGTGGTGGTGGCTGTCGAGTCCAAGGCGGGCCTCCGGGGACCGAGGGGACGGGAAGTCCGGACAGAATCGTACGAACCGGTAGCAGCTGTACACGCCGCCGCGCACCGATACGCTGATCCTCCTACTTAGGCATACCTAAGTCAACAGGTTCCCGACCGCCTGTCGGTAAAAGCCCGGCCGGTGCCGCTCACGGAAGCGTCAGGACCTCCGCCCCGGTCTCGGTCACCACCAGTGTGTGCTCGAACTGTGCGGTCCGCTTCCGGTCCTTCGTCACCACGGTCCAGCCGTCGTCCCACATGTCGTAGTCATGGGACCCGAGCGTCAGCATCGGCTCGATGGTGAACGTCATCCCGGGCTGCATCACGGTCGTCGCGTGCGGGCTGTCGTAGTGCGGGATGATCAGACCGGAGTGGAACGAGGAGTTGATCCCGTGCCCGGTGAAGTCCCGCACCACCCCGTAGCCGAACCGCTTCGCGTACGACTCGATGACCCGTCCGATCACATTGATCTGCCGGCCGGGCCGCACCGCCTTGATGGCACGGTTCAGCGACTCCCGGGTGCGCTCCACCAGGAGCCGCGACTCCTCGTCGACGTCACCGCAGAGGTAGGTGGCGTTGTTGTCGCCGTGCACGCCGTCGATGTACGCCGTGACGTCGAGGTTCACGATGTCGCCGTCCCGCACCACCGTGGAGTCGGGGATGCCGTGGCAGATGACCTCGTTGAGCGAGGTGCAGAGCGACTTCGGGAAGCCCCGGTAACCGAGGGTCGACGGGTACGCTCCGTGGTCCACCATGAACTCATGGGCGACCCGGTCGAGTTCGTCGGTGGTGACCCCCGGGGCGATGAGCTTGGCGGCCTCCTCCATCGCCTGCGCCGCGATACGGCCCGCGATCCGCATGCGCTCCACGGTGTCGGAGTCCTGGATCTCCGGCCCCGTGTACGGCGTGGGAGCGGGCTTGCCCACGTATTCGGGGCGCCGGATCTTTCCGGGAACGGAGCGGACGGGAGTGATCTCCCCTGGTACGAGAAGCGACTGGCCAGACATGTCAGCGAGTCTAACCAGCGCGCCCGGGGCACCATGGCAACGAGGAAAGGATCCCGCAATGGCCCTGTTCAAGAAGCGCACGGTGGGCAAACCGGGCGAATGGTACTACTGCCTGGAACACAAGAAGGTCGAGGAGGGCCCCGAGTGCCCCGGCAAGGACCGGTTCGGCCCGTACGCCACCCCGGGGGAGGCCCAGCGCGCCATGGACACGGCGCGTGAGCGGAACCTGGAGTGGGAGACCGACCCGAAGTGGCACGACCGCACGGACCGGCCCACGGACGAGACGCCGGACTAGCCTCCCGTCCGGACCGGGCCCCTCACCAGCGGGCCGGCGGCGGGGCCGTCAGCTGGTCGGCCAGGCGGGAGAGGCGGTCGCGGAAGGTGCGGCGGCCCCGGGGGGACGGGGTGCCGTTCTCTCCGGCCGCCGCGCTGACCAGGTGCTGGACCGTGTCCAGGTCGACCTCGGCGCCGTCGGAGACCGTGAGCGCCTCGTGGGCGAGGCCCCGCACCTCAGGGTCGCCGCCGTCCAGCGCGAGCACGGTCGCCCCCGCGCGACGCGCGTCGTGCACGCGTTCCAGCAGGCCGCCGTCCGGCTGCCCGGGCGCCACCACGAGCAGCGTCTCGCCGCGTCCCGCGGCCTCGATCCGGCCCAGACCGACGGCCAGGTGCACCGGGTCGTCCGGCTCCACCCGGTGGCGTACGAGCGTGGGCCTCAGCTGTGGCAGGCCCGACCAGGTGGACTCGTCCACCAGGTGCGCGGCCATGTGCCACGGCTCGTAGTCCTCGGTGCCCACCAGCAGCAGCCCGCCGCCCTGCGGGACGACCGACGACCGCAGGGTCCGGGCGAACCCCCGGGCCGCCGCCGGCCACTCCGTCCCGGCGAGCACCTCACGCAGCAGAGCGACACGTACGGCATCCATGGACCGGCATCATGCCGCTGCCTCGGCCCCGTGACCGCCCGATCGCGTTCAATCCACCCGAACGGGAACCTCCGCCGTGACGCACGTCGCACAGCGACGAGGCGAGGGCTCCGCTTCCCTACCTCACAGTAGGGTCGGCGCCATGACTACGAATGACGCTGGAAGCGCCCCCAAGCCCCCCGCCAAGGACCCCTGGGACCTCCCCGATGTGTCCGGCCTGACCGTGGGCGTACTCGGCGGTACCGGCCCCCAGGGCCGCGGCCTCGCCTACCGCTTCGCCCGTGCCGGGCAGAAGGTCGTCATCGGCTCGCGGGCCGCCGACCGTGCCGAGGCGGCCGCCGCCGAGCTGGGCCACGGCGTCGAGGGTGCGGACAACGCGGAGTGCGCGCGCCGCAGCGATGTCGTGATCGTCGCCGTGCCGTGGGACGGTCACGCCAAGACCCTGGAGTCGCTGCGCGAGGAGCTCGCCGGGAAGCTCGTCGTCGACTGCGTCAACCCGCTCGGCTTCGACAAGAAGGGCGCCTACGCCCTGAAGCCCGAGGAGGGCAGCGCCGCCGAGCAGGCCGCCGCCCTGCTGCCGGACTCGCGGGTCACCGCAGCCTTCCACCACCTGTCGGCGGTGCTCCTCCAGGACGAGACGATCGAGGAGATCGACACCGATGTGCTGGTGCTGGGCGAGGCACGCGCCGACACCGACACCGTGCAGGCGCTCGCGAGCCGCATCCCCGGCATGCGCGGCGTCTTCGCCGGCCGGCTGCGCAACGCGCACCAGGTCGAGTCCCTGGTGGCGAACCTGATCTCCGTCAACCGCCGCTACAAGGCACACGCGGGGCTGCGCACCACCGACGTGTAGGAGCCTGTCGGGAGCCGAATCGGGCATGAGGGACACTGGAGGGGACCGCGCACCATCCCCGGACAGGAGCACCAGCCCTCATGCCCCGCCTCGCTCTCTACGCCAGCATCGTCTGCGTCCTCGCCGTCGCCGCAGCCGTGGTCTCCTTCGTCCAGGGCAGCATCCTGCTGGGTGTCGTATGGGTGCTGCTGGCCGGCCTCTCGTCCAACATGGCGTGGTTCTACCTGCGTAAGCAGAAGTCGGAGTCCCGCGCCGAAGCCGCCTGAGGGCGCTCCCGTTAGCGGATCAGCGCACAGCCCGGGTCCTGGTCGCCGAACCACTCCTGCCAGAAGCGGTAGGTGTCGAGCCCGCAGTACGTCTCGACCTCGTTGACGCCCAGGCCCCGCAGCAGCGCGTCCACCGCGTCGAAGAAGAAGCCGTTGACCTCCGGGACCCACAGGAGTGCGAAGACCGCGATCAGCCCGAAGGGCGCGAACGGCTCCACCTGGCGCCGGATCTTGTACGACAGCCAGGGCTCGATCACTCCGTAGCCGTCGAGCCCCGGGACCGGCAGGGAGTTCAGGATCGCCGCCGTCACCTGGAGCAGCGCCAGGAACGCCAGGGCGAGCCGGAAGGACAGCGGAACGCCGTCCAGGGCGTCCAGCCAGAACGGCGCCGTGCAGACGATGGCGAACAGCACATTCGTCAGGGGGCCGGCCGCCGAGATCAGGCTGTGCTTCCAGCGCCCGCTGATGCGGCCCCGCTCGATGTAGACCGCCCCGCCCGGCAGACCGATACCGCCCATGATCACGAAGAGCACGGGCAGCACGATGCTCAGCAGGGCGTGGGTGTATTTGAGCGGGTTGAGCGTCAGATAGCCCTTCGCCCCGATCGAGATGTCGCCGCTGTGCAGGGCGGTGCGCGCGTGCGCGTACTCGTGGAGGCAGAGCGAGACGATCCAGGCCGCGGTGACGAAGAGGAAGACCGCGAAGCCGGTCTGTTCCGCGAAGTCCGTCCACACCGCCCAGCCCGAGACGGCCATGACGGCGACGATCCCGAGGAAGATCGGGCTGACCCGCCGGTCGCTGGGGCGGCGGAACGCGGTGGTCATCGGCGGTACTCCTGAGGGCTGGACAGCGGCTGGAGCCCCCGAGAGTACGGGTGACACGGCGAGAACGTCTCACGGACGGGTGGCAGTTCCCCGGAGAGCGGAGCGGTCACGGACAATGGGCGCGTGTACTACGGCATCCTCGGTACCACCCGCGCTCTCCGCTCCGACGGCACGCCCGTCACCCTCGGCGGGGCGCGGCTGCGCGCCCTGCTCACCGTGCTCGCCCTGAGCCCGGGCCGTACGGTCCCGGCGGGGGTGCTCGTCGACGAGGTGTGGGACGGTGATCCGCCCGCCGACGCCCCCGGTGCCCTGCAGGCACTCGTGGGCCGGCTCAGGCGCTCCCTGGGCCGGGACGCGGTCGAGTCGGCGGCGAACGGCTACCGCCTCGCCGCCGATCCGGACGCCGTGGACCTGCACCGCTTCGAGCGGCTCGCGGGCGAGGGCGCCCGGGCGCTGGAGGAGGGCGACGCGGCGAAGGCCGCCACCGTCCTCGACGAGGCGCTCGCCCTGTGGCGCGGGCCCGCCCTCGACGACCTGCCGGACCGCGCCGTGGCGGCGGCCCGCTGGGAGGCGAGGCGTCTGGACGCCCGCCGGACCCGGACCGAGGCCGTCCTCGCGCTGGGCGGCGCCGAGAAGGCCCTGCCCGAGCTCGCGGGGCTCTGCGCCGACCACCCGCTGGACGAGTCCCTGCAGGCCCTCCGCATCAGGGCGCTGCGGGACGCCGGACGCACCGCGGAGGCGCTAGCGGCGTACGACGAGGTGCGCGCCCTGCTCGCCGACCGGCTCGGCGCCGACCCGGGCCCCGTACTGCGCGCTCTGTACGACGGGCTGCTGCACCAGGGCCCGCCCGCTCCGGCTCCCGGCTCCTTCCCCGGGCCCCGGCGGCCGGGCAATCTGCGGGCCAGGCTCACGAGCTTCGTAGGGCGTGACGCGGACATCGCGGACCTGCGCGAGGACCTGACCCGCGCCCGGCTGGTCACCCTCCTGGGTCCCGGCGGGGCCGGCAAGACCAGGCTGTCCCAGGAGGCGGCCGAATCCGTCGGTGCGGCCGCCTGGCCGGACGGCGTCTGGCTGGCCGAGCTCGCGCCGGTCGACGATCCCGAAGCGGTGCCGGAGGCCGTCCTCAGCGCGCTCGGCGGCCGTGAGACCGTGCTGCGCGGGGCGGGCGCCGAGGAGCTCCGGGCCGCGGAGCGGGGCGCGGGCGAACCGCTCGTCCGGCTCACCGAACACTGCTCAGGGCGCCGCATGCTGCTGCTCCTGGACAACTGCGAGCACCTCATCGAGGCGGCCGCGGCCCTCGCCGACCACCTGCTGGCCCGCTGCCCCGGGCTCACCGTCCTCGCGACCAGCCGTGAACCCCTCGGCGTCCCGGGCGAGTTCGTCCGGCCGGTCGACCCGCTGCCCGGACCGATGGCGCTGCGCCTGCTCGCCGAGCGCGGAGCCGCCGCGCTGTCCGGCTTCCGGGTCGACGCGGACGAGCGGACGGCGGCGGCCTGCGCCGAGATCTGTCAGCGCCTCGACGGGCTTCCGCTCGCGATCGAACTCGCCGCCGCCCGGCTGCGTATGCTCACCCCGCGCCAGATCGCCGACCGTCTGGACGACCGCTTCCGTCTGCTGACCAGCGGCAGCCGCACCGTACTGCCGCGCCAGCAGACCCTGCGTGCGGTCGTCGACTGGTCCTGGGACCTCCTGGACGAGGACGAACGCGCCGCTCTGCGCCGGCTCTCGGTCTTCTCCGGCGGCTGTACGCTCGCCGCCGCCGAGGCGGTCTGCGCGGACCGGCCGGGGGAGGCGCACGACGTCGCCGGGGTGCTCGGCTCGCTCGTCGACAAGTCCCTCGTCGTCGCCGCCCCCGCCGCGGACGGCCGGATGCGCTACCGCCTCCTGGAGACCGTCGGTGAGTACGCCGCCGAACGGCTCGACGAGGCGGGGGAGCGGGACGCCGTCGAACGGCAGCACCTCGTGTTCTACCGGGAGCTGGCCCGTACCACCGACCCCGAACTCCGGGGCGCCGGGCAGCTCGCCGCCCTCGAACTGCTTCAGCGCGAGTACGAGAACCTGCGCACCGCACTGCGGCGCGCCGTCGCCGCCCGGGACGAGCAGGAGGCGTTCTGCCTGGTGCTCTCGCTCTCCTGGTACTGGCAGATGCGTGATCTGCGCAGCGACGCCCTGCAGTGGGCCGAGGCCGCCGCCGCGCTCGGTCCCGACCCGTTCGCCGGACCCGCCCGTCTCGCGCCCTCCATTCACGAGCGCTGCACCGACGCGCCGCCGCCCATGGGCCCCGAGCTGCTGGAGGAGGCGCGGCGTGAGGTGGCGCTGGTCCAGCTGGCCGGTATGGACGACGCGATGGACGCCTGGATGAACGCGAGAGGCATGGAGCGCCTGCGCGTCATCGCCGCCACGTACCTGCCCGGCCAGCCGCAGACCTGCCGCAGTCCGGGTTCGCTCTGGTTCTTCGCCGTCATGTTCACCGGGGACATCTCGGATCTGCGCGTACTGCTGAACGAGAGGGTCCGCGCCTCCCGGGAGTTCGGATACGAGTGGGAGCTGGCCTCCGCGCTCCAGGTGCGTGCCAACGTGCTGGCCAACCGGCCCGACTGGGCGGGCGAGGCCCATGCGGACGCCGACGAGAGCCTGGAGATCTTCGGCCGCCTCGGCGACGACTGGGGCGCGGCGGAGGCGCTCTCCTCGCGCGGCGAGGCCAACGAGAAGACGGGCGACTTCGCCCGTGCGGCCGAGGACTACCGGGCCGCGATCGGTTACGCGGAGAAACTCGGTGCCAAGGCCCAGGTGATGGTGCTCCGTACCCGGTACGCCGCCGCGCTGGTGGAGCTCGGCCGCGGCTCGGAGGCCGAGGTGATCTTCCGGGAGGTGCTCGTCGAGGGGCGGCACGCGGGGCACGAGGGGACGGCGTTCGCCCGCTTCTTCCTCGCCATGTGGCTGGGGACGTCAGGGCGCACCGGCGAGGCCCGTGAACAGCTCGTCACGCTGCAGGGGGAGTTCGACTCCGCCTCCACGGTGGAGTTCTTCCAGGCGTTCGTGCTGGGTGGTCTGGCCTGGCTCGACAGCCAGGAGGGGCTGTACTCGGACGCCCTGGCCCGGAGCCGGGAGGCGCTGGCACGGTCTGACGACCGGTTGTCGCAGATGGTGGCGCCGCAGATGAACGTGCACTACCTGGTCACCGCGGCGCGGGCGCTGGGCGGGCTCGGCGGGGAGCGCCGGGCCGTCACCGCGGCGCGGCTGCTGGCCGCCGGAAGGGGGCTGCTGCCGGACGGGCACGTGCCGACGTCGATGGAGCGGCACAACGGCACCGCAGCCGAGGAAGTGGTCCGCGGCGTTCTCGGGGACGCCGCCTACGAGGCGGCGTACGCCGAGGGCGTCGGCCTCTCCCTGGAGGAGGCCAACGCCCTCGTCGACGGGTCCGCGGACTGAGTACTGAGTGGAGGTCAGGACTTCTTGCGGAACTTGGAGACCGCGAGCGGGGCCATCACCACGGTGATCACCACGGTCCAGCCGAGCGTCAGCCAGACGGAGTGGCCGAGCGGGCCGCCCATCATCAGACCGCGGGCCGCGTCGGCCAGGTTGGACAGCGGGTTGTAGTCGGTGAACGTCTGGAGCCAGCCGGGCATCGTCTGGGTCGGGGCGAAGATGGACGAACCGAACTGGAGCGGCATCATCACGATCATCCCCATTCCCTGGACCGCCTGAGCGGTCTTCATGCTCAGTCCGAGCAGGATGAAGATCCACATGATGGCGGCGCCGAACGCGGCAGCCAGGGCGATCGCCCCGATCAGGCCGAGCACCGACCCGTGGAGCTCCATGCCGAGCGCGAAGCCCATGCCCAGCAGGATCAAGGTGGCGACCGTCATCCGGCCGAGCTCGACCACGATCTTGGCGATGAGCACCGAGGAGCGGGCGATCGGCATCGTGCGGAACCGGTCCATGACCCCCTTGCGGAAGTCGTCGTTGACACCGGAACCGACGGCCATGGCGATGTTCATGCCCATCATCGCCATCAGGCCGGGGATCAGGTAGTTGAGGTACTCCTGCCGCCCGCCGCCCATGCTGCTGCCGACCGAGCCGCCGAAGACGTACACGAACAGCAGCACGAAGATGACCGGCATCAGGAGTGCGTCGAACATCGACTCCGGATCCTTCTTGATCTGGAGCAGATTGCGCCGCACCAGCGCCCCGATGTGGCGCAGGTTGTTCCGCAGCCCGATCCGGCCCTCGTCGTGGAGGCCGGTGGCCGGTGCGGACGTCGCCGCTTCGGTGGGCGTGGGCGTCAGAGTCGTCGTGCTCATGCCGCGACCTCCTGGGGAATCGTGTCGGTGACGGTGGCCTTGTCGCCCGTGATGGCGAGGAACACCTCGTCCAGGCTGGGCAGCGCGGTGGCGACATGGGCGAGCGAGAAGCCCCGGGTGCCGAGCAGCCCGATCACCGCGGTCAGCTGCTCGTCGCTGAGGATCGGTACGTACAGCAGTCCCTCGTCCGGGACCGCCTGGGCGCCCGCGACGCCGTCGAGACCTGCCTCCCGCACCGCCTGTGCCATCGCGGCGAGTTCGGCCGGGTCGGAGGGCCGGATCTGCAGGGTGCGGCCGCCGACCTTGGCCTTGAGCTCGTCGACACCGCCGCGGGCGATGATCCTGCCCTGGTCGATGACGGTGAGCTCGTTGGCGAGCTGTTCGGCCTCTTCCATGTACTGGGTGGTCAGCAGCACGGTCGCCCCCTCCGCGACCATCCGCTGCACCTCGTCCCAGACCTCGTTGCGCGTACGGGGGTCGAGACCCGTCGTCGGCTCGTCCAGGTAGAGGACGGCCGGACTGCCGATCATGGACGCCGCCAGGTCCAGCCGGCGCCGCATGCCGCCGGAGTAGTCCATCGCGGCCTTCTTCGCCGCGTCGGTGAGCGAGAAGCGCTCCAGCAGCTCGTCGGCGCGGGACCGGGCCTTCTTGCGCGGCAGGTCGAGCAGCCGCCCGATCATGTAGAGGTTCTCCCAGCCGGAGAGCTTCTCGTCGACCGAGGCGTACTGCCCGGTCAGGCCTATGGTGCGGCGCAGCTGCCGGGGCTGCTTCACCACGTCGTAGCCGGCGACGACGGCATGTCCGGCGTCGGGCAGGATCAGGGTGGAAAGGCAGCGTACGAGGGTGGTCTTGCCGGCGCCGTTGGGTCCGAGCACGCCGAGGACGGTGCCCTCGCGTACATCGAGGTCCACACCGTCCAGCGCCTTGGTGTCGCCGTAGTGCTTGACCAGCCCCCGCACCTCGACGGCGTTCCTGCCGTCCCCGAGGTTCTTGTCGTTTCGCGTCATGGACACCATGAGACCAGCTGCCACCGACAAGTCACCGACATATCGCTGACAGCGGGCGACAGCCCGCCGATGGGGGATGTCGGCGGGCTGTCGATGGTGCGGCAGTGGTATCGGTGGCGCTTCAGTGGAAGGTGTGCTCAGCCGCCGGGAACGTGCCTCCGACGACCTCTTCGGCGTACTCCCTGGCGGCGTCGGTCATCACCTGGCGCAGGTTCGCGTACTGCTTGGTGAAGCGTGGGACCTTGCCGCCGGTCAGCCCGACCATGTCGGTGTAGACCAGCACCTGCGCGTCCGTGTCGGGCCCGGCGCCGATGCCGACGGTCGGGATGTGCAGCGTGCGGGTGACCTCGGCGGCCAGCTCGGCAGGCACGAGCTCCAGCACGACGGCGAACGCGCCCGCGTCCTGCACCGCCTTCGCGTCGCGCAGCAGCTGCTGCGCCGCTTCCTCGCCGCGTCCCTGCACCCGGTAGCCCATGGCGTTGACGGACTGCGGGGTCAGGCCGATGTGGCCCATGACCGGGATCCCGGCCTCGACCAGCAGCCGGATCTGCTCGTGGGAGCGCTCGCCGCCCTCCAGCTTGACCGCGCCGACGCCGGCGTCCTTGATCAGCCGGGTGGCGTTGCGCAGGGCCTGGACCGGGCCCTCCTGGTACGCCCCGAAGGGCAGGTCGGCCACGATGAGGGCGCGCTTGGTGCCCCGTACGACGGCGGCCGAGAGGATGGTCATCTCGTCCATGGTGACGGGCACGGTCGTCTCGTAGCCGAGGTGGCAGTTGCCCATGGAGTCGCCGACGAGCATGACCGGAATGCCGGCCTCGTCGAAGACGGACGCGGTCATCGCGTCGTAGGCGGTGAGCATGGGCCACTTCTCTCCGCGCTCACTGGCGGCGGCGATGTCGTGGACGGTGATGCGGCGGGTGCTCTTGCCCCCGTACAGGGCCTTACCGGCACCGGGAGTGGGGCCCGCGGGTGTGGCGGACTGGTTCTGCGCAGCCTGAAGCGACATGGCCAACGGCTCCTTCGTCATCTCGAGGCGCCCTGACGGCGTCCCCGGATCCCTTCCATGGTGGCATCCCCGGACCGTTCCCGGGAAGTGGGCCCACCCGTGCGGGTCTCGCGCCGCGCCCACCGCAAGACACGGGTCACGGCTGTGAAACCGACGGCCGCCTCCACGTGAGTGTTCTGTCACAAGCCGCGAATCGGCCATTACGGCCGGAACTCACCAGTCCGGTTCCGTCGTCCTGATGGCAGTACCGCCCTCGTCGGCGGCGAGAACGGCGCCCCTTATCGCCTAGGGTCGTGAGGCGCGGTGATGTGAACGGCAAGGCAGTGAGGACGAGCGCAATGGTGCAGGCGTACAGGGCGGACACCGAGGACGCCGGTGCGGGTTCGCAGCCGGGCTCCCGACTCCGGGCTCTGCGTCACAGACTGGCCTCCGACCGGGGCATCTGGCGGCGCGGCATCCTCCTGGCGCTCTGCTCGCTGCTCCTGACCCTCGTGATGGTCTTCCACTCGGAGATCCCGAACACCATAGGGAATCTGGGCAGCCTCATCGAGACGTTCCTGCCCTGGCTCGGCGTTCTCGTGCCGGTCCTGCTGGTCCTCGGCCTGGTCCGGCGCTCCGCGACGGCGTTGATCGCCCTCGTCCTGCCGGCCGCGGTCTGGCTCAACCTCTTCGGTGGGCTGCTCTTCGCCGACGAGTCGGGCGGCGGCGGCGACCTCACCGTCGCCACGCACAACGTCAACGCGGGCAACCCCGACCCCGGGGGCACCGCCCAGCAGGTCTCCGGCTCCGGCGCGGACATCGTGGCCCTGCAGGAACTGCCGGTCGGGAAGGTGGCGGCGTACGAGGACGCACTCGCCGACCGCTATCCGCACCACTCCGTCCAGGGCACCGTCGGCCTGTGGAGCAAGTACCCGGTGACGGACTCCAGCCCCGTCAACATCAAGCTGGGCTGGACCCGTGCGATGCGTGCCACGGTCGCGACCCCCGAGGGCAAGGTCAAGGTGTACGTCGCCCACCTCCCCTCCGTACGGGTCAAGCTGAACGCGGGCTTCACCGCGAACCAGCGGGACGACAGCGCGGACGCGCTGGGCGAGGCGATCGCCCACGAACCGATGGAGCGGGTGGTCCTGCTGGGCGACCTGAACGGCACGATGAACGACCGCTCGCTGCACGGGGTCACCTCCCAGATGCGCTCCACCCAGGGCGCGGCGGGCGACGGCTTCGGCTTCAGCTGGCCGGCGGCTTTCCCGATGGCGCGGATCGACCAGATCATGGTGCGGGGCGTCGACCCCCTCTCCTCCTGGACCCTGCCCGCCACGGACAGCGACCACCTGCCGATCGCGGCCCGTCTGGAGCTGTGAGCGCCGCCGCTTCGGCGGGCGGTAGGCTCCCACCCATGTCCAGCCCCGAGTCCGACAGACTCCGGCCGCCGGTTCGCCGGTGGCCGGTCACTGACGCCGACAGCCTCTGACCCCAGCGGTCACCGGGCTTCGCCCGTCACGCCGTCGACCACCGCCGGATCCTCCGTGGCGGTGTGGGCCGACTCTCATGTCCCGTAGCGACACCGGACATTCCACCGCGTCGCCGTCCTCGCGCTCTCACGTGTGACGACGGGCGCGGCCCGCATCCCCTGCACACCGGTCGTTCCTCCGACGGTTCCGTACAAGGGGTCCCTTTCTCATGCCATTCGCTGTATACGTGCTCGGGCTGGCGGTCTTCGCCCAGGGCACATCGGAATTCATGCTCTCCGGCCTGCTCTCCGGCATCGCCGGTGACCTGAATGTCTCGCTGGGCGCCGCCGGGCTGCTGACCTCGGCCTTCGCGGTCGGGATGGTGGCCGGTGCGCCGCTCACGGCTCTGGCAGGCCGCACCTGGCCCCGGCGCCGGGCACTGCTGTTCTTCCTCGGCGTCTTCGTCGCGGCCCATGTCGTCGGCGCCCTGACCTCCAGCTACGGGGTACTGCTCGCCACCCGGGTCGCGGGGGCGCTGGCCAATGCAGGTTTCTGGGCGGTGGCGCTGGTCACCGCACTGGCCCTGGCAGGCCCGGACCGGCGCGCGCGGGCCACCGCCGTGGTCGTCGGCGGGGTCACCGTCGCGTGTGTGGTGGGTGTCCCGGCGGGGGCGGCGCTCGGTGAACTCTGGGGCTGGCGCTCGGCGTTCTGGGCCGTGGCCCTCGTGTCCGTACCTGCCGCCGTCGCGTTGGTGGTGGCCTTGCCGGGCGGCCGGCCCGATGACGCGCCGGGGGTGAGCGCGCGGAGTGAACTGCGTGCCCTGGCCCGGCCCCGGCTGCTGCTGACCCTGCTGGTGATGGCGCTCGTGCAGGGGGCGACCTTCTGTACCTTCTCCTATCTGGAACCGCTGGTCACCCGGGTCACCGGCTTCGGCGCGGGCTGGGTGCCCGTGGTGCTCGCGCTGTTCGGCGTCGGCTCGTTCGCGGGTGTCACCCTGGCCGGGCGCCTTGCCGACACCCGCCCGGACGCTGTCATCGGGTTCGGGATGACCGCCCTGGCCGTCGGCTGGGCCGCACTCGCCCTGACCGCCGCCCATCCGGTGGCGGCCCTCGCCCTCGTCCTGCTCCAGGGAGCGCTCGCCTTCGGCACGGGGACGACGCTGATCACCCGGGTCTTCCACCTGGCCCCGGACGCCCCGACGATGGCCGGCTCCTTCGCCACGGCCGCCTTCAACGTGGGCGCGGCGGCCGGCCCCTGGCTGGGCGGCCTGGCCCTCGGCGCGGGCCTCGGCTTCCGCGCTCCGGTCTGGGTGAGCGCCCTGTTGATGTGCCTCGCCCTCGCGGGCGCGGGGGTGCTGTCGGTGTCCTGGCGCACGAGGGCCGCCAGGCGGCCTGGGCGGGCCGGAGCCGCTGAGTGACGTCCACATCACACCCCGCCGCAACGGCATGTTCACGTCCGGGCATAAAACGTCTGAGAGACTTTGTTCCGACGGGGTACATAACCCGTTCCGGCAACGAAGCCGACGCTCCCGCACACACACCGCCGCCACCCGGCCCTCCATGGACCGGGCGGCCCCCTGCCCGAAAGGTCTTCTCCATGCCCCTGGCCCTGCTCGCCCTCGCTGTGAGCGCCTTCGGCATCGGCACCACCGAGTTCGTGATGATGGGGCTGCTGCCCAACGTCGCGGACGATCTGGGAACGTCCGTACCCACCGCCGGTTACCTCGTCTCGGCGTACGCGATCGGCGTCGTCCTCGGTGCCCCGCTGCTGACCGGACTCGGCTCCAGGATCCCGCGCAAGCGGATGCTCCTGCTGCTGATGGCCGTCTTCACCGTCGGCAACCTCGCTTCCGCCTTCGCCCCCGACTTCGGCTGGCTGCTGGCCGGCCGGTTCCTGGCAGGGCTGCCGCACGGCGCCTTCTTCGGCGTCGGCGCGGTCGTCGCCGCGCGCCTCGTGCCGGACGGGCGCCAGGCGCGCGCCGTCGCCACCATGTTCCTCGGTCTGACCGTGGCCAACATCGTCGGCGTGCCGGCGGCCACCCTGCTGGGACAGCACCTCGGCTGGCGCGCCACGTTCGTGGTGGTCGCGGTGATCGGTCTGGTCGCGATGGCCGCGCTCGCCCGCCTCGTCCCGCAGATCCCCGTCGAGGCGCACCAGAACGTACGTCGCGAACTGAGCGCGCTCGGCAACCGGCAGGTCGTCCTCGGCCTGCTCACCGCGGTCCTCGGCTTCGCGGGTGTCTTCGCCGTCTACTCCTACCTCTCGTCCATGACGACCGAGGCGATGGGCTTCGGCGAGTCCTCGGTGACGCTCGTGCTCGCGCTCTTCGGCATCGGGATGACCCTCGGCGCGCTGGCGGCGGGACCGCTGACCGACCGGGCACTGCGTCCCACCCTGTACGGCTCGCTGGGGGCTCTGGCCGTCGTCCTCGTCGTCTTCCCCTTCACCGTCCACGTGCAGTGGGCCGCGCTGGTCATGGTGGTGCTGCTCGGCGGCGTCGGCTTCATGACGACCACGCCACTGCAGATGCTCGTGATGAACAAGGCGAAGGACGCCCCCACGCTCGCGTCCGCCTCCAACCACTCCGCCTTCAACCTCGCCAACGCGGGCGGGGCCTGGCTCGGCGGGGTCGCCATCGCGGCAGGCTGGGGCTGGACGTCTCCGGCCCTGGTCGGCGCGGTGCTGGCCGTGGCGGGTCTGGCCGTGGCGGTCACCGCGGGTGTCCTGGACCGGACCCCGGGCACCTCGCGTGTCGTGGCGTCCGGCTCCCGCGCCGAGACGCGCGAGCCGGTCGAGACGCACTCCCGCTAGGAGCTGCGACGGCCGGTGGCGGGGGCAGCGGACACGCGCCCCCGCCACCGGCCCAGCCGAGCCGCCGTGACCAGCCCCGCGAGCCCCGTCAGTACGAGCAGCAGCCGGACGTCCACCACGGCGACCAGCCCCGCACCGGCCGCCGTCGCGAGCGCGTTCGGCACCATCATCAGCGAGTTGGCAGCCGCCGCCGTGCGGCCCAGCACCGCGTCCGGGGTCTCCCGCTGCACCGCCGTCATCGCGGCGATCAGCACACAGGGCAGGCCGGCACCGATCGCCGCGCTCGCCGCGAGGGCCACCGCCTCACCGCCCAGCGCACGCACGCCCACGGCCACCGCGAACACCGCGATCCCACCCGCCGCGAAGGCCCGCTCCGGCATCCGCCGCAGCAGCGGCCCGGCCAGCAGCCCGACGGCCACGGAACCCGCACCCTGGCAGGCGTACAGCACCCCGGCGTACGCCGGTGGACGGCCGAGCGTCTCGATGACGGCGTACACCGCAGCGCCGTTGAGCCCCGCCGGCAGCATCGTCAGCGCTCCGGCGTACACCAGCGGCCGCAGGGCCGCCGAGCCGCGCAGCAGCCGTATCCCCGCCGCCGTGCCGCCCCTCCGTGTGCGCGTCCGGGCCGCCCCGCCCGGCTCCCGCAGCCGGGCGAAGACCAGGGCGGCCAGGGCGAACGTCACCGCGTCCAGCACGACCACGGGGCCCGCGCCGTACCGTGCGAACAGCCCGGCTCCCGCGAGGGGCGCGAGCAGCTTCATGCCCTCGTTCGCCGTCGTGCGCAGCCCGTTGAAGTCGCCCAGCAGCCGTGCGTCGACCGCCCGCGCCACCAGCGCGGCCTCCGCCGCGTCAAGGAGCACGCCGCTCACGCCGTAGACGAGCAGGACCACGAAGAGCACACCGATCCGGTGCTCGGGGCCGACGAGGAGGAGCGAGGGCATCAGCCCTGCCATCACCAGGTTCACCGTGACCAGCAGGAGCCTGCGGGGCACCAGGTCCGCCACGGCCCCGAGAGCGGGCCCCGCGAGGACCGGCGCCCACATCGCGCACACCGTGAGGGCGGCCAGACTGTCCGACCCGGTGAGCGACTTGACCCAGACACCGGCGGTCAGCCACATCGCGGACGTACCGAACCCCGATACGAGCAGGCCCGTCAGACAGAGCCTCGCCGTGCGATCCCGTACCACCGCGACCGACGCCACCGTCCACTCCCCACACCCACGTGACCCGCGCTCCCGGGCCGGGGAGCGCTCCTGGCCATGCTGGTGACTGAGGTGGGGCGACGGCATCGGGCAGATGCCTCAGGCATCACCACCGGCCGGCCGGCCGCCATCGGCACACGACCGCAGCGCAACTGCAGCGGAACAGAGGCGGTTTCACGCTCTGAAGCCTGCGTATTCTCCTCGTGAGGTCCGGAAGCGGCGACAGGAAGGCCGGGGGATGAGCGCAAACGGGGGCGGCGCGCCGTGGAATCCGTACGGGGGAGGTCAGCCGGCGCGACGGATGACCTTCGGGCGTCTCTTCAATCCGATCGCTGTGGGCCGTGCGGTGTTCACGCCGTCCCGGCCGGACCGTGTGCACGACCCGGCGGTGAAGAAGGCGCAGGTCCTGCGGACGGTCGTCGGTATCGCCGCCGTCACGTGGATGATGCTGTCCTACGGGCTGGCATCGGACGCCGACGCCGTGGTGGACGACCGCTTCGGCCAGATCCGCACCGCCCTCATCACGCTGGCCGTGACCTTCCCGGTCGCCGTCGCCGTGTTCGTCGCGGCCGCCCGGCCCCCCAACCGGGGCCTGTTCCTGCGCCGTGTGGCCAAGCCCGCCGGGGCGCTCCTCGCGCTGTTCGTCGCCCTCGCCGCGCCGAGACTGATCACCGGGATGGGCTACGTCACCGAGGAGACGGACTGGACGTCGTCGCCGGAGAGGGTCGCGCTGCTGTTCGCCCTGGCAGCCTGGCTGTTGTGGCTCGTCCCGTTCGTGTTCTACGGCATCGCCCAGTCGCTCGTGCACGTCTTCCGGACGGCGGACATCCACGAGACGGTTCCGCCGCTGCTCGCGACGCTGCTCGTCTGGGAGGTCGCGCTCCTCGACGTGTTCCGGGGTGCCTACGACGGTGTGCCGCTCGTGGCGTGGGTGGCCCTCACCCTGGGAGGCCCGCTGTCCGTCACCGTCGTGGCGATGTGGGAGCTGCGACGGCTGCGCACACGGCACGGCATCACCCTGCGGGGCGCGCTGCTCCGCTGAGCCGTTCCTGCCTCAGCCCGACTCGCGCCACCGGTTCGTGATCGGCAGCCGGCGGTCCTTGCCGAAGCCCTTCGGTGAGATCTTCGTGCCCGGCGGGTACTGCCGCCGCTTGTACTCCGCCGTGTCCACCATCCGCAGCGTCTTCGTCACGAGGGCCTCGTCGAACCCGGCTGCCACGATCGCGTCCCGGCCCTGGTCCCGGTCGACGTACAGCTCCAGGATCCGGTCCAGCACGTCGTAGTCAGGCAGCGAGTCCGTGTCCACCTGGTCCGGGCGCAGTTCGGCGCTCGGCGGTTTCGTGATGGAGGCCTCCGGGATCGGCGGGGTCTGCCCACGCTCCTCGGCTGCGCGGTTGCGCCACTTCGCCAGACGGAAGACCGATGTCTTGTACACGTCCTTGATCGGTCCGTACGCGCCGACGGAGTCCCCGTACAGAGTGGAATAGCCCACCGCCAGCTCGGACTTGTTGCCCGGTGCCAGCACGATCTGGCCCTCCTGGTTGGAGACCGCCATCAGCATCGTGCCGCGCAGCCGCGACTGGAGGTTCTCCTCGGCGAGGCCGGTGAGCCCCAGGGCCCCCATGTACGCGTCGAACATCGGCTCGATCGGCACGGTGCGGAAGTTCAGCCCCGTACGCCGGGCCAGCTCCGCCGCGTCGCCCCTGGAGTGGTCCGAGGAGTACTTCGACGGCATCGAGATGCCGTACACGCGCTGGGCCCCCAGGGCGTCGCAGGCGATCGCCGCGACAAGCGCCGAGTCGATTCCGCCCGAGAGCCCGATCAGGACGCTGCTGAGACCGTTCTTCGCGACGTACGCGCGCAGGCCCACGACCAGCGCTGAGTAGAGCTCCTCGTCGTCGTCGAGCCGCTCCGTGTATCCGCCGGCCAGCTCCGGCTCGTAGGCCGGGAGCGGCTCCTCGCTCAGCACCACATGGTCGATCCGCAGCCCGTCGTCGACGACCCCCGACGGCGCCTGCGCGGCCGCGCGTGGGAGCTCCAGGTCGAGGATCACGCTGCCCTCGACGAACTGGGGTGCGCGGGCGATGACTTCACCGTCCTTGTCGACGACGATCGAGTCCCCGTCGAAGACCAGCTCGTCCTGGCCGCCCGTCATCGCCAGGTACGCCGTCGTGCAGCCGGCCTGCTGAGCCCGCTCGCGGACCAGCTCCAGCCTGGTGTCGTCCTTGTCGCGCTCGTACGGGGAGGCGTTGACGGACAGCAGCAGACCGGCTCCGGCGGCGCGCGCGGCCGGGACGCGGCCACCGTCCTGCCAGAGGTCCTCGCAGATCGCGAGCGCCACATCGATGCCGTGCACCCGCACGACCGGCATCGAGTCGCCAGGCACGAAGTACCGGAACTCGTCGAACACGCCGTAGTTGGGCAGGTGGTGCTTGGCGAAGTTCAGCGCGACCTGCCCCCGGTGCAGCACCGCCGCGGCGTTGCGTGGGGACCCCGTCGGCTGGCCGTAGCGTGCGGCGGCGTGCTCCGAGCGGTCGAGATAGCCGACGACGACCGGCAGTTCCCCGAAGCCCTCGTCGGCGAGACGGGCGGCGAGCGCGCGCAGCGCCTTCCGCGAGGCCTCGACGAAGGACGACCGCAGGGCCAGGTCCTCGACGGGATACCCGGTCAGCACCATCTCGGGGAACGCCACCAGGTGGGCGCCCTGCCCGGCGGCGTGCCGGGTCCAGTGGACGATCGACTCGGAGTTGCCGGCGAGGTCTCCGACGGTCGCGTCGATCTGATTGAGTGCGAGACGTAGTTGAGGCACCCCGCCAGTGTAATCGTCTGACTGACGCGATGTCCTGGTGTTCCCGTCCGGAAGCGGCGGGCCGCCTCCGGACGGGGCCGGACCGGGTGGCTCAGCGCAGGTAGCCGAGGACCGTCATCATCCCGGCCTCCGCGTGGTAGACGTTGTGGCAGTGCAGCATCCACAGCCCCGGGTTGTCCGCGTCGAAGTCGACCGTCAGCGAACGCCCGGGCAGGATCGGCGCGGTGTCCTTACGGGCACCGAGACCGGCCCCGTCGCCCGTGCCGGCCAGCGCGAAGGTGTGGCCGTGCAGATGGAGGGGATGCCACATCGAGGTGCGGTTGGTGAAGACCAGACGCACCCGCTCCCCGGCCCGGACGGGCCGCCGCGCCGCCGGGTCGTAGCTCTTGCCGTCGAAGCCCCAGTCGTACGCCGCCATCGAGCCCGTGAGCGTCATCCGCACGGTCCGGTCGGGCTCCCGCTCCGCCAGCGCCACCGACTCGTCCGGGACCAGCCCCTCGGCGGTGATCAGCTCGCCCGTCAGTTCCTTGGGCCGCACGGAGGCCGGGGGCGTCGCTCCCGCCCCCGTCCGCAGCACGGCCAGGGCCGACGCGCCCTTCCCCTCGGCGAGGGCGGTCAGCGGGAACACCCCGTCCCCGGCCGTCACCAGCACGTCGTACCGCTCGCCCATGCCGAGCAGCAGGGCGTCCGTCTCGGTGTGCCGCACCGGGTAGCCGTCCGTGTGCGTCACGGTCATACGGTGACCGCCGAGAGCCAGCCGGAAGGCGGTGTCCCCGCCCGCGTTGATGACGCGCAGCCGGATGCGGTCTCCGGGCCGGGCCTCGAAGACCGAAGGAGCCTCCGCCCTGCGGCCGTTGACCAGATAGTGGGGGTAGGCGACATCGCCCGCGTGGCCGCCGAGCAGATCGCTGTCCGTGTCCTTCAGCCGCCGGGAGCGGGCCTCGCCGGCCGCCGCCCCGTGACCGGCCTCGTCGTGGCTGCTGCCTCGCCCCTGGGTGAGCTCGTCGAGGACCGCGTCGGGGGTGGAGCCGTCCACCCCGTCGAGCCAGTCGTCGAGGACGACGATCCACTCCTTGTCGTACGAGAGCGGCTCCTTCGGGTCGTCGACGATCAGCGGCGCGTACAGCCCCCGGTCGAGCTGGACCCCGGAGTGCGGGTGGATCCAGTGGGTCCCCGGGTGGGTGACCGCGAACCGGTAGGTGAACTCGGCGCCCGGCTTGACCGGCTGCTGGGTCAGCCCCGGCGCCCCGTCCATGTCGTTGCGGATCGAGAGGCCGTGCCAGTGGATCGTCGTGGACTGCGTCAGATGGTTGGCCAGGGCGAGTTCCAGGGTGTCGCCCGCCGTGACCCGGATCGCCTCACCGGGCAGACGGTCGCCGTAGGCCCAGGTGGGGACGGTGACGCCGTCGCCCAGTTCGAAGCGGGACGCGGCGGCGGTGAGCGAGACCTTCCGCACGGGTCCCGCGCCCCGCCGGGCTTCGGCGTCCACCACCTCCGGTCCGTCGGGCGTGACGTACTGGTCCGCCGCGCGCGCGGGGGAGGGGGCGCGGGACGGAGAGGCGTGGGCCGGGGACGCGACGGCCCGGGAGGCGAGGCCTGCTGTTCCTGCTGTTCCCGCGAGGGCGATACCGGCGCCGAGCATGGCGCGTCGAGTGGGCATTTCAGACATATTGCGCACCGTACCCCTGGCCGGTATAAGCGCGCCGCCCCGACACCCGACGGCCCGGTGCTCCTCATGCCTGCGAGGGGCGCCGGGCCGTCTGCTGTGTGCGGGGCGGGGTGCGCACGGTTCCGGGGCAGGGGATCAGGCGTGGGAGTAGACCTTCTCCGCCCAGCCGGCGACCTGCTCGTCCGAGAGGTGGAGCGCCAGATCGGCCTCGCTGATCATGCCGATCAGCTTCTTGCCCTCGACCACCGGGAGCCGGCGGATCCGGTGGCTCTGCATCTCATCGAGCACCGCGTCGACGTCCGCCGACGACTCGATCCAGCGCGGGGTGCCGTCGCATAGTTCGCCCGCCGTCACCTTCGACGGATCGTGCCCCGCCGCCACGCACTCGATCACGATGTCGCGGTCGGTGATGATCCCGACCATCCGGTCCTGCTCGCCGTTGGCGGAGACGGGCAGCGCCCCCACCTTGTGGTCACGCATCATCTGGGCCGCGCGGTCGAGCGTCTCGTGGGCGGGGATCCAGTGGGCCCCGGTGTGCATGATGTCCTTGGCCGTGGTCATGGGGTTGCCTCCTGCGTGCCGGTGGGCACTGCTGTACGGCCCCGAGTCCTTCCATGGTCGCGGGCCCGCCCGGCGCACGCGAACGCTGTCACCCGTTCGGGCGTACGCCGAGCCGGTCCCGCGCTCAGGGACGGGGCGTGGCCCCGCGCGCCGCGAGCATGTCCGCCATCAGGTCCAGCTCGGACTGCTGTGCCGCGACCATGCCCCGGGCGAGGCGCTTCTCCACCGGCACGGTGCACTGCTCGACGCAGCCGCGGGCCATCGCGACGCCGCCCTTGTGGTGGGCGGTCATCAGCTGCAGGAAGAGGACCTCGGCCTTCTTGCCACGGGCCTCGCGGAGCCGGCCGAGCTCGGTCCTGGTCGCCATGCCCGGCATGAGGGCCCCGTCGTGATCCATGCCCTCCATGCCCTCCATGCCCTCCATGCCGTTCATGTCGTGAGCGCTGTGGCCGCCGCCCGGCATCCAGGCCATCGGACTCTGCCCGTCGGGTGCCGTCTTCGGCAGCCCCCACAGATCCAGCCAGCCGAGCAGCATGCCCCGCTGGTTGGCCTGCGTGTTGGCGATGTCGTACCCGAGACGCCGTACGTCCTCGTCCTCCGTGCCGTCCCGCACGACGAACGACATCTCCACGGCCTGCTGATGGTGGACGGCCATGTCCCGCGCGAAGCCCGCGTCCGAGGACCGCGCCGACGGCGTACGGGGTGCTGCCGGAGCCCCGTCGCCCCGCGCGGAGGCGACCGTCGCCGCTCCGGCGAACAGCAGGGCGAGGGCCACCGCGGAGCCCGCGACCCACCGCGTACGCAGGGTGCCCGCCGGGCTCACCCGTCGACCCCGCCGGTGCAGGGAGCACCCGGCTCGGGCGTCTGCGCGCCCTGGACGTACTTCGCGAAGAAGGTGGCCACCCGGGGGTCGTCGGCGCCGTCCACCGTGACCTGCTTGCCCCAGGCGCTCAGCGTGATCGCCGCGGCCTGTCCCTCGTACGGGGACATCAGGGAGTACGGGGTGCTCTTGACGCGGGACGCGAGCGCGTCGACGTCCGAGCCGGAGGCCTTCCCCGTGTACGTCACCCAGACCGAGCCGTGCTCCAGGGCGTGCACGGCGTTGGTGTTCGGGACGGCCTTTTCGTATACGACGCCGTCGCAGTTCAGCCAGGCCGGATTGTGGTTCCCGCCGACGGGCGGCTCCATCGGGTACTTCACATCGGTCGTGACGTGGTCACGGCCCAGCTTCGCCGCGTCCCACGTCTTCTCGCCCGCGATCGGCCCGTCGGCGAGCTCCTTCTTCTCCTGCTCGGTCTGCTTGGAGTCCTGGGCCCGGCTCTCCCCGGACCTGTCCTTCGCCTCGGACTTCTCCAGGAGCATGTACGAGCCGAAACCCAGCAGGCCCGCGACCACGACGGTGCTCAGGCCTATGGCGACGACGCGGTTGCGGCGGTCGCGCGCACGGTCGGCACCGCGCATCTGCTCCATGCGGTTCCTGCGGTCGAAGCTCATGACGTCGGGTCCTTCTGCCAAGGGGTCGGGAGGGACGGGAGCGGAGCGGAAAATCCTGGTCGCCAGGGGCCATGGCCGAGCGGCTACGGCCCTTGCACACCATGGGCGCCGATCGTAGTGGGTGGCCGCGTGCTCTCTCTCACACCGTGTGCGTAATCTGGGTGAAATCCCGGGTCGTGATACTGAGGTGTCTCCCCTACCCCGGGCGGTGGTGCACGGACCGTCTGAACTGCAAGGATGTGGCTATGGACAAGCAGCAGGAATTCGTCCTCAGGACGCTTGAGGAGCGCGACATCCGCTTCGTACGGCTGTGGTTCACCGATGTTCTCGGTTACCTCAAGTCCGTTGCCGTGGCCCCGGCCGAGCTCGAACAGGCCTTTGACGAGGGCATCGGCTTCGATGGCTCCGCGATCGAGGGCTTCGCCCGTGTATACGAATCGGACATGATCGCAAAGCCGGACCCCGGCACGTTCCAGATCCTTCCGTGGCGCGCCGAGGCCCCGGGTACCGCCCGGATGTTCTGCGACATCCTGATGCCGGACGGCTCGCCCTCCTTCGCGGACCCGCGATTCGTCCTCAAGCGCATCCTCGCGAAGACCTCCGACCTGGGCTTCACCTTCTACACCCACCCGGAGATCGAGTTCTTCCTGCTGAAGAACAAGCCGGTCGACGGAAGCCGCCCCACGCCGGCCGACAGTTCCGGCTACTTCGACCACACCCCGCAGAACGTCGGCATGGACTTCCGCCGCCAGGCGATCACCATGCTCGAATCGATGGGCATCTCGGTCGAGTTCAGCCACCACGAGGGCGCCCCCGGCCAGCAGGAGATCGACCTCCGGTACGCCGACGCGCTCTCCACCGCCGACAACATCATGACCTTCCGCCTGGTCATGAAGCAGGTCGCACTGGAGCAGGGCGTACAGGCCACCTTCATGCCGAAGCCGTTCTCGGAGTACCCCGGCTCGGGCATGCACACCCACCTCTCCCTCTTCGAGGGCGACCGCAACGCCTTCTACGAGTCGGGCGCCGAGTACCAGCTGTCGAAGGTGGGCCGTTCCTTCATCGCGGGCCTGCTCAAGCACGCCGCGGAGATCTCCGCCGTGACCAACCAGTGGGTCAACTCGTACAAGCGCATCTGGGGCGGCTCCAGCCGCTCCGCGGGCGCCGGCGGCGAGGCCCCCTCGTACATCTGCTGGGGCCACAACAACCGCTCCGCGCTGATCCGCGTCCCGATGTACAAGCCCGGCAAGACCGGTTCCGCCCGCGTCGAGGTCCGCTCCATCGACTCCGGCGCCAACCCCTACCTGACCTACGCGGTGCTGCTCGCCGCGGGCCTCAAGGGCATCGAGGAGGGCTACGAACTCCCGGCCGGAGCCGACGACGACGTCTGGGCCCTCTCCGACTCGGAGCGCCGCGCGATGGGCATCGAGCCGCTGCCGCAGAACCTGGGCGAGGCGATCTCGCTGATGGAGAAGAGCGAGCTGGTCGCCGAGACGCTGGGCGAGCACGTCTTCGACTTCTTCCTCCGCAACAAGAAGCAGGAGTGGGAGGAGTACCGCAGCGAGGTCACGGCCTTCGAGCTGAAGAACCTGCTGCCGGTGCTGTAGCGGCACCCGCTGTACGTACGCGGCTTCGGGCCGGCGGTTCCACACCGCCGGCCCGAAGCCGTTCCGGCCGGTCAGGCGGCGGGCTGCGCCACTTCCGCCTCCGCGGCGCGGGCGAGGCGTTCGACCCAGTCCTGGTGATAGCGGTAGAGCGCACCGGGATTCCTGCGCCCGAGCTCCTCCAGGAAGAAGGGGCCCTGCTGCGTTTCCTCGGTCAGCACGTGACACCCGTTCTCCGTGGGCGTGATCACCCAGCCGTGGTACGCGCTCGAACCGGTCTCGTCGCCATCGACCGTCGTCTTCCACGAGAGCCTGGTGAAGGGCTCGTACTCCGTCACGTGGAGCGTCATGGGAAATCCGACCGTCACCCGGCGGTACGTGGTTCCGGGCGTCAGTACCGACTCGTCGCCATGGATCTCGACGTGATCTTCCGGAGGAAAGTAGCTCCACCAGTTCTCGGCGTCGACGAGCAGCTTCCACACCACTTCGGGCGGCGCCTTCACGTCGATATCGTTGAGCGCGTAGAGAGCCGAAAATTTCGGGTCGTACCGTTCGGGCCAATTCACCTTGTCATACATCGGCTGCTTTTCCTTTTGGAACGTCCTGGGAACCGATCCGGCTTTCACGCTCGGCAGCTGCCTCGGCGAGCGCCGCGAGAAGCTTCTCGTGGGTGCGCCAGAAAACCTCAGGATCCTGCTTCGCGATTTCGATCCAGAGCGGGCCCTGCATCGTCTCCTCGGTCCAGAGATGGCTCCCCTTCGGCGTGGGTGTGATGATCCAGGCGTGGTAAGCCGTGGATTCTTCCGACGCCTTGGGATGTCCGCCCCAGGCGATACGCGCCATGGGCCGGAATTCCTGCACGGACGCGAAGACGTCCTGGCCTGCCAGGTTGGTTTCGAATCGAGTTCCGAGGCGCAGCGAACCGTGGCCGCCGAGAAGCCGGACGTGTTCGACGCCCGGGTAGAAGGTGCGCCAGGTTCGGGTGTCCACGAGCAGGGACCAGATCGTCTCGGGGGAGGCTTCGACCTCGAGCTCGTTGGTGAAGTGGATCGGGGAGCGGCTGGGGGCGTGGCCCGCCGGCCAGTTTATTTCTTCGAACATGGAAATCTCCAGACCTAGCGGTTCGTTCAGAGTTCGCCGGGAACGGCGGACCGGTAGAACACGCCGCCGACCGGCTGGACGCCCATGAGCAGCCAGACCGCGTTCTCGAAGTCGCGGGCTCGTGAGAGGTCTCCGACGCGCACCGGGTCGTAGCCGGCGTCACGGATGAGACGCTCGGTGACGTCGAGGGCTCCGTCGTCAGCGACGTACCAGTTGCCCGGCCGCACTCGCTGCTTGCGCACTTCGCCGTACAGGGCGCCGAAGTTCATGTTGAAGCTCTTGGCCACCGGGGCGTGGGTGAAGGACTTCACCTCCTCGGCGTACGAGGGAAAGCTGCCATGACGTGCGGGCATGATGTTGGTCGCGTCGATCGCGATCTTCCCGTCGAGCCCTGTCACCCTGCTCAGGGCCTCCGAGATCCTCGCGCCGGGTACTGCGACCAGGACGGCGTCCGCGTCCGAGGCGTCCCCGCCGTCACGGCCGAGCTCCTCGACCTCGTGGCCCGCGGCCCGCCACAGTCCGGCCAGTCCTCCGCCGACCATTCCTCTTCCGATCGTGACGATCTTCATCGTGGGTCTCCTCAGTTGCACGTTGACGTAGGCCGGTTGAACATCGAGGGCGCCTCATGCGCGGCCGGCGGCCACCGAACTCCTCACGGCGTCCAGACCGGCGGCGTGGGAGACAACGGGCTCGTATCCGAGGTCGGTCACGGCCTTGTCCGTCCGCAGGGTGCACTGCTGCCCGAGGAACCATCGAGCGGGAACGGGGACCTCACGGGCGGCTGTTCCGGCGTCCAGTTCGGGGATCGCGAGATCGACGCCGTAGATCTCGAACTGGGTCTCCAGGAACTCGCGCAGTGTGACGCGGTGCCGGTCGGTGACGAAGTAGGCCTGACCTGGCAGGCCGCGCTGCCACCCGAGCACGAGCCCCTCGACGGCGTTCTCGACGAACGTGACCTCAGTCGTGTGCCGGCCTCCGTCGATCCAGGCGAACTGCCCGGCCTTCGCCGCCGCCACCAGGCCTTCGACCAGGAGGCTGTCGGGACCCCAGACGAACCTCGGGCGAATCGACACCGTGACGAAGCCGGGTGCGTTCGCGTCGAGCACGATCTTCTCGGCTGCGGCCTTCGTCGCCGAGTAGGCGGCCTCCGAGTCGGGCCGCAGCGGCGCGGTCTCGTCGACGTCCACGAGCGGGGCGCCGGCGAGGAGCGCGGCTTCGCTCCCGCAGTGGACGAACCGGGGGACCCGCGCGTAACGGGCGGCGTCGACGGCTGCCCGCGTGCCGCGAACCGTCACCAGCTCATGACGTTCACGATCAGCGGTGATATCCGTCTCGGCAGCGAGATGGAACACCACGTCGCTGCCCGTCACATCGTTTTGCCATGTGGCCGGGTCGGTCAACTCGCCCCGCACGGGCTCCGCGCCCAGCGCCGAGACCTTCGCAGCCGATGTCTCACTTCGAACCAGGACACGCACCGAGTGCCCCTCACCGATAAGCCGGCGTACCAGCACCTCGCCGATGAACCCGGAGCCTCCGGTAACGAACGCCTGTGCCATGAATCTCTCCTTCGCTCTGCTGAGCCCTCTCTCCTGCCTTGAGCGAGAAGGTCTCGTGGGGGAGAGCAATCAGAGGTCCGGGGGTCTTCCCTCGAATACACTCATGCTTCGAAGGTCTGCTATAAGATTTCTGGATGGCTTCTCTTCGGGCGCTGGAGTGCCTTGTCGCGGTCGCGGACTCCGGATCGATCACCCAGGCCGCACTGCTGCTGCACTCGTCGCAGCCCGCTGTCTCCCATCAGCTCGCTTCGCTGGAACGCGAGACGCGAACGGTCCTGCTTCGCCGCGAGTCACGGGGGGTCAAGCTCACTCCGGCAGGGCGTGCCGCCGTCGCGGACGCCAGACGGGCGGTCGAAGCGGCCGCCTCCGCGGTGAGGTCGGCACGTACGGCAGGCCAAGCGGCCGGAGGGGTCCTGCGGCTGGTCTGCGCGCAGAGCCTCACGGTGCCGTTGCTCGCCGAGGTCATTCGCCAATGGCATCGCCGCCACCCGGACGTCGCGATCACGCTGCGCGAGTCCACGGCGATGGACGAGGCGCTCGGCCTCGTCGACTCCGACGAGGCCGATGTGGCCGTGCTGACCGCTCCCTCGGCCGGCCGTTTCACGATCAGCGCCGTCGCCGAGGAGGAGATCGTGCTGGCGGCACCCGCCGGCCACCCGCTGGCCGAGCAGTCAGCCGTACGCCTCGAGGATCTCGAAGGCGTGCCGCTCGTCCACTTCGCACCGGACAACGGCCTCAGCGCCTGGCTCGACCAGTCCTTCGCCCGCGCCGGGGTCCACCCGGAGACGGTGATGAGGACATCGGTGACCGCGGCGGCACCACAGCTCGCGGCTGCCGGTCTGGGAATCGCCGTGTGCCCCGTCAGCGCCGTCAGCGACGGCTTTCCGGGAGTGGTGCGATCGTTCTCGCCGCGATGGGTCAGGCAGCTGGTGGCGGTGACGTCCGCGGAGCCGGACCCGCTCGTCGCGCGGTTCATCGGCGACCTGCGCAGCCGCGGCGTGCGTGTGCCTCGCGGTGTGCGGACTCAGCTCACGCAGGACGGACCTCCGGCCGGGACACCACGACCGGCCTCCTGAGGACCACCTCTTCAAGACGCGGCATCAGCGTGGTCCGACCGACGTCATGGCGCCGCGCGAAGCCCTGCGGCCTCGTGGCGGAGCGCCTCCACGGTGGCCGTCACCTCGGGGGAGCGGGTGCGGACCGTCACGGCGACAGCGGCCCGGCCGAGCCAGGCGGGGTCGTCGACGTGGACGGTGCGGACGCCGGCGGGGACCGAGGCGGCGGCCAGTTCGGGGAGGACGGCGATGCCGAGACCGGCAGCGACGAAGCCCAGGCGAGTGGGCCATTCGCGGGCGACGTAGGCGATGTTCGGGTGGTCGAGGGTCGGCCACGCGCCGAACTGGGGGTCGTCGCGGAGGCCCTTGCCGACGATCCATCCCTCGTCCCTCAGCTCGGTCACCGGGACGCTTCCACGGTCGGCGAACCGGTGGTTCGCGGGCACGGCGAGCAGGAGACTGCCGTCCAGAAGCAGGTCGTGGGAGAGCCCCTCCAGGTCGTAGGCGGGGAGGTCCGCCCCCACACCGATCACCGCGACGTCGATGCGGTGAGCGCGGAGCTGGCGAAGCTGGGTGGGTGAGGACGCCTCGCCGAACTCGGTGACCAGGCCAGGGTGTTCGTTCCGGAGGCGGGCCAAGGTCCTGGGGACGAGCACGGCGGCGGCCGAGGGGAACGCGGCGATGACGACCCGTCCGGTGAGATGGTCCTGCAGCCGGGCGAGGTCCGTGCTGACGGCGTCGATCTCGTTGAGTGCCGAGGCGGCTCGGCGGGCGAGAGCCGTGCCCGCGGGCGAAGGGACAACCCCTCGGGCGCCCCGGACGAACAGCGGTGCGCCCGCAGCGGCTTCCATCGCCGCCACCTGACGGGACACCGCTGACTGCGTGTATCCGAGCGCGTCGGCCGCGGCGGTGAACGATCCGGTGCCGACCACGGCCTGGACGACACGCAGGCCGGTGAGGGTGAAGTCAGCCATGACCTCACCCTGACACATTCCCGGATCGCATGTCTCCTGTGCAAGACCCTCGCTGGTGGAATGCCTTGGCCGGAAGCACGATGGAGAAGTACCGGCGAGCGATCCAGAGGGAGCACAGATCATGGCGAAGACGTGGTTCATCACGGGCAGTTCGAGGGGGTTCGGCCGCGAGTGGGCGGACGCCGCCCTCGAACGCGGCGATCACGTCGTGGCGACGGCTCGGGACGTCGGCCAACTGTCCCCTCTGGTGGAGCGGTACGGGGACGCGGTACTGCCGGTCCAGCTCGACGTCACCGACCGTGCCGCTGTGCATGCGGCCGTTCAGCGCGCCCACTCGCATTTCGGTTCGCTGGACATCGCGGTCAACAATGCCGGCTACGGCCACTTCGGCATGGTCGAAGAGGTCGGCGAGGACGAACTCCGGGCTCAGATGGAGACCAACTTCTTCGGCGCGGTATGGGTCACGCAGGCCGTCCTGCCCCTCATGCGGGCCCAGCGATCAGGAAGGATCCTGCAGGTGACCAGCGAGGGCGGCGTACGCGCCTTCCCCGGCATCGGCGCCTACCACGCGTCCAAATGGGCTCTCGAGGGATTGTCGGAGTCCCTGGCGCAGGAAGTGTCAGCCTTCGGCATCCACATCACCAACATCGAACCCGGCCCCTACGCCACCGACTGGCTGGCCCGCGGGGCGCGGCACAGTGAGCTGCATCCGGACTACGCCGAGGTCCACGCGGCCACCGCACAGGATTTCGAGGTCGGCGACCCGCGTGCCACCCGCGACGCGATCCTCCGGATCGTCGACACGGAGCAGCCCCCGCTGCGGATCTTCCTCGGCAGGTCACTCACCGACGTCGCCGGTCTGTACGAGGAGCGTCTGCGCACCTGGCGCCAATGGGAGCCGGTCTCCCTGGCCGCCTTCGGCTGAGGAGTCTCGGTCGAGGAGGCTCACACCAATTCCATGAGGATGTCGGCACGGGCGTAGTAGTCGGACACGGGGAGACGGTCGCGGGTGATCCCGGCGAACCCCGCGTCCTCGTAGAGGCGAACGGCGGGGGCCAGCTTGGTGTTCGTGCCGAGGAAGAGCCGGATCCCACCGAGCGCCCGGGCGCGGTCGACGGCCGAGGGTATGAGACGGCGGCCGATGCCGCGTCCTTGCGCGGCGGGATCCACGGCCATCTTCGCCAGCTCGAACGCGGCATGCGGATAGGGCAGGAGCGCGATGCAGCCGACCACAGCTCCGCTGCCCGACTCGCGCGCCATGAGCACGTCGCCGCCCGGGGCCACGATGCGGCCGAGGTCGCGCGGGGGCGTGAGCCGACAGCGCGCCCGGAACGTCAGTGAACGTGGTCACCCTTCAGGGGCTGCTCCCGCGCTCGTCAGAACGGCGCTTGCGACAACTTCGAAGAGCCGTTCGGCACGCGGCGCGAGCGAGGGCTGATCGCCGAGCCAGGCGAGCATGGCGATCAGCGCGAACAGATCGCTGCCGTCGATGTCGCTCCGGGCCATGCCCGCGGCCTGGGCACGGGCGAGGAGTCGCGCGCCTGCCGAGCGCAGGGTGACGCACGAAGCGTGGAGCGCGGATTCGGTGTCCTCGATGGCGGCTGCCATCAGCGCGGTCACGCCCCGGTACTCGGTGGTCCAGGCGACGCAGTCGCGCAGCCACGAAACGAGAGCGCTTGCGGGCGAGCTCGACGTTTCGAGCTCGGCCGCCTGTGCCGTCAGTCTGTCGAAGCTCGTGCGGAGCAGGGCCTCCAGCAGCGCCTCGCGCGTCGGGAAGTGACGCAGCAGTGTCGCAAGCCCGACATCGGCCCTGCGCGCGACGTCGCGCAGCGATACGTCGACGCCCTGTTCGGTGATGGCCGTGCCCGCTACTGCGAGCAGGTGGTCGCGGTTCTTCCTGGCGTCGGCCCGCATCTGTTCCCCTTGACTATCCGGATCAGTGGTCCATATATTTGAACCAGTGATCCGTTTATGTGGACCACTGATCCGTATGAGCCTATCCCGCAGCACGGGCAGGAGAGAACGATGCCGACAGGCACGATGAAAGCCGCGCGGCTCCATGAGCACGGTGGCCCTGAAGTTCTGCGGTACGACGAGGTGCCGATTCCCGAGCCGGGGCCGGGCGAGGTGCTCGTCCGCGTTCACGCGATCGGTGTCAATCCTCCGGACTGGTACCTGCGCGGCGGGCTGACCACGATGCCCGGGGAGGCGGAGTCGACGGTCAGCCTGCCGGTGATTCCAGGGACGGACGTCTCGGGCGTCGTCGAAGCCGTCGCCGCGGGCGTGGACGGCCTCGCGGTGGGTGATGAGGTCTTCGGTCTTCTGCGCTTTCCGAGCTTCCACGGACGCGCGTACGCCGAGTACGTGGTCGCGCCCGCGTCGGACCTCGCACGCAAGCCGGCGGGCATCGATCACGTGCACGCGGCCGGGGCGCCCATGGCCGGGCTCACCGCGTGGCAGTTCCTGATCGAGACCGGCCACGATCACCCCTCGCCCTTCCAGGAGACACGGCATCGCCCGACGGTGCTGGATGGGGACGCGACGGTGCTCGTCAACGGCGCTGCGGGCGGCGTGGGGCACTTCGCACTGCAGTTGGCGAAGTGGAAGGGCGCTCGTGTCATCGCGGTGGCATCGGGCGGGCACGAATCGTTCCTGCGTGACCTCGGCGCCGATCAGTTCATCGACTACACCCGGAGTCGTCCCGAGGAACTCGTGCATGACGTCGATCTCGTTCTCGACACCGTCGGCGGCCCCGACAGCAGACGCTTCCTGCGCACACTCAAGCGCGGAGGCGCCCAGTTCCCCGTATTTCCCGGGGGCTTCGACGAAGAGGAAATCGCGAAGCTGGGCGTCACGGTCTCGAGCACCCAGGTCCGCTCGAACGGCGCGCAGCTCGCCGAACTGGGACGCCTGCTCGACGCGGGAACGGTTCGCGTCGCGATCGACAGCACGTTCGCGTTGGCGGACGCCCGAGCCGCGCACGAGCGCGCCGCCCGAGGGCACATGCAGGGCAAGATCGTGCTCACGGTCGCTTAGAGGGCGGCGCCGGAAATCCTTCGGGGTCGATCAAGCTTCGCGCTCGCCCAGGGCTCTGTAGCGGCACCCGCTGTGCGTACGCGGCTTCGGGGCCGGCGGTTCCACACCGCCGGCCCCGAAGCCGTTTCGGCGGTCGGGGGAGACTGTGGCGCATGACGACGACTGACAGGAGGCTGCCGGCAGGCTGGGCCCTGGAGGAGATCCGCCGGGTCTCCGGCGACCTCTGGCACATGGGCAGCCTGAACGACGACGGCAGCGTCGTCTGCTGGAGCGGCTACGGCGATCTCCACGAGGCGCTTCGGGGGCTGTAGCCGGTTGTCAGCCGGTGGCTGTGACCGAGCGGCTCAGGGCGGTACTTCAAGCCGGTGCTTGCGTCGGGTGTGCGGTGTCGTAGCGGGTTCGGCGGGCCAGGTGCTGCCGGAGATGCCGGCCCGGGGCGACGGCACGCTGTTGCTGACGACCGGAGTGTCCTCGACGGTCCCCGCGCCCTTCCTGGCCGACGTGCTCATGGCCGGCCTGCGCAACTGGGCGCACGCCCTGCGCGCCGAACTCGGGCCGCAGGGTATCTACGCGGGCACGGTGACCATCGCCTCCGGTGTCGTACCCGGAGGCGGTGAGGCCGACCCTGACGCCATCGGCGCCCGCTACTACGACATGTACCAGCAGCGGAACCGTGTCGAAGAGGTCATCGGCGACCTGGACGCCTTCCGGTCCCTCGTCGCCCAGGCAGGCGGGCGCGGCGGTGCGGCCATGCCGATCAGTCCCGCAGACCAGGCCGCGTCCTCGGTGCGACCGGGCGTCGGCGAAGGTCACGGGAGTGGTACCCGTACATCGGGTTCGATATCAGGACGCGGCGGTCGCCCCGCCCGGCGCCCGGTGGTGCCGGTCGTAATGGCGGGCCGCGCGGGCGCGGTTGCCGCAGGAGGGCTTGCACCACTCCTGGCGGCCGTGGCCCTTCACGAAGTAGCGGACACAGCGAGGCGCCGTGCAGGCCCGCAGCTGTTCGCGCTGCGGGCCGCTGAGGAATTCGACGGCGGCCCGCGCGAGGGCCGCGAGGAGCATGGTGTGCGGGTCGTCCCGTGTGGCCGAGAGGCGCGTGCCAGGGGGGCCTTCGGGCGGCCAGTCCAGCTGGGGGACGACGGGGACCAGTGCGGCGGCAGTGTTGAGGTGGGCCACCGCCCGCTCGGCAGTCATCAGCCGGTGGGCGTCCGGCGGGCTCGGGGGCGCGGGGCTGACCGCCCGGGCGAACAGCGCGCGCACCGCACGCCGCAGCTCGACGACCCGGAGTCTGAGCTTCTCGTCCACCACGTCCTCGTCCTCGGGAGCGTGGCCGTCCAGTAGTGCGCGCTGCCGGTCGATCCAGTCCTTCAGGCCCTCGGTGGTGGCCAGTTCGTCCGTCACCCCGCCCTCGCCGTCATGGCGGATCGTGCTCGCCAGGTCCAGCGCCGTCCAACGCTCCACGAGGTTCCGCTCCTGCCCGTACCGGTTGATCGCGATGGTACGCACAGTCTATGGTCCTAACGGATAACTGGAAACAAGCATTAGGGGGAGGTATGGCGGTGTTGCTCGCGCAGATCAGTGATCTGCACCTGGACGGCAGCGAGAGGGCGACCGAACGGGCCGTACGCGTCATGGACCACCTGCGGGCCATGCCCCGCCCCGTCGACGCCGTACTGGTCACCGGGGACATCGCGGACCACGGCGCGGAGGCGGAGTACGAGGAGGCCGCCCGGATCCTCGCCGCGCCCTTCCCCGTGCTCCCGTGCCCCGGGAACCACGACGACCGTCCCGCGTACCGGAAGGCACTGCTGGGGGAGGCGCCCGGCACCGGGCCCGTCAACCGGGTGCACCGCGTCGCGGGCGTGGCGATCCTGATGTGCGACTCCACCATCCCCGGACGCGACGAGGGGCGTCTCGACGAGCAGACCCTCGCCTGGATCGACGCCACGCTCGGTGAACTGCCGCAGGAGACACGGGCTCTGATGGCCTTTCACCAGCCGCCCGTCGAGCTGCACCACCCGCTGCCCGACTCCTGCATGCTCGAACGCCCCGGTGATCTGGCGGCGCTGCTCGACGCGCATCCTCGGGTCGCCGCCGTCCTCACCGGGCACGCCCACACCGCGGCGGCCTCCACCTTCGCGGGGCGCCCGCTGATCGTGGGGCCGGCGGTCACCTGGACGCTGCGGATGCCGTGGGAGGGCGAGGGCGCCGCCGACCGCGATCAGCCCCCCGGGCTCGCCTTCCACGTCCTCGGTGACGACGGCCGGCTCACCACCCACTACCGCGTCGTGATCTGAGCCGGGCACCCGCCCCTGCCGCGCAGGCGCAGGCAGGGGCGGGGCCGCGGGGGCAAGGACTGGTGCAGGTGAGGCCGACGGGTGCGGTGGTGGAGCCTCGCACCCTCAGGGCTGCTTCACCCGTGCGGGTGACGACGGCCGGTGAGCGAGTGGCTCGTTCAGGGGGCGCACCATCGCATAGCTGAGGGCGGGCATGAGGATCAGCGGAATCAGCGCCGTACGCAGGGACGTGGCGTCGGCCAGCGCCCCGATCAGGGGCCCGGTGACACCGCCCACGCTGACGGCCAGACCGAGGGTGATCCCGCTCGCCGTGCCCACCCGGGACGGCAGGTAGTCCTGACCGAGCGTCACCTGGAGCGAGAAGGGGACGTACAGCCCGGCGGAGGCCAGGGCCGCGAACAGGTAGAGGGGCGGGCCGGGGACGAGTACGGCACCGGCGACTGCGGCCACACTGATCAGGTACGCGCCACGGACCACGGCGACCCGGTCGAACCGGGTGGCGAGTCTCCCGCCGAGTACGGTGCCCACCGCCCCGCCGAGGTAGAGCACGGACAGCGCGGCTGTCCCGGCGGTCGTCCCGCCGCCCGTACGCTGCCGGGCGTAGAGCGCGATGAACGTGCTCAGGCCCATGAACGCGACGGACCTGAAGGCCACCGCCAGTGACAGCTTGACGAACGACGCGGTGTCGTCGAGGTCCCTGTTCACCGGCCGTGCCGAAGTCCCCTTCTCCGCAGCCGCGTCGGCCCTCGTCAGGGCGCGAAGCACCGGCAGGCACAGGACGCTGCCCACCAGGGCCGGCAGGACCAGCAGGGGCGTGAAGCGCAGGCCCCCGGTGGCGATCGCGGCGGTCACCATGAAAGGGGCGGCGGCGAAACCGATGTTGCCGCCGAGGGAGAACCAGCCCATCGCGGTGTGGCTGCCCAGGGAGGCGATCCGTGCGACGCGCGCCGACTCGGGGTGGTACGCCGCGATACCGACGCCGGACACCGCGACGAACACCAGAGTCAGGGCGTACGAGCCGCTGAGGCCGCTCAGCGCGACCCCCAGCCCGCCCAGGAGCGTGCTCGCCGGCAGCAGCCAGGGGAGCGACCACCGGTCGGTGAGCACACCGAACAGCGGCTGGGCGACCGAGGACAGCAGAGACGCGGCGAGCACGATGCCGGAGGCCACCGCGTAGCTGTAGGACCTCTCGGCGACGAAGAAGGGGATCAGCGCGGCCACGGAGCCCTGGTAGACGTCCACGCAGCCGTGCCCGACCGACAGCAGGAGGATCGTTCTGTTCGCTGCCACGCCGCCATCGTCACGGCGCCGCACCCTGTCGCGCTTCCGATAATCTGCCGACCGATGCAGGAATCCCGCCACCAGCCGACCGCGCCCACACGCAGCCAGTGGGTCGCCCCCGGGGCCGCCATCGACGCCCACCGCCACGACGACCATCAGATCGTCTACGCGGCCCGCGGAGTGCTGGCAGTCACCACCGGAGCGGGAACGTGGGTCGCGCCCGCCAACCGCGCGGTCTGGGTACCGGCCGGCACCGTCCACGCCCATCAGGCCCACGGGGCGCTCGAACTCCACCTGGTCGGGCTGCCCGAGACGGAGAACCCGCTCGGCCTGGACGGGCCTGCCGTGCTGACCGTCGCCCCCCTGCTGCGCGAACTGATCCTCGCCTACACCCGTGCCCCCGACGACGAGAGCCAGCCCCGCGGGCGCCTACGGGCGGTGCTGCTCGACCAGTTGCGGGCCTCGCCCCAGACGCCCGTGCACCTGCCGGCCCCCACCGCCCCCGCACTGCGGGCCCTGTGCGCGATCCTGCACGCCGACCCCGGGGACCCGCGCACCCTAGCCGCGCTGGGCAGAGAGGTCGGCGCGAGCGACCGCACCCTGTCCCGGCTGTTCAGGATCGACCTCGGCATGACCTTCCCCCAGTGGCGCACCCAGCTCCGCCTCTACCGGGCCCTGGTGCTGCTCGCCGAAGGCACCCCCGTCACCACCGTGGCGCACTCCTGTGGCTGGTCGTCCGCCAGCGCCTTCATCGACGTCTTCCGCCGTGCCTACGGGCACACACCCGGCGCCCACCTGCCCCCGGGAGGAGCAGCCGGACGGTGAGGCGCGCGGCCCCGTTCCGGTAGTGTGACCCGTCCCGAGACCGGGACCGACCCAGGAGGTGAGACCCATTACCGCTTCAGCAGGCTGGGCGCTCGCACCCCGCCGTCGTACGGCCGACCTGGCCTGAGCGATCGCGGAGCGCCCATCGGTCATCCCGAAAGGCTCCGCACCATGCAGGAATTCGCTCCGCCGCTCAACTTCTCCACCCTCGTCACCACGCTCCGCGCCGCCGGCTGTGTCTTCGCCGAGGACGAGGCGGAACTCCTCCTCTCCACAGCGGCCGGCCCCGCCGCACTCGCGGCCATGCTCGAACGCCGCGTGGCCGGCCTGCCCCTTGAACACGTGCTCGGCTGGGCCGAGTTCTGCGGGCTGCGGATCGCCGTGGACCCCGGGGTCTTCGTGCCCCGGAGGCGTACGGAGTTCCTCGTCCGGCAGGCCGCGGAACTCGCGCCCGACCGGGCGGTCGTCGTCGACCTCTGCTGCGGAAGCGGTGCGCTCGGCAGGGCGCTCGTCTCGTCGCTGCCTGAGGCCGAACTGCACGCCGCCGACGTGGAACCCGCCGCCGTGCGCTGTGCCCGGCGCAACGTGGGCGCACGCGGAACGGTCTACGAGGGCGACCTCTTCGAGCCCCTGCCCCGTTCGCTGCGCGGGCGGGTCGACGTCCTGCTCGCCAACGTGCCGTACGTACCGACCGATGACGTCGGGCTGCTGCCCGCCGAGGCGCGGATCCACGAGCCGCTCGTCGCGCTCGACGGAGGCGGCGACGGGCTCGACGTGATGCGGCGCGTCGTCGCGGAGGCGACCGGCTGGCTGGCCCCGGGCGGCAGTCTGCTGGTCGAGACGAGCGAGCGGCAGGCGGCGCGCGCAGCGGAGACCGTGGGGAGCAGCGGGCTCACCGCGCGCGTCGTCGTCTCCGAGGAGCTGTACGCCAGCGTCGTCATCGGGACCAGGCCACCCCGGTAGCGGGGGAGGTCCGAGGCTCAGGCGAAGCGCCAGCGCGTCTGGCCGAACGGGTCGCCCTTGGCGAAGCCGAAGGCCGTGCGAGGGGTCACCGCGAAGACCTCGGCACGGCCGCCGGCACCGTTGGAGAACATGCCGTCCGTGACACCGAAGTGCCATTCGGCGCCGTACTTCGCCTCCCAGGCCTCGGCCAGTGCGATCAGCCGGGGCTCGTCCGTCACCCGGGTGGCCCGGCCCTCGACCACCACGTCGAACCCCTCGTTCAGCGTGTTGACGCCGGTGGTCAGGACGACCTCCGGATTGGCCGCCACGTTGCGTGCCTTGCGTTCGGAGGGCCCCGTGCAGAAGTGCAGCGCGCCGTGCGACCAGAGGCCGATCAGCGGGGTGACGTGCGGGCGGCCGTCGGGCCGGACCGTGGACAGCCAGTACAGCTCCGCGCCCTCCAGCAGTGCGACCGCCTCGGCCCATGGCCGGGCGGTGGCGCCCTCGCTGCTGTAGTGCGGGTCCAGGGCGGTCTCAGCGGCGTCGGCGGTGTCCTTCTCCGGCATTTCGGGCCTCCAGAAGCGGTGTCGCGGTGTGCGGGGTCTCTTCCTCGATCGTCCCCGTGAAGTACGGACTCCGCTCCCGCTCGGAATTCATCGGCGGGGGCTAGGCCTTTCGTTCGGATCAGGCTGGATCAGGGAGCGGGGTCTGGTGATGGGGGCACCTCCCACGCCGTTCAGGCTGTGGGGGAGAAGCCGAGAGCTCGGGGAAGATTGACGACAACGCCGCGAGGTGCGGTGCCAGACCCCACGAGCCCAGCCTGATCCGAACGAAAGGCCTTAGGCTCGAAGGGCGGACATGTGTGATCGGCGGGCAGGAGACACGGAATGACGACGGTGCCGGGACGCAGAAGCAGTACGTTCACGCGGCTGCTGCGGCACGGTTTCACCGATCCGTCCGCCGCCGAACGACTCCTTGACCTGCCCGAGCTCTCCTCCGTACGGGCCGATCCCGTCCTCTTCGAGGCCCTCGGCGCCACCGCCGACCCCGACCTGGCCCTCCAGAGTCTCGTACGGCTCGTCGAGGCCGAGGAGGCCGACGAACGGCAGATCCTGCTGGACACGCTCGTCACGGCCAAACCCCTGCGGGACCGGCTCCTCGGAGCCCTCGGCGCCTCCGAGGCGCTCGGGGACCATCTGGCACGCCACCCGCGTGACTGGCAGGCGCTGGTCACCTACGAGGCCACCGACCTGCACCCCGGGGTCCCCGAGTTCGAGCAGATGCTCGGCGACGCCGTCGACCCCGACTCGCTGCGGGTCGCCTACCGCAGGTCCCTCCTGTCCGTCGCGGCCCGCGACGTGTGCGGGACGACGGATGTCGCCGAGGTCGCCGCGGAGCTCGCCGACCTGGCGACGGCCACCCTCCGGGCGGCGCTCGACATCGCCCGCGTCGCCGCGCCCTCCGACGCCGCGCAGTGCCGGATCGCCGTCATCGCGATGGGCAAATGCGGCGGACACGAGCTGAACTACGTGTCCGACGTCGACGTGATCTTCGTCGCCGAACCCGTCGACGGCGCGGAGGAGAGCGGCGCCATGCAGGCCGCGACCCGGCTCGCCGCCCACCTGATGCGGATCTGCTCCGACACCACCGCCGAAGGCACGATCTGGCCCGTCGACGCCAACCTCCGCCCCGAGGGCCGCAACGGGCCACTGGTGCGGACCCTCACCTCGCACCTCGCGTACTACCAGCGCTGGGCCAAGACCTGGGAGTTCCAGGCGCTGCTCAAGGCCCGGCCGGTCGCCGGGGACCCCGAGCTCGGGGCGGCATACGTCGATGCCGTGTCCCCGCTGGTGTGGCAGGCCGCCGACCGGGAGAACTTCGTCGGCGACGTACAGAAGATGCGCCGCCGTGTCGTCGACAACATCCCCGTCGACCGCGTCGCCCGGGAGATCAAGCTCGGTCCCGGCGGGCTCAGGGACGTCGAGTTCGCCGTCCAGCTGCTCCAGCTCGTCCACGGCCGCAGCGACAGCAGCCTGCACGCGGGCTCCACGCTGGAGGCCCTGCGGGCCCTCGCCGACGGAGGGTACGTCGGGCGGGCGGACGCCGCGCAACTGGACGAGGCCTACCGCTTCCTGCGCGCCATGGAGCACCGCATCCAGCTCTACCGGCTGCGCCGCACCCACCTGGTCCCCGAGGACGCGGCCGACCTGCGCCGGCTCGGGCGTTCCCTCGGACTGCGTACGGACCCGGTCGCCGAGCTCAACCGGGCGTGGCGGCGGCACGCCTCCGTCGTACGGCGGCTGCACGAGAAGCTCTTCTACCGGCCGCTCCTGGACGCCGTCGCCCAGCTGGCGCCCGGCGAGAGCAGGCTCAGTGCCAAGGCCGCCGTGGTCCGCCTGGAGGCCCTCGGATACGCCGATCCCGCCGCCGCGCTGCGGCACCTGGAAGCCCTCTCGTCCGGTGTCTCCCGTAAGGCCGCGATCCAGCGCACGCTGCTGCCGGTGCTGCTCGGCTGGTTCGCGGACTCCGCCGACCCGGACGCCGGGCTCCTCGGATTCCGTCAGGTGTCCGACGCACTCGGCAAGACCCCGTGGTATCTGCGGCTGCTGCGCGACGAGGGCGCCGCGGCCGAGAATCTCGCCCGGGTCCTTTCCGCCGGGCGGCTCGCCCCCGACCTGCTGATGCGGGCCCCGGAGGCCGTCGCCATCCTCGGCGACCCCGAAGGGCTGAAGCCGCGCAGCCGGGGCCACCTCGAACAGGAGGTGCTGGCGGCGGTCGGCCGGGCCCCCGGCGCCGAAGCCGCCGTCGCGGTGGCGCGCGGGGTGCGCCGGCGGGAGCTGTTCCGTACGACGGCGGCCGACATCATCGGCTCGTACGGCACCGAGGACAACCCGGCCGACCCCGACCCGGGCGCCCTCGTCGACCGGGTCGGATCGGCGGTCACCGACCTCAACGCCGCCACACTGTCCGGGGCGCTGCGCGCAGCGGTGCGCGACCGGTGGGGCGACACCCTGCCGACCCGGTTCGCCGTCATCGGGATGGGCCGCTTCGGCGGGCACGAGCTGGGCTACGGCTCGGACGCGGACGTCCTGTTCGTCCACGCACCCCGCGAAGGCGTCAGCGACGAGGAGGCGGCCAGGGCCGCGAACTCCGTCGTCACCGAGATGCGCAGGCTGCTGGAGCTGCCGACCGCCGACCCGCCGCTGCTCATCGACGCCGACCTGCGGCCGGAGGGGAAGACCGGGCCCCTGGCGCGCACCCTGAAGTCGTACGAGGCCTACTACCGGCGCTGGTCGCTGGTCTGGGAGAGCCAGGCCCTGCTGCGCGCCGCCCCGGTGGCCGGGGACGAGGACCTGGGCCGTGCCTTCATCGACCTCGTGGACCCGCTGCGGTATCCGATGGAAGGGCTGGGGGACGACGCGGTCCGGGAGATCCGGCGGCTCAAGGCGCGGATGGAGTCCGAACGCATGCCGCGCGGGGCCGATCCGACGCTGCACACCAAGCTGGGGCGCGGCGGGCTGAGCGACGTCGAGTGGACGGTCCAGCTGATGCAGATGCAGCACGGCTGGGAGGAACCCCGCCTGCGGACCCCGCGTACGCGTGCGGCGCTGGCGGCGGCGTGCGCGGCGGAGCTGATCCCGGCCGAGGAGGCACAGACGCTGGACGAGGCGTGGGTCCTGGCCTCGCGGGTCCGCAACGCGGTGATGCTGGTGCGGGGCAGGCCGGGAGACACGTTCCCCTCGAACCCCCGTGAGCTGGCGGCGGTGGGGCGCTATCTGGGCTACGAGCCGGGGCACGCGGGGGACATGCTGGAGGACTACCGGCGGATCACCCGGCGGGCCCGTGCCGTCGTGGAGGAGCGGTTCTACGGCGCCACGAGCTGAGGCGGCGGGCGGCCACCGCCGCCCCCACCGGACCGGTCAGGCCCCCACCGGCCCGGTCGGGCCCCCACCGGCCCGGTCAGGCCCGCGACGGGCCTGGTCGGGCCCGCGCGACGGCCGGTGCGTGCCCTCAGCCGCCGGGCGGGCCGGACGGCCGCGAGCCGGCCCCGGCGGGTGAGGCCCCGGCCGGCTGCCTCAGCTCGGGTGTCCGGGAGGGCGGCCTCCGCAAGGCGCGCATACGGCCCGTGCCGGGACGCTGCACCCGCTTCGGCAGCCGGTGCGGCAGCGAGCCGTACCAGGCGTAGGAGAGGGAGACCCCGAACGCCAGGCAGGCCATCCCGCCCACCGCGTCCAGCCAGAAGTGGTTCGCCGTCGACACGATCACGACCAGCGTGGCCACGGGGTACAGTGCGCCCAGGATGCGCGCCCAGGGGGCGGTCGCCAGGAAGCATATGGTCAGACCGCACCACAGGGACCAGCCGATGTGCATGGACGGCATCGCCGCGTACTGGTTCGACATGTGCTTGAAGTTGCCCGAGGCCATCGAGCCCCACGTCTGGTGCAGCGCCACCGTGTCCACGAAGCCGCCGCCGCTCATCAGCCGGGGCGGTGCCAGCGGGAAGACGTAATAGCCGAGCAGGGCGACCGCCGTGGTGGCGAAAAGGGCCAGACGGGTGGCCGCGTAGCGGCCCGGGTGACGGCGGAAGAGCCAGATGAGCACACCGATGGTCACGACGAAGTGCAGCGTCGCGTAGTAGTAGTTCATCGACACGATCAGCCATGTCACCGAATTGACGGCATGGTTGACCGTCTCCTCGAAGGCCAGCCCGACGGTGTGCTCCAGGGACCAGATCCAGTCGGCGTTCCGCAGGGCCGCGGCCTTCTGCTCGGGAACGGCGTTGCGCACCAGCGAGTAGAGCCAGTAACTGACCGCGATCAGCAGGATTTCGAACCAGAGACGCGGGCGGCGCGGGGAGCGCAGGGAACGGAGTGAGAGCCGTGGGCGGCGCACGCGTGACGGGGCGGTCGACCTCGTCGAACCGGACGCCGCTGTTCCGTCCGCGACGGGTGACGGGGTGGCCGCCGTGCGGTCTTCCTGTGTGGTCACGTGCGATTCACCCATAGGCGCAGAGTCTGCCAGATACGTCCCCCTCTGCCCGATGATCCTCCCGTCGGGATCGGGCCGCACATCCAGTACGTCACCGACGGACGGAGGGGCCGGGGCCGGGCCCCGAGGCGGTTGAACCACGCACGACCAGTTCGGGCATGAACACGAACTCGCTGTGCGGTGCGGGCGTGCCGCCGATCTCCTCCAGCAGCGTGCGGACGGAGGCCTGGCCCATCGCCGTGACCGGCTGCCGGATCGTGGTCAGCGGCGGATCGGTGAACGCTATGAGGGGCGAGTCGTCGTACCCGACCACCGAGAGGTCGCGCGGCACCTCCATCGACAGCCGGCGGGCCGCCCGGATCGCGCCGAGCGCCATCATGTCGCTCGCGCAGACCACCGCGGTGCAGCCGCGCTCCATCAGCGCCGAGGCGGCCGCCTGGCCGCCCTCCAGTGTGTACAGGGAGTGCTGGATCAGTTCCTCGACCGCATCGGCGGTGAGATCCAGCTGTTCCCGCATCGTGGTGTGGAACCCCTCGATCTTGCGGAGCACGGGCACGAAACGCTTCGGCCCGACCGCCAGGCCGATGCGCTCATGGCCCAGCGCCACCAGGTGCGTCACCGCGAGCCGCATCGCCGCCCGGTCGTCGGGCGAGATGAACGGGGCCTGCACCTTGGGGGAGAAACCGTTCACCAGGACGAAGGGGACGCCCTGGGCGCGCAGTTGCTCGTAGCGCTGCATGTCGGCGGAGGTGTCGGCGTGCAGGCCGGAGACGAAGATGATGCCCGAGACACCACGGTCGACGAGCATCTCGGTGAGCTCGTCCTCGGTGGAGCCGCCCGGCGTCTGCGTCGCCAGCACCGGCGTGTAGCCCTGCCTGGTGAGCGCCTGGCCGATGACCTGGGCCAGCGCGGGGAAGATCGGGTTCTCCAGCTCGGGCGTGATCAGGCCGACGAGGCCGGCGCTGCGCCGGCGCAACCGCACGGGGCGTTCGTACCCGAGGACGTCGAGCGCCGCGAGGACGGATTCGCGGGTGGCCGCTGCGACACCGGGCTTGCCGTTCAGTACACGGCTGACCGTCGCTTCGCTGACCCCCGCCTGAGTTGCGATATCGGCAAGCCGTGCGGTCATGGGACTGGACTGTACCGGGCGCGTGTCGGATTGCCCACCATGCAGGGGATTCGGGCGGTCCGGTCAGGGAATCACCGGTCGGGGGCCTCCGCGCAGCAACATCTTGCAAGGCCTTGCGGGCACCGTCCCTGCTGCCAGGATCGGATCGTCGTACCGCTGCCACAGCGGGCCTGGCCAGGCATGGGCAGGGTGGACGGGCTCCCGTCAAGAGGCTTGACGGCAACCTTGAGGACACGCCAATGTAACGATCAACAGCCCTTGCAGAAATCTTCCGCAAAGTCTTTCGGTCGTCTTTCATCCTTGTTACGTTCACGTCGACCCGGCGCCGCGACGGAGCGGTACGGCAGTTGAAGGAGTTCAGATGCGACGTGGCATAACGGCCACCGCCCTGGTCGCGACCCTGGCGCTCGCGGCGACCGCTTGCGGAAGCGACGACGAGTCCGGCGGCAGCAAGAGCTCGGGCGAGCTCTCCGGCACGGTGACCTGGTGGGACACCTCGAACGTCGGCAGCGAGGACAAGGTCTTCAAGAAGATCGCCGAGGGCTTCGAGAAGAAGCACCCGAAGGTCGACGTCAAGTACGTCAACGTCCCCTTCGGCGAGGCGCAGAACAAGTTCAAGAACGCCGCCCAGGCCGGCGCCGGTGCCCCGGACGTCATCCGCTCCGAGGTCGCCTGGACCCCCGAGTTCGCGGACCTCGGTTACCTGGCGCCGCTGGACGGCACCGCGGCGCTGAAGGACGAGGGCGACTTCCTCAAGCAGGCCGCCGCGTCCACCCAGTACAAGGGCAAGACGTACGCGGTCCCGCAGGTGATCGACTCCATGGGCATCTTCTACAACAAGAAGATGTTCAAGGACGCCGGCGTCGAGCCGCCCGCGAAGATCGCCGATCTGAAGAGCGTCGCCGAGAAGATCAAGGAGAAGACCGGCAAGACCGGTCTCTACCTGCGCGGCGACGACTCCTACTACTTCCTCTCCTTCCTCTACGGCGAGGGCGGCGACCTGGTCGACGCGGACTCGAAGACCGTCACCGTGGACAACGCCGAGGGCGTCAAGGCGTTCGGTGTCGTGAAGGACCTCGTCGACTCCGGGGCGGCCAGGACCGACGCCACGGACGGCTGGGAGAACATGATGCAGTCGTTCAAGAACGGCGACGTCGCGATGATGATCAACGGCCCCTGGGCCGTGGCCGACACGCTGACCGGCAAGGAGTTCACCGACAAGGCGAACCTGGGCATCTCCACGGTGCCGGCCGGCTCCGCCTCGCAGGGCGCACCGCAGGGCGGCCACAACCTCGGCGTCTACGCGGGCTCCGAGAACCTCGACGCCTCCTACGCGTTCGTCGACTACATGACCTCGGTCGAGTCCCAGGCGCAGGCCGCCGGTGAGCTGAACCTGCTGCCGACCCGCACCTCCGCGTACTCCAAGAAGGAGGCCGCGGACAGCGAGATCGTCCAGTTCTTCAAGCCCGTCGTCGAGACCGCGGTCGAGCGCCCCTGGATCCCGGAGACCGGCAGCCTCTTCGCCCCGCTGAACGTCGAGTACACCAAGGTCCTCACCGGCCAGACCACACCGGAGAAGGCCGCCGAGTCGACCGGCAGCTCCTACCGCAAGCTCCTCAAGGGCTGGAAGTAACTCAGGAAGGCAGGCCGACTGATGGCTGTCCACACCAGCCAGTCGGTGGCGAAGGCCGCGGGCGACGACGTCGCCCGCGGCCGGAGCCGCGGGACTGGTAACCCCCCGCCGCCGAGCAGGTTCCGGCGCGCCCTCTCGGTCCACTGGTACGCCTGGACCATGGTCGCCCCGGTCGTGCTCGTGGTCGGCGTGATCATCGGCTACCCGCTGGTCCGCGGTATCTGGCTGTCACTGACCGACGCCAACGAGCGCAACGTCGCCCGGTCCATCGGTGTCAACGAGATGCCCGCCACCTACGAGTTCGTGGGCCTGGACAACTACGCCGACGCCCTGACCGGCAGCCAGTTCCTCGGGACGCTGGGCTGGACGCTGGTGTGGACGATCTCCTGTGTGGCCATCACCTTCTGCCTCGGCATGGCTCTCGCCAACATCCTGAACCGCAGGATCGCCGGCCGCTCCGCCTACCGCATGGCGCTGATCCTGCCCTGGGCCATCCCCGGTTTCGTCTCGGTCTTCGCCTGGCGCTTCCTCTACAACGAGAGGAACGGCCTGCTCAACAAGATCCTGGGTGGCGCCGGTATCGACGGCATACCCTGGCTGAACGACCCCACCTGGGCCAAGTTCTCCGTCATCGCCGTCAACGTGTGGCTCGGTGTGCCATTCATGATGGTCGCCCTGCTCGGCGGACTGCAGTCGATCCCCTCGGAGCAGTACGAGGCCGCGGAGATGGACGGTGCCACCGCCTGGCAGCGCTTCCGTCACGTCACGCTCCCCGGACTGCGCCCGGTGTCCACCACGGTGGTCCTGCTCTCCACCATCTGGACGTTCAACATGTTCCCGGTGATCTTCCTGCTGACCCGCGGCGGACCCGGTGAGGCCACGCAGATCCTGGTGACGCAGGCGTACAAATTCTCCTTCGAGATCAGCCCGCGCGACTTCGCGCAGTCCTCCACCTGGGGCGTGCTGATCCTCGTACTCCTGATGCTCTTCGCCATGGTGTACCGGCGAGTGCTCCGCACGCAGGGAGACAACTGGTGACCACCGCTACGGCAACCTCCACCCGGCACGGCGCCCGAAAGGTCCGCAAGCGCGGCGACCGCTCGCCGGCCGCCTCCCTGGCCCTGCACCTCACCCTGATCGTCACCTCGGTGATCGCGGTCTTCCCGGTGCTGTGGGTCCTGCTGACCTCGCTGAAGCCCGCGAAGTTCGCGTCGACCACGGACTTCTTCAAAGAGACGACGTTCGTGAACTACACGAACCTGATCAAGGACACCGAGTTCCTGAGCTGGTTCGGCAACTCCGTGATCGTCGCGGGACTCTCCACCGTCATCGGCGTCTTCGTCTCCGCCACCACCGGCTACGCCGTCAGCCGCTTCCGCTTCCCCGGCAAGCGTGGCCTGATGTGGACCCTGCTGGTGACCCAGATGTTCCCGGTGGCCGTCCTCATCGTGCCGATCTACAACATCATGTCGACGATGGGCCTGCTCAACCAGCCGGCCGGGCTCGTCATCACCTACCTCACCATCTCGGTGCCCTTCTGCGCCTGGATGATGAAGGGCTTCTTCGACACGATCCCCCGCGAGATCGACGAGTCGGGACAGGTCGACGGACTCACGCCGTTCGGCACGTTCTGGCGGCTCATCCTGCCGCTCGCCAAGCCCGGCCTCGCCGTCACCGCCTTCTACTCCTTCATCACCGCCTGGGGCGAAGTGGCGTACGCCTCCGCGTTCATGGTCGGTGACGAGAACCTCACGCTCGCCGGCGGACTGCAGAAGTTCGTCAACCAGTACGGAGCCCAGTGGGGCCCGATGACCGCGGCGTCCGTGCTCATCGCGATCCCCGCCGCGCTGGTCTTCCTCTTCGCGCAGAAGCACCTGGTCACCGGCATGTCCGCCGGAGCCGTCAAGGGCTGACGCACCCAGCGCCGTACGACCGCACGCAACGTCACGGCGGCGCCGGATCCCCGACCCGGTCCCGGCGCCGCCCCCCACCCAGACACCCCAGGGACGACATGACCCAGCACCTCGCTGCCCCCTCCACCGGCACGTCCGACGACGCCCCGGGCCACCGCACCGGCTGGTGGCAGGACGCGGTGATCTACCAGGTGTACCCGCGCAGCTTCGCCGACGGCAACGGCGACGGCATGGGCGATCTCGCAGGCATCACCGCCCGGCTCCCCTACCTCAGGGACCTCGGCGTCGACGCCGTCTGGCTGAGCCCCTTCTACGCCTCTCCGCAGGCCGACGCGGGCTACGACGTCGCCGACTACCGGGCCATCGACCCGATGTTCGGCACGCTCCTCGACGCCGACGCGCTGATCCGTGACGCCCACGACCTGGGCCTGCGCATCATCGTCGACCTGGTGCCCAACCACTCCTCCGACCAGCACGAGTGGTTCAAGCGCGCTCTCGCCGAGGGCCCCGGCTCCGCCCTGCGCGAGCGCTACCACTTCCGCCCGGGCAAGGGCGCCGACGGCGAACTCCCGCCCAACGACTGGGAGTCCATCTTCGGCGGCCCCGCCTGGACCCGTACCACCGACGCGGACGGCACCCCCGGCGACTGGTATCTCCACCTCTTCGCGCCGGAGCAGCCCGACTTCAACTGGGAACACCCGGCCGTGGCCGACGAGTTCCGCTCGATCCTGCGCTTCTGGCTCGACATGGGCGCCGACGGCTTCCGCGTCGACGTCGCCCACGGCCTCGTCAAGGCCGAAGGCCTGCCGGACCTCGGATCGCACGAGCAGCTGAAGCTGCTGGGCAGCGCTGACGATGGCCTGCCGTTCTTCGACCAGGACGGTGTGCACGAGATCTACCGCAGCTGGCGCACCATCCTCGACGAGTACCCCGGCGACCGCATTCTCGTCGCCGAGGCGTGGACCCCCACCGTCGAGCGCACCGCCAACTACGTGCGCCCCGACGAGATGCACCAGGCCTTCAACTTCCAGTACCTGTCGACCGCCTGGGACGCCGCCGAGCTCCGCAAGGTCATCGACTCCTCGCTCGACGCGATGCGCCCGGTGGGCGCCCCCACCACCTGGGTCCTCTCCAACCACGACGTCACCCGGCACTCCACCCGCTTCGCCAACCCGCCGGGCCTGGGCACCCAGATCCGGACGGCCGGTGACCGTGAGCTCGGCCTGCGCAGGGCCCGCGCCGCGACCCTGCTGATGCTGGCGCTCCCCGGCTCCGCCTACGTCTACCAGGGCGAGGAGCTGGGCCTCCCGGACGTCACCGACCTGCCCGACGAGGTCCGCCAGGACCCGTCGTACTTCCGCGCGGAGGGCCAGGACGGCTTCCGCGACGGCTGCCGGGTGCCGATCCCGTGGACCCGCGAGGGCAGCTCGTACGGCTTCGGCGACGGCGGCAGCTGGCTGCCGCAGCCCGGCAGCTGGGGCGAGCTCTCCGTCGAGGCGCAGACCGGCACGGAGGGCTCCACCCTGGAGCTGTACCGCGCCGCGATCGCCGCCCGCCGCGAGCACCCGGGCCTCGGCGCCGGCACCGGCGTCGAGTGGCTGGACGTCCCCGAGGGCGTGCTCGCCCTCGGCCGCCCCGGCTTCATCTGCACCGTCAACACCACGGGCGCGCCGGTACGGATCCCCGCCCCCGGCAGCCTGCTGCTGTCCAGCGGCCCGGTGACCGTCGACGGCGACACCTTCGAGCTGCCCGCCGACACCACGGTGTGGTGGACGGTGTGACCGTCCCCGCGCCCAGGACCGGACCGGCACTGCGGCTCTCCGACATCGCCGGTCAGGCCGCCGTCAGCGAGGCCACCGTCAGCCGGGTCCTGAACGGGAAGCCCGGCGTCGCGGACACCACGCGTCAGCGGGTGCTCGCGGCGCTCGACATCCTCGGCTACGAACGGCCCGTGCGGCTGCGGCAGCGCAGTGCCGGGCTGATCGGTCTTGTGACACCCGAACTCACCAACCCGATCTTCCCGGCGTTCGCACAGTCCGTGGAGCAGGTGCTCGCCGGGCACGGCTACACACCCGTGCTCTGCACGCAGCTGCCCGGCGGCGCAACGGAGGACGAGCTCGTCGAACAGCTCGTCGAGCGCGGTGTGGGTGGCATCGTGTTCCTGTCCGGGCTGCACGCGGACACCTCGGCCGACCCGGCGCGCTATGCGGCGCTCGCCGAACGCGGTGTGCCGTTCGTCCTGATCAACGGCTACAACGAGCGCATCAGCGCCCCGTTCGTCTCACCCGACGACCAGGCCGCCGTACGCATGGCCGTCAGCCACCTCGCCGAGCTCGGCCACCGGAGGATCGGTCTGGCGATCGGGCCGCAGCGCTATGTGCCCTCCCGCCGCAAGCGCGACGGCTTCGTCGACGCGGCCGTCTCCCTGCTGGGCATGGACCGCGAGGAGGCCGAACTCCTCGTCTGCTCCACCCTGTTCAGCGTCGAGGGCGGCCAGGTCGCGGCGGGCGCCCTGCTCGACATGGGCTGTACCGGCATCGTCTGCGGCAGCGACCTGATGGCGCTCGGCGTGGTCCGCGCGGCCCGGGGGAGGGGCCTCGACGTCCCCCGCGACGTCTCCGTCGTCGGCTTCGACGACTCCCAGCTCATCGCCTTCACCGACCCGCCACTGACCACGGTGCGCCAGCCGGTGCAGGCGATGGCGGCTGCGGCGGTCGGGGCACTGCTGGAGGAGCTCGCGGGAAGCCCGGTTCAGCGCACGGAGTACGTGTTCCAGCCGGAGCTGGTCGTACGGGGCTCGACGGCGGCGGTGCGGGGCGCCTGAACGGGCGCGGGCGGCGGGGGAGCGCGGGGCCGGGTCCGGAGGGGGGATCCGGCCCCGCGCGCAGCCAGGCTCGCTCCGACTGAGTCGGGGGCCGCCCGATCGATCTCGACGAGCGATGATCGTTCGGCGTGCGGTCGTCGGCCACTCTGACCGGTTGAGCTAGGCGTATGGAACGACCACGATCTGTACATCGTCCTCGTAGATGATCCGCCCGGGATCCGAGGAACGCAGCACCCGGCAGTCGACCTCGTGGGCGGCCAGGATCTCCAGATAGCCGGGCACCCGTGTGAGGAGATGCGCGGCCGACGGCTTGAACCAGGCCGCAGCCCCGGGGTTGACCTCGTCGTCGTAGACAGTGGGGTCGACGGTCGAAGGGTCGGTGTACGCGGCGTCGTACCAGCGGTTGTTGCTACGGCGGAAGGACTCCTGCGCGTCCGAGAGCCGCCCCTCCCGCGCCAGGCTGTTGACGAGCCCGAAAACCCCGGTGAAGTGGCCGCGCCTGTTCCTGTGCGGCGACTGGAACCGTATGTACGGGGCGGCTTCGCTTCCGCTGTCGGGCATCCCCATCGTCAGCGCTCGGAGGCGTACGCCAGGAAGGCTTCCCAGGTGGTGGGGGTGAAGCCGAGACGCGGGCCGGGCTGGTCCTTGGAATCGCGCACGTGCACCGTGGCGGGTGTGGTCACGACCTCGACGCAGTCGTTGCCGTCACCGCTGCTGCTGTAGCTGCTCCTGAGCCACTTCAGCTCCGTGGCTCCCCCGGCAGAGGACTTGTGGATCATGTTTCTCCCCGCAGTTGCTCAATGAAGGCCAGCGACTCACGTGGCGTAAGAGCCTGCGCCCGGATCATGCCATAGCGCAGGCCGAGGATCCTGAGTTGCTTCGGGTCGGAGACCGGGCGGCCACTGAACGCCCCTTCGGATCGCCCCACCGCACTGCCGTCGGGAAACCTGAGTACCTCGATCAGCCCGCCCGTCCCGGGATGCTCCTCGCGACACGTCGGCAGCACCTGGATTGCCACATTCGACAACCGCCCCACCTCCAGGAGGCGTTCGAGTTGGCGACGTAGAACCATTGTGCCTCCGACCGGACGGCGGAGCGTCACCTCTTCCTGGACGAAGCTCAGTGAGGGCAGGGGAGTCCGGTCGAGGATGGACTGTCGGGCCAGGCGAGCGCTCACCACCCGGTCCATCTCGTCCTGCGTGTAGGCCGGCAACCACGAGGCGAACAACGCCCTCATGTGTTCCTCGGTCTGCAACAGGCCGTTGATGTTGTGGTGGTGGTACGCCTCCAGCTCGACCGCCCTGGCCTCCAGCCTTGCCAGATCCCGTACCTTCTTCGGATACCGGACCTCCGCCAACTCCCGTTTCAGCATCGCGAGCTTCCCGCCGGCCCCCAGCACCTCGTCCGCTCTGTCCAGGAACTCCGGCCGAGGGATGCGCCGGCCTCCCTCCACCTTGTAGACCAGGTCCTCGCCATACCCGATCGCGGCGCCGAACTCACCGGCCCGCATGCCTGCTGCCTCCCGCCAGGCCTTGATCTGGCGGCCCACCGTAGCGGCCATGGCGACTCCCGACTCGTCATCGGGATCGACGTCCCAGCCGGGCTCGTCCGCTCCGTCGTCACTGCGTGCCGTACCAGCCTCATCCACGCTCATCCGTGCCCCACTTCCGACGCGCTGCCGTTCCTGCACCAACCTCCGGCGTCCCCGGCGAGTCACCCCGGACAGCCGGGACAGCACTGGACAAGGACTGGACAGTCACCGTACGTAACCGTTCTGCCACTCCTCACGGTAAACAAAAACGGCCACGCTGAGTGATGTGAGCCAAGAAATCACCCGAACCGAACATTCCGCTCCGGCACGGCAGTTCACCGTGCTGCTCTCGCCCACCCGTCGGGGAGCCCGGCTCGCCCGTTTGCTGGCAACGGCACACCTGGGCGACTGGGGGCTGCCCGTGGAGCCAGCAGCGAACATCGTGGCCGAACTGGCGGCCAATGCCGCCGTCCACGGCCGCGCACCGGGGCGGGACTTCAGGCTGGGCCTCGCGGTCCACCACGAGGCGCTCCTCCGTATCGAGGTGACCGACACTCGGGGTGAACGGCTACCACTCGCGCCCGGTATCGCCGCCGACGACGCGGAGTCGGGGCGCGGTCTCCTAATCGTCGAGGCGCTTGCGGACCGCTGGGGTGTAGACGTCGGACCTGCCCCGCGCAAGACGGTCTGGGCCGAACTCGACCTCGTACCGTGACCGCCGCCACCGGGTCGCGGGAACCCACGACCCGGTGGGCCGTGACGCGGTGGCCCACGACGCTAAAAGCTTTGAAAGAACTCGGGAAATGACCCTTCCCAACCCAACCCGCCCTAATTCATGCTCTGTCACTCACTCGGGTGACAAAGGGCAACTGGGCTGGATTTTGGACGTGTTGCCGGGCATATGCTCGCCTCGACCACCACAGACATGCGACGGCCCCCGACGAGACGCCAATCTCGATCGAGGGCCTGACCACCGAGGAAGTGTGGAGCTTCCCGATGGATACCCAGCAGATTACCGCGCCCCCGTGCGCCCAGCCCGCCGTATCCGGTGTGATCCACAGGAACGTCCGGCACACCGCAGGCTTCACCGTCATCGGCAACCACCTGGCCCAGCACCGGGGCCTCTCCCTCGTCGCCGTCGGCCTGGCCGTGCACATCCAGTCGCTGCCGGCCGGAGCGAAGGTCGGCATCAAGCGCCTCGCCGAACGCTTCCCGGAGAGCGAGACCCGAATCGCCGCCGCCCTACGGGAGCTGGAGGCGGCCGGTTACCTGCACCGCAGCCGCGTACGCCTCGCCGACGGCCGCATCGTGACGCGCACGGTCTCGTACAACCAGCCGGGAGCGGACACCCCCGTCGCGAGGCCCACCCCACCTCGGGCCGCCCCAAGCGCGGCCAAGCCCACACCACATGAGCCCGCGGCGCCGATGCCGACCCCCACACCGCAGCCCGCCGCCGTCCTCGTGCCACCGCCCACCGCCCGCACAGCAGCACCCCCGCCCCTCCCGCAGCCGCAGGCGCCCACCCCGGAACTCCAGCACACGGCCGCCGTGCTCCTGGCCGACCTGCGCCGTCAAGCACCCCAACTCGTGCTGTCAGAGGCGGACATCAGTGCCCTCGCGCCCGGGATCGTCACCTGGCTCGAACGCGACGCCCGCCCCGACACCATCCGGCACGCCCTCACCGCCGACCTGCCCGTACCGCTGAAACACCCTGCCAAGCTCCTGCGGCACCGCATCACCACCCTCCTCCCGCCGCCGCTGCCCGGCGCACACGAGCTGAAGGCCGCACGCCCCGGCGTGATCGTCATCCCGCTCCAGAACTGCGACCGCTGCGACCGCGCCTTCCGCTCGCGGCACCCCGGCCACTGCCGCGACTGCCGCACCGACCTGCCCACAGCCGCCTGATCCCGAACGGAAACCCATGGTCAGCGCACCGCACGAAGCGATGCACCGCATCTTCCAGGAATACCCGAACCTCTTCTCCAAGCTCTCCCACGTCCTCGGGCTCGAACTGCCGCCCCCCGTGTCAGCGGAGCTCCTGACCGTCGACCTCACCGAAAACGAACCCCTCGAACGCCGCGTCGACACCCTCCTGCGCATCGAGACGCAGAACGACGGCCCGTTCCTCCTCGTCATCGAAGCCCAAGGCAAGAAGGACCCCGGCAAAACAGCCAGCTGGCCCTACTACGTCACCTACCTCAACAACAAATACCGGCTTCCCGTCCTTCTCCTGGTCATCTGCCAGGACCACGCGACCGCCACATGGGCCGCCCGGCCGATCACCATCGGCCTGCCCCAATGGCCGACCGTGACCACCCGCCCCCTCGTGGCGGGACCCCACAACATGCCCGTCATCACGAACGTCGCCGAAGCCCGCAAGGACCTCGCGCTCGCCACACTCTCCGCGATCACACACGCTGACAATCCGGACGTCGATGCGATACTGAAGACGATGTCCGTCGCCCTGCGCGACACACCGGAATCGATCGCTGAACCCATCGTCGAACTCATCGCACAAGGCCTGGGCAACCGCCCCGCCGCACAACAGTGGAGGAACCTGGTGGCCGTGGATCTCTCCTTCTACACCTCCCCGCTCTCCGAAGAAATCCGCGACGAAGGCCGCACACAAGGCCGTACCGAAGGCCGTACCGAAGGCCGCGTCGAGAGGGGCGCTGCAGACATTCTGCTCGTCCTCGGCGCACGCGGCATCGCGATCGGCAACCGGGCCCGCGAGAAGATCACGGCGTGCACCGATCCGGAACTTCTCAGCCAGTGGTTGGTTCGCGCAGCAGTCGCTGCCACAGGTGACGAGGTCTTCGGCGAGGAGCAGACTTCTGCCGACCGGTGACCACGTCGTCGGCCGGCGCCTCTCAGGCGGCGGCCGAGAGCGCGGTGGCGGCCGCCCGGGCGAACGCGTCCGGGTTGTCGAGCATGATGTTGTGCCCACAGTCCGGGACCGCGACCAGGCGCACACCGGCTTCGGCGAGTGCGGCGGCCCCGGCGGGTGCGCCGTCGGGATGCGGGAACAGGAAGGCTCGCGGGATGCTCAGCTCCAACAGCAGCTCACGCATGGTGGGGGTCGTCCCTCGGGTGAGTTGTACGGCGCTGCGGTGGAGGGCCTCCAGGCCGGCCAGACGCATCGTGGCCCACCAGTGGGGCCCCGCCAGGTCCCGGGTCTGCTGCCAGCCGCCCGCCAGGAAGTCAGGTTCGGAGAGGGCGGCGATCCCGCTGCTCCCTGGAGCCCCGGGTGCCGGCGTGAGAGGGTCGAGATTTGCGTCCACCAACACCAGGCGTGACACCAGCTGTGGGTGACGGGCTGCCAGGACGACGGCGACCGAGCCGCCCATGCTGTGCGCCACCAACTCCGCGCCGATGACGCCCGCGTACGTCAAAGTGGCGGCCGGCGCGTCGGCGTGCGCTTCGAGGCTGTAGTCGAAGTCCGTCGGCGGGCCTGCTCGCTGGGAGGACCCGTACTGGCCGGGGCACACCTACTGAGCCACTGAGCCCTGAGCCGGTTCAGCCCGGCTGCGCGTCCTCCAGCTCTGCCAGCTCCGCCGCGCTCAGCCGGAGTTCCGAGGCCTGGGCCGAGTCCTGGATGGAGGCCGGGCGGCTGGCTCCCGGCACCGGGATCATCGCTGGGGAGCGGCTCAGCAGCCAGGCCAGGGCGATCTGCTGTGGGCTCACGCCGTGCTCGGCTGCGATGCGCTGGAAGGCGGTGCCGGCGGAGGTCGGGCCCGAAGGGCCGCCGAGCGAGCTACGGGAGATGCCGCCGAGGGGACTCCAGGGCAGGAACGCCAGGCCCAGCCGGGCGCTCAGCCGCAGCTCGGGCTCGCTGTCGCGGACGGCGGGCGAGTACTGGTTCTGTACGGAGACGAGTCCGTCACCGAGGATCTGATGCGCCTCGTGGATCTGGCCGGTGGTCACGTTCGAGATGCCGGCGGCGCGGATCGCGCCGGCGTCGATCAGCTCGCGCAGGGCGCCGACGGACTCCGCCCAGGGCACGGCCGGGTCCGGCTTGTGCAGTTGGTACAGGCCGATGGCCTCGACCCCCAGACGCTTGGCGGAGGCTTCGGCTGCGCGCCTGAGGTGGGCGGGGGCGGCGTCGACGGTCCAGCTGCCGTCGCCGGGCCGGCCCCGGCCGCCCTTGGTGGCGACCAGCACACCGGAGGTGTCGCCGCCGTAGCGGGCCAGGGCACGGGCGATCAGGAGCTCGTTGTGGCCCGCCTCGCCGGCGTGCCAGTGGTAGCTGTCGGCCGTGTCGATGAGCGTGACACCGGCGTCGAGGGCGGCGTGGACCGTGGCGACGGCCCGCGCCTCGTCCGGGCGGTTCTCGATGGACAGCGGCATGGCACCCAGGCCGATGGCGCTGACGGCGGTGTCCGCGATGGTGCGGTACTGCATGACGGTCGGGCTCCTCACACGGCGGGGACGGCGGACGCGGCGACGGTTTCGGCGACGGCGCCGGGCAGCCAGTCGGTGATGCGGGAGAAGGCGAAACCCAGCTCCTTCGCACGGGCGTTGCTCATGGCGTAGTGGCGGTCGAAGGAGAACGGCGAAGCCGTCCCGCCCGCTGCGACCGTCCGGTGGACGGCCTCCCGGCCGGTCTGTGCCGCGACAGCCGCAGTCAGCTCACGCACATCGAGCAGACCGTCGGAGCAGGCGTTGACGGGCCCCGTGAAGTCGGTGGCGGTGGCCGCCCACAGCAGCAGGTCCGCCATCTCCTCGTAGTGGATGAACACCGTCGGCAGGGCTTCCGAGTGCACGGCGATCTCTTCGCCGCGTCCGACGCGCTCGGTGTAGTGGGCCAGCCGGCCGGTGAACTCCTGCGCGCCACCGCCGAGTACGTGTGCGCTGCGCACGGAGGCGAACGCGAAGCTGCCGTTCCGGGTGAGTACGGCCTCCGCCTGACGCTTGCCCTCGGCGTAGTGCGCGTCCAGGTACGCCTCGTCGTGCCAGGGCAGGTCCATGGTCACCAGCCAGGCACGCGGGTCCACGTTCTCCTCCGGCACCGGGGTCCCCGCCGGAACAGCCGGCAGCGCGGCGGTCGCCGGGTCGTAGACCTCGATCGTGGACGTCATGACGTAGCGCCCGGTGCGGCCGGCGAAGGCGCGGGCGGCGATCGCGGCCTGCACCGGCGTGTAGCAGACCTGGTCGACGACCACGTCGAAGGTGAGAGAGCCCAGCGCGGCGGTGAGAGCGGCCTCGTCGTCGCGGTCGACGACGAGGTGCTCGACCCCGGCGGGCGGCCGGATGGAACCGCGATTGATCACAGTGACCTGATGGCCGGCCGCCTGGAGGCGCTCGACCAGGAGCTTGCCGAAGTAACGGCTTCCGCCGATGACGCAGATTCTCTTCATGCCCTCATCCTGGACACCTATCGTCATCAGCAGAAGTGCTGGCTTACTGACGACGCGTTAAGGAAAACTGTTGATAGATGTGCAGCGGCTCCGCGTCCTGCGGGCGGTGGCGGACAACGGCAGCTTCAGCAAGGCAGCCGCTGTTCTCCGCCTCACCCCTTCCGCCGTCTCCCAGCACGTGGCGGCGCTGGAACGCAGCGTCGGCGCCCAGGTCGTGACACGCAGCACGCGAGGGGTCACCCTCACGCAGGCCGGCCAGATCATGGTCGGGGCCGCCGAGTCGGTCGCAGCCGAGCTCCAACAGGCGAAACAGCAGGTCGAGCGGCTCAGCACGGGCCGGGTACAGCTCACCGTCGCCACGTTCACCAGCGGCGGCAGGCACCTGCTGCCCGGCGCTCTGCCCCGGCTCATGGCAGCCCACCCGAGCACCGTGCTCCACGTCAGGGAGGGCGAGCCCGAGGACACCCTGCCCCTTGTCCGCCAAGGCGCCGTCGACCTCGCACTCGCCTACCACTTCGACGGCCCGCTGCCCGTCGGACCGGGTCCGGGCGCCGGCCTGCGATGGACCCCTGTCATGGAAGACCCCCTGCACGTCGTCATGGAGGAGGGGCACCGGCTCGCCGCCCGCCGGTCGCTCGACATCGCCGAGCTGTCGGCGGAGCCCTGGGTGCTGGGCTGCCTCAAGACCGAGGCGTACCTTCGCCGTTACGCCCAGCAGGCAGGCTTCGAGCCGGACGTGCGCGGCACCACCACCGACTACTTCTTCGCCCGCTCACTCGTCGTCGCGGGCCTGGGAATCTCCCTGATCCCCTCCATCGCGCTCGTCCCGACGGTGCCGGGTCTGCGCGCCGTCCCGGTCGAGCCACCGGCCCCGGCCCGGCACATCGGCGTAGCCACACGAGCCGGCCGCGACCACCCGCACGTGACGACGCTCATCGAGGCCCTCCGCGAGCAGGCGCTGCGGCCTTCAGTGGGCTCGTCAGCCCTGCCCGTCGCCCTCCTCGAAGAGCCGCACCGTGCTGAGGATCTGGCGGATCGTGGTGTCGGACACCTCGTCGGGAACCCCGTGTGCCCCGATGTAGGTCCATGACACGAAGTCGCCCTCCGCGTTCTTGAAGGCGAACGTCACCGCCTTGCCGTCGGTGTCGCACTTGCCCTTCGGCGGCGTCCCGGACGACGTGACGGTCACGAGACTGCCCTCGATGCCCGACTTCGTCCGGTACGACTCGGGCTCACCGATCTCTAGACGGGTGCGGTCGGGCTGGGTGTACGCGCCGTAGACCCACTTCCTCGCAGTGTCCTCGGCGGCCTCGGCGGTGCTCTTGGCACCCTTTTCGCCGGTGGTGCCCGTCGAGGCGAGCGGGGTGTCCTCCTCGGTGCCGTCCTTGTCGTCGTCGGACGTGCACCACTTCTCCTTGAGGACCGCCGGAGCCATCATCGCCACCAGCGGCTTCTCGTCGGGGTCGCTGTCCTCCGCGACGTAGCTGACCCAGTCAGCGGACTGCCGCGCCCAGGAGACCGGCGCGTCGAAGGTGATGCCGCGTTTGGCGTTGACCACCGTGTTCCAGCCAGGGACGAGCGGGCCCGAGCCGGTCTCGGCCGCGGACCGGTCCGTGTCATCGGAGTTCGCCGAGCTCGTCGCCGCGGGCTTCGTGTCGGCCTTGCCGTCGCCGTCGTCGGGGAACAGCAGGAAGCCGGTCACCAGGCATGCCGCGACGACTGCCGTGGAAGCGGACACCAGGGCGATCGTGGTCCGGTTCCGGGAACCACGGGGCGGCTCGGGTGACCCCATGCCGACAGTGGGTGAGGAGTGCCAGTCTGCGCCGGCCTGCCCGGGCTGCGGGGGAACCGAACTGGGGTATGCACCCTGCGGGTTCGGCTGTCCGGAGGGCGATTGCTGTCCTGGCCACATGAGCGGTGAGTCTAATAGCACGGTTGTTCACCCGTGCTACACACGGGAGAGGTCCGGACGTCGGCCCGGGATGGGCCGGCGGGAAGGCGACGTCCGGACCTCTCCGCGTTGTGACCGGCCCGGTCGGCCGGGCGCGTGGGGCCCGGGTGTCCGGACCCCCGGCCGGCCGGGCCGGAGTCGGGATGAACTTAACAGGCTCGCAACATTTTGCGTAACACCTTGCAGGAAGAAATCTCCGGGATCCCGCGGATGTGAACGGCGTGTAATCGCGTCGTGTCCAGGGGGTTGACCGGGGCAGGTCAGGCTCGTACGGTCTGCCGCACACGAAGTTTTGCATCCTTGCTGCAAGAACCTTCATGAGCCTTGACGGCACGGCGTGTTGCCACGTGAGGCTGCTCCGCCATCCCCGCACTTCCCCCACCGCAGGAGGAACGTCATGGCACACAGACCCTTGTCCGGTGCGCTCGCCCTCGCCCTGGGTGCCGCTGTTCTCGCCGTCCCCGCCGGTCTCGGCGCCGGGACCGCCCAAGCCGCACCGCCCGGCGAGAAGGACGTCACCGCGGTGATGTTCGAGTGGAACTTCGGTTCCGTGGCAAAGGCTTGCACGGACAGCCTCGGTCCGGCCGGTTACGGCTACGTCCAGGTCTCGCCGCCCCAGGAGCACATCCAGGGCGGCCAGTGGTGGACCTCGTACCAGCCCGTCAGCTACAGGATCGCCGGCCGCCTCGGTGACCGAACGGCCTTCGCGAACATGGTCAGCACGTGCCACGGCGCGGGCGTCAAGGTCGTGGCCGACTCGGTCATCAACCACATGTCGGCCGGATCGGGCACCGGCACCGGCGGGTCCTCGTACAGCAAGTACGACTACCCGGGCACCTACTCCGTCAACGACATGAACGACTGCCAGTCGCAGATCAGCAACTACGGCGACCGAGGCAACGTCCAGAACTGCGAACTGGTGGGCCTCGCCGACCTGGACACCGGTGAGGAGTACGTACGCGGCCGAATAGCGGGCTACCTCAACGACCTGCTCTCCCTCGGTGTCGACGGCTTCCGCATAGACGCCGCCAAGCACATGCCGGCCGGCGACCTCGCCGACATCAAGTCCCGGCTCAGCAACCCCGGTGTGTACTGGAAGCACGAGGCCATCCACGGGGCCGGCGAGGCCGTCTCGCCCACCGAGTACCTCGGCAGCGGCGACGTCCAGGAGTTCCGCTACGGCCGGGGCCTCAAGCAGGTCTTCAACAACGAGAACCTCGCCAACCTCAAGAACTTCGGTGAGGGCTGGGGCTTCATGGAGTCGGGCAAGTCGGCCGTCTTCGTCGACAACCACGACACCGAGCGCGGCGGTGACACCCTGAACTACAAGGACGGCGCCAACTACACCCTGGCGAGCGTCTTCATGCTGGCCCACCCCTACGGCTCCCCGGACGTCCACTCCGGCTACGAGTGGTCCGACAAGGACGCCGGCCCGCCCAACGGCGGCCAGGTGAACGCCTGCTACAGCGACGGCTGGAAGTGCCAGCACGCCTGGCGCGAGATCTCCTCCATGGTCGGCTTCCGCAACGCCGCCCGTGGGCAAGGAGTCTCGAACTGGTGGGACAACGGCGGCGACCAGATCGCCTTCGGCCGGGGCTCCAAGGCCTACGTCGCCATCAACCACGAGGGCTCCTCGCTGAGCCGTACGTTCCAGACCTCGCTGCCCGCCGGTGACTACTGCGACGTCCAGTCCGGCAACGGCGTCACCGTCAACGGCTCCGGACAGTTCACCGCCACGCTCGGCGCGAACACGGCCGTCGCGCTGCACGTCAACGCCCGTACCTGCTCCGGCTCCGGCGGCGGAAACCCCGACCCGGACCCGGGGGCCGGCCAGTCCGGTGCCTCCTTCGGCGTCAACGCCACCACCCAGCCCGGCCAGAACATCTACGTCACCGGAAACCAGGCCGCGCTCGGCAACTGGGACCCGGGCAGCGCGCTGAAGCTCGACCCGGCGACGTACCCCGTCTGGAAGCTCGACGTCAGCCTGCCCGCCGGGACGTCGTTCGAGTACAAGTACCTCCGCAAGGACGCGGGCTCCAACGTCACCTGGGAGAGCGGCGCCAACCGCACCGCCACCGTGCCGTCCACCGGCAAGGCCGCCCTGACCGCCGACGTCTGGCGCAGCTGATCACACCCCTGGCAGGCCGGGGACGCGAATGGCGCGTTCCCGGCCCGCACCGCTGAACCCCATCCCTGAAAGCCGAGGAGTACCCGCCCGTGTCCCGAACCACCCTCCGGCGGGGAGCCGCCGCCGCACTGTGCGCGGTGCTGCTGCCCGTCGTGCCGGCGGCCTCCGCGTCCGCTGCCGCAAGACCCCCTTCCCCGCCCTCGGACGCGAGACTCGCCAAGGAACCGGCCAGGCAGGACCTGACCCGCGAGCAGTTCTACTTCGTGCTGCCCGACCGGTTCGCCAACGGCGACACCTCAACCGACCGGGGCGGGCTGACCGGCTCACGGCTGGAGACCGGCTACGACCCCACGGACAAGGGCTTCTACCAGGGCGGCGACCTCAAGGGCCTCACCCAGCGCCTCGACTACATCAAGGGCCTCGGGACCACCGCGATCTGGCTCGCCCCGATCTTCAAGAACCGGCCCGTCCAGGGCACGGGAGACGACGCCTCGGCCGGCTACCACGGCTACTGGATCACCGACTTCACCCAGGTCGACCCGCACTTCGGGACCAACGCCGACCTCACGAAGCTGATCGACAAGGCCCACGGCAAGGGCATGAAGGTCTTCTTCGACGTCATCACCAACCACACGGCCGACACCGTCGACCACGCCGAGAAGGAGTACGGCTACAAACCCAAGGGCGCCTACCCGTACCTCGACGAGAGCGGCCGTCCCTTCGACGACACCCGGGGCGTCGAGGAGGTGAACGCCGACTCCTTCCCGTACACCCCGCAGAACACGGGGAAGAAGGCTCCGTCCTGGCTCAACGACACCACGATGTACCACAACAGGGGCGACTCGACCTACGCCGGCGAGTCCACCGAGTACGGCGACTTCTCCGGCCTCGACGACCTGTGGACCGAACGCCCCGAGGTCGTCTCCGGCATGGAGAAGATCTACGAGAAGTGGGTCCGGGACTTCGACATCGACGGCTTCCGCATCGACACCGTCAAGCACGTCGACCTCGACTTCTGGACCCAGTGGGCGACCGCCCTCGACGGCTACGCGGCGACCCACGGCCGCGACGACTTCTTCATGTTCGGCGAGGTCTACTCCTCCGACACCGCGATCACCTCGCCCTATGTGACGCGGGGCAGGCTGGACGCCACGCTCGACTTCCCCTTCCAGGAAGCCGCCCGGCAGTACGCCTCCCAGGGCGCCCCGGCCTCGAAGCTCGCCGCGGTCTACGGTGACGACTACCGCTACACCACCGACAAGGCCAACGCCTACGAGCAGGTGACCTTCCTCGGCAACCACGACATGGGCCGGATCGGCACCTTCCTGAAGCAGGACAACCCGAAGGCCGATGACGCCGAACTCCTGAACCGCGCCCGCCTCGCGAACGAGCTGATGCTCCTCGGCCGCGGCAACCCGGTGATCTACTACGGCGACGAACAGGGCTACACCGGGGCGGGCGGCGACAAGGACGCCCGCCAGACGATGTTCGCCTCGAAGACCGCCGACTACCTCGACGACGACCAGCTGGGCACCGACCGTACGCACACCTCCGATGCGTACGACACGACCCACCCGCTCTACCGCTCCATCGCCGCCCTGTCGAAGCTCACCGCGGACCACCCGGCGCTGCGCGACGGCGTGCAGACCGAGCGCTACTCCAAGGAGTCCGTCTACGCCTTCTCGCGCACGGACACCGAGCGCCCGTATGAATACCTCGTCGCCACCAACAACTCCGCCGAGGCGAAGACCGTGGCGGTCCCCACCGAGTCGGCGGGCATGAACTTCCGCTCGTTGTACGGGAGTTCCGGTGCTGTACGCAGCGGTGCGGACAAGGCCGTCGAGGTCACCGTCCCCGCGCTGTCCAGCGTCGTGCTCCGCGCCGACAAGCAGCTGGGCACCCCCGCCACCAAGCCGTCGGTCACCCTGAAGGCCCCTGCCGCAGGAGCCACCGGCACGGTCGAGATCAGCGCCGACGTGGACGGCGGTGGTCTGAACCGTGTCGTGTTCGCCGCGCAGACCGGCAGCGGCAAGTGGGTCACCCTCGGCTCCGCCGACCACGCCCCCTACAAGGTCACCCAGCACCTGGACGAGTCGGTGAAGGCCGGGGTCCCGCTGCGCTACAAGGCCGTGGTCGTCGACCGCGCCGGGCGCACCGCGAGCACCCTCGCCTCGACCACCGCGGGACAGGCACCGCCGGCCCCGAAGCCGGTCGCCGTCGAACGCGACCACGCCGTCGTCCACTACAAGCGCGCGGACGGCGACTACGAGGGCCGGCAGCTGAAGTCCGGCGACAGGACCGCCGACTTCATCGGGCGGGACGCCTACGGCGCGTTCGCCTGGATCGACCTCGACGAGGGCGCCTCCTCGGTCCCGTACACGGTCGAGAAGAACGGCACGGCCGACGGGCCCGAGCGCACCGTCGACCTCACGCAGACCGGCCAGGTCTGGGTCGAGCAGGGCAAGGACGAGCAGGCCACCGAGGCTCCCGAGGCCCCGGCGCAGGACACCTCCAAGGCCGTCCTGCACTACCACCGGGCCGACGGCGACTACGACGGCTGGGGTCTGCACACCTGGACCGGGGCTGCCGCCCCCACGGACTGGGCGAAGCCGCTGGAGCCCGTGAAGACCGACGCCTACGGCGTCACCTTCGAGGTGCCGCTCACGGACGGTGCCACCTCGCTCAGCTACATCCTCCACAAGGGCGACGAGAAGGACCTCCCCAGCGACCAGTCCCTCGACATCGCCTCGTACGGGCACGAGGTCTGGATGCTCGGCGGGAAGTCCGGCTACCTGCTCCCGCAGGCCGGCGGGGTGCCTTCCCCGGACCTGACCAAGGCCGAGGCCCAGTGGATCGACGGGGACACCGTCGTCTGGAAGGTGAAGGCCACCGACGCCACCAGCCAGCAGCTCGTGTACGCGAAGAACGGCGGGATCTCCGTCGTCGACGGTGCCCTCTCCGACGAGGGCCGGTGGCTCCGGCTCGGCGCCACCGAACTCACCGACGCGCAGAAGGCGAAGTACCCGCACCTCAAGGACTATCCGGCGTTCACCGTCGACACCCGTGACCGGGACAGGGTCCGTGAATCCCTGCGCGGCCAGCTGATCGCCACCCAGCGCGCCGCCAACGGCGCCCTGCTCGCCGCCACCGGCGTACAGACCGCTGGTGTGCTGGACGCGCTGTACGGGAAGGCCGCGAGCGGGGCCGCACTCGGCCCCGTCTTCCGCAAGGGCGGCCCGACGCTCTCCGTCTGGGCGCCCACCGCCCGCACCGTGTCGCTCGAACTCGACGGGAAGACCGTCCCGATGCGGCGCGACGGCAGCACCGGCGTCTGGTCGGTCACAGGCAGCAAGAGCTGGAACGGCAAGCCCTACCGTTACGCCGTCCAGGTCTGGGCACCCACCGTCCAGAAGATGGTCACCAACAAGGTGACCGACCCCTACTCCACCGCCCTGACCACCGACTCCGCCCGCAGCCTCGTCGTCGACCTCGACGACCCGGAGCTCGCCCCGCGCGGCTGGTCCGGCCTGGAGAAGCCCGCCGCGACCCCGCTGCGCGACGCGCAGATCCAGGATCTGCACATCCGTGACTTCTCGGTCACGGACGCCACGTCGAAGCACCCCGGTGAGTACCTCGCCTTCACCGACACCCGCTCCGACGGCATGAAGCACCTCAAGGAGCTCGCGGACTCCGGCACCAGCTATGTGCACCTGCTGCCCGCCTTCGACATCGGGACGATCCCCGAGAAGAAGTCCGACCAGCAGAAGCCGGGCTGCGACCTGTCCGTCCACGCCCCCGACTCCGAGGAGCAGCAGGCCTGTGTGGCGAAGGCCGCAGCGAAGGACGCCTTCAACTGGGGTTACGACCCGCTGCACTACACGGTCCCCGAGGGTTCGTACGCCTCCGACCCCGACGGCACGAAGCGCACGGTCGAGTTCCGGCAGATGGTCCAGGGGCTCAACGGCGCCGGGCTGCGGACCGTCATGGACGTCGTCTACAACCACACCGTCGCCTCCGGCCAGGACGACAAGTCCGTCCTCGACAGGATCGTGCCCGGCTACTACCAGCGCCTCCTGGAGGACGGCACCGTCGCCACCTCGACCTGCTGCGCCAACACCGCGCCCGAGAACACCATGATGGGCAAGCTCGTCGTGGACTCGGTCGTCACCTGGGCCAAGGAGTACAAGGTCGACGGCTTCCGCTTCGACCTGATGGGCCACCACCCCAAGGCCAACATCCTCGCGGTCCGCAAGGCCCTCGACGAACTGACCGTCGCCAAGGACGGCGTCGACGGGAAGAAGATCATCCTGTACGGCGAGGGCTGGAACTTCGGTGAGATCGCCGACGACGCACGCTTCGTCCAGGCCACCCAGAAGAACATGGCCGGCACCGGCATCGCCACCTTCTCCGACCGGGCCCGCGACGCCGTCCGCGGCGGCGGCCCCTTCGACGAGGACCCTGGTGTCCAGGGCTTCGCCTCCGGCCTCTACACCGACCCCAACACCTCCTCCGCCAACGGCACCGAGGCCGAACAGAAGGCCCGGCTCCTCCACTACCAGGACCTGATCAAGGTCGGCCTCACCGGAGGCCTCGCCGACTACACCTTCACCGACACCCAGGGCCGTACGGTCAGGGGCTCGGCCGTCGACTACAACGGAGCCCCCGCCGGATACGCGGCGGCACCCGGTGACGCGCTCGCCTACGCCGACGCCCACGACAACGAAACGCTCTACGACACGCTGGCCTTCAAGCTCCCGGCGGACACCTCTGCCGCCGACCGGGCCCGCATGCAGGTCGTGGCGATGGCCACCGCTGTGCTCTCGCAGGGACCGGCGCTCTCCCAGGCCGGCACCGACCTGCTGCGCTCCAAGTCGCTGGACCGCAACTCCTTCGACAGCGGCGACTGGTTCAACGTGCTGAACTGGGACTGCCGCAAGGGCAACGGCTTCGGGCGGGGACTGCCGCCCGCCGCCGACAACAAGGACAAGTGGTCCTACGGCAAGCCGCTGCTGACCAACCCCGCGCTCACCCCCGGCTGCGCGCAGATCACGGGTGCGTCCGTCGCCTACCAGGACCTGCTCAGGATCCGCACCACCGAGAAGGAGTTCGACCTCGCCACCGCCGAACAGGTGCAGCACACCCTGTCCTTCCCGCTCTCCGGCAAGGAGGAGACCCCCGGGGTGATCACGATGCGCCTGGGTGACCTGGTCGTCGTCATGAACGCCACCCCCGGTACGCAGAAGCAGGACATCCCCGCGCTCGCCGGGAAGGCGTACGCCCTGCACCCCGTCCAGGCGGCCGGCGCGGACGCCGCCGTCAAGAAGGCCTCGTACGAAGGGAAGTCGGGCGGCTTCACCGTCCCAGGGCGCACGGTCGCCGTGTTCACCCGGCGCTGACGGCCATCGAAACGGCAGGTCCCGGCTCCCGCCCCTCGTGGCGGAAGCCGGGACCTGCCGTTTCTGTGCTTCTGTGCTCCCTTGTGCGGGCGGCGCGATCAGGCGAAGCTGAAGGCGTACACGTCCGTGCACACTGTCCATGTATACGGACCCGCACTCGCGATCAGGAGCGCTTGATGCCGCAGATCACCGTCGACTACTCCGCCGAGCTCGACGACAGCTTCGACCGGCGCGGTTTCGCGCTGGCCCTGCACCCGCTCGTCGCCGAGACCGTGTCCACCGAGGTCCCCGCCTGCAAGACCCGGTTCCGCAGGGCCGAGGACTCCGTCGTCGGCGACGCGCCCTCGGGTGACTCCATCGTGAACGTCTCCATCGCGATGCTGCCCGGCCGGACCCCCGAGATCAAGGCGCAGCTCACGGAGGCCGTCCTGGAGCTGCTGGCCGGGCACCTGAAGCCCGCCGACGGCCTCACCGTCCACGCCTCGGCCGAGATCCGGGACCTGGACGCGTCCTACCGCAAGGGCTGAGGCAGCCGCTGGGGCGGGACGGCCGGTGCGGCGGGGGCCAGGACCGAGAGCCTGGTGAGCAGTTCGCCGAACGGGCCGTCCGCCGGCTCCTGCGCGAAGACCCGCAGCATGATGCCGGCCATCTCCTGGTCGTACGCCGCGCTCACCGATGCCAGCGCCGCGAAGTCGTGCACCAGCTGCAGCTCCAGCTCTCCGCGCGGGATGTGCTTCCCGTCGAGCCAGAGCAGCGCCGTCGACTCGGCCAGCGACACCCAGGACCGCACGACGAGCTCCAGCCGGGCGGGCGGGCGTGGGACACCGAGATGCGCGATGATCTGCTCGTACGCCGCCTGCCGCACCCCGTCCACCAGGGCGTTGGCCGTGGACGAACCGCCTGCCGGGCCGCCCCGCATCAGGGCGGCGAAACCCGGACCGTGTTCCTCGACGAAGTCGAAGAACCGGTGCATCACCCGGATCAGGCGGGCCCCCAGGGGACCTTCGTGCGCCTCCAGGAAGCGGCCGGACAGCTCGTCCGCGGCCCGTTTCAACGCCGCCTCGTACAGACTGCGTTTCCCCGGGAAGTAGTGGTAGACGAGCGGGCGTGAGATCCCGGCCGCCGCCGCGATCTCGTCGATCGACACCTCGTCGGGCGAGCGGTGACTGAACAACTCCAGTGCGACACCGATCAACTGGGCCCTGCGCTCAGCGACGCCCATCCTGCGTCGCGCCCCGGTCGTCATGAACAACAGGGTACTGACCGGCGGACACGGAAGCGGACCCCAGGGTGCCGCCTGCCTGCCGCCGCTCGGCCCGGTCCGCGGCTACGGGCCGGGCCTGCGGACCTCGCCGCAGACCAACGGGGTAACGGTGGTGCCGGGACGGCCGGTGCGGGCGAACGAGGTCCAGACGGCTCGCAGGGTCCGGCCCAGAGCGTCCACCTCGTGCCACGGGGTGTGGCCGAGCATCGGTGACGTCTGCCAGGCGGCCCGGGACCCCAGCAGCAGGGGAAGTTCGACGCAGTGGGTGGCGCCGAACGCGGAGCCGGCCGGCCGCCAGTCCAGCCGGTAGGCGTGGACGCGGGCCCCGGCCCGTTCCAGCCGCTCACCGAGGACGCCGAGCGGCTCGGCGTACATACGGCGGGTCAGCTCGGCCGGGTCACCGCGCTCACCGGGGAAGGCCGTCATGTCGTCCGCGTTCCAGCCGTACATGATGTCCAGGCCCCGCACGTGTGCGTCGGGGGACGCGCCTGCGGAGCCGAGAGGACCGGCACCCTCGACCGGTCCGAACGGGGGCTCGACGGTGCTGCCGGAGCACTTCGCGTGAGCGAGCGCGGTGTCCCGTTGAGCTGCGAGGACGGTGGCGGGTTCCGCGGTCCTGGGGTCGGCGTCCGCCGGGTCCGTGCCCTGCGCGTGTGCTGCGAGCCGAGCGGCGAACATCCGGCCGAGGTCCTCCGCGTCGGTACGGGAGCGCGTGACGATGTCGAGCGGCGCGCTCTGCAGGATGGCGCGCCGGAAGAGTCCGCGGGCCTCCGGCAGCCGGGTCAGCAACAGGATGGAGAGCGCTCCGGCGGACTGTCCGAAGACCGTGACCTGAGCGGGGTCACCGCCGTACCCGGCGATGTTCGCCTGCACCCAGCGGAGCGCTTCGAGCTGGTCGTACAGACCGAGATTGCCCTCGCTGACCCCGTCCAGGCAGAGGTATCCGAGGGCGCCGAGGCGGTAGTTGACCGACACCACGACCACATCGCCCTCGGTGGCGAGTGCCCCGCCGTCGTACCAGTCCATCAGTCCGGCGCCGCTGCTGAACCCGCCACCGTGGAACCAGACCATCACCGGCCTCTTCCCGGCGTCGCGGGCCGGAGTGGTGACGTCGAGGTTCAGACAGTCCTCGCCCTGTGGGTGCCGGTCCCGGGGGCGCCCCATCACCGCGTCCAGCCGGGACGGCAGCTGGGGGCACACCTCGGCGCCGGCCGGGCGGGTGTCATCGGGGCTCACGCCGCGTGGCCGGGCGAAGCGGTCGGCCACGGCGTAGCGGACGGGGCCGCTGCGCACGGCGTCGGACCGGGTCATGCGCTGTCTCCCACGAGCGGCTCCACCGTGGCGCGGTCCGTTTCCGGGGCACCCTCCGGCACCAGGCGGAACAGGGCGACCGCACCGGCCAGGCTGACGGTACAGATCCCGGCGAGGTACCACGTCACCCCGGTCGACGACCCGCCGGAGTCCAGCAGCGCGGTGGAGATCATGGGGGCGAGGCCGCCGCCGAGGATGGCGCCGCTCTGAAGGATCAACGACGTGCCCGAGTACCGGACGTTCACGGGGAAGGTGTCGACGATGATGCTGCCCTGCACGCTGTGCGTGACGGGGATGATGAGGCCCATGCCGAGCAGGGCGATCACGGCGAGGGCCGAGTTGCCCGTGTCGAGCAGGGGGAAGAAGACGAGGCACCAGGCGAGGACGGCCGCGGAGCCCGCGATGAACATGGTCCGCCTGCCGTGCCGGTCGGCGAAACCGGTCCACAACGGAATGGTCGCGAACCACAGGACCGCCGCGGCGGTCACGCTCAGGATGAGGAACTGCTTGTCGTAGCCGAGGTGCTGGGTGCCGTACGACAGGGTGAACACCATGAACACGTAGGCCACGGCGGAGTTCGCCACGACGGCCAGGAGTGTCAGTGAGAGCCTGGGGAACCCGACCGCGAGAGACTCCTTGAGGGGGAACCTGACGACTTCCTCCTGGGCCCGGACGCGACTGAAGGAAGGCGACTCGGTCACCCGGAGCCGGACCACGAGGCCCACGGCGACCAGGACGAAGCTGAGCAGGAACGGTATGCGCCAGCCCCATGAGGTGAACGCGTGGTCGCCCAAGGCCGAGTTGGTGGCCAGGAAGATCACATTGGCCAGGACCAGGCCGCCGGGTGTGCCCATCTGCGGGAATCCCGCGTACAGATTCTTCTTCCCCGGGGGCGCGTGTTCCATCGACATCAGGGTCGCTCCGGCTCCCTCGCCGCCGAGTCCGATCCCCTGGGCGACGCGTAGGGCGACCAGGAGCACCGGGGACCAGAACCCGATGGAGTCGTAGTTGGGGATGGCCCCGATGAGGGTGGAGCCGATCCCCATCAGCACGAGCGAGACCACCAGCGTCGCCTTGCGGCCGATCCGGTCGCCGAAGTGTCCGAAGACGAGGCCCCCGAGCGGACGCGCGATGAACCCGACGGCGAAGGTGCTGAAGGCCGCGAGGGTGCCGGCGGTGGGGCTCAGCGAGGGGAAGAACTGCTCGTTGAAGATGAGCGCCGCGGCGGTGCCGTAGAGGAAGAAGTCGTACCACTCCAGCGTGGTGCCTGCGAGCGTGGCGAGGGCGGTTCTGCCCGCGGTGGCGCGGGCGTCGCCCGGGTGTTCTTCGTGAGGTGAATTGATCACGGGGGATCCCATCACTTGGATCTGGGCATGCGGGGCGATTACTGCTGGATCCTCACGCCCTGAGACATGACGCACCAATACCAAATCGCCGATGTGCTATACCCGGAGCGGTATAGCTGGGCCTTTTCTTGGGTATACCTGTCTGGGTATATGGATGTCACCAATCTGCATTTGTGGTGCATGGCTGTACCCGAGCACAGTGAGGTCCATGACGGCAGACACAGGGCGGTGGATCCGCAACTTCGTGGCCGGGCAGTTCGTGGAGCCCGACGAGAACCGCAGCTTCGACGACATCGACCCCGCCACCGGGCAGGTGTTCGCCCGGGTGCACGAGGCGGACCGGGCCCTCGTGGACCGCGCGGCCACGGCGGCCCGACGGGCCCTGCACGAGGGATGGGCGACCACTCCGGTACGGGAGAGGGCGGCGCTGCTGCGCAGGGCCGCGGACCGGATCGAGGAACGCTTCGAGGAGTTCGTCGCCGCGGAGATCGCCGACACCGGCAAGCCGGTCGCCCAGGCCAGGGAACTCGACGTCCCACGGGCCGTGGCGAACTTCCGTACCTTCGCCGACGTGGTCGCCGCGGCGGGGCAGGAATCGTTCCTCACCGACCTCGCGGGCGGCAGGCAGGCGCTGAACTACGCGGTACGCAAACCGCTCGGCGTCGTAGCGGTCGTCGTCCCGTGGAACCTGCCCCTGCTGCTGCTGACCTGGAAGGTGGCCCCGGCCCTCGCCTGCGGCAACGCCCTGGTCGTCAAGCCGAGCGAGGAGACCCCGGCCACCGCCACGCTGCTGGCCGAGGTGCTCGACGAAGTGGGGCTCCCCGCCGGGGTGTACAACGTCGTCCACGGCTTCGGCGGCGGCTCCGCAGGTGAGTACGTGACGTCGCACCCGGGCATCGACGGCGTGACCTTCACCGGTTCGTCGGCGACCGGCTCGCACGTGATGAAGACGGTCGCACCCCGGGTCCGGCCCGTCTCGTTCGAACTCGGCGGGAAGAACGCCGCGATCGTCTTCGACGACGTCGACATCGACGAGGCGCTGACCGGGCTGACCAAGTCGGTCTTCACCAACACCGGCCAGGTCTGCCTGTGCACCGAGCGTGTCTACGTACAGCGCCCGGTCTTCGACGCCATCGCCGAAGGCCTCGCCGAGCGGGCCCGCGGACTGCGACTGGGCAGCCCGGCCGATCAGGGCACCACCACGGGTCCGCTGATCTCCCAGGAGCACCGGGACAAGGTGCTGGGCTACTTCGGCCTGGCCGAGCAGGCCGGGGCCAAGGTGCTCACCGGCGGCGGCGTGCCGCAGCTGGGCGACGGACTCGCCGGTGGCTCCTGGATCGAGCCCACCCTGTGGACGGGGCTGACCAACAGCGACCGTGTGGTGCGCGAGGAGATCTTCGGGCCGGTGGCCGCGCTGATCCCCTTCGACACCGAGACGGAGGCGATCGCCCTCGCCAACGACACCGAGTACGGCCTCGCCGCCTCGGTGTGGACCAACGACCTGCGCCGCGGACACCGGGTGGCGCAGTCCATGAACGTCGGGATGGCCTGGGTCAACACCTGGTTCCTGCGCGACCTGCGATCCCCGTTCGGCGGTGTCGGACTCTCCGGCATCGGCCGCGAGGGCGGCGAGTCCTCGCTGCACTTCTACACCGAGCCGACGAATGTGTGCGTACAGCTGTGACGGAACACCACGACCACTCCGCTGCCCGCGCCGGGATCGACGCCGCCGTCGCGCGGCTGACCGCCGCGGCCGCCGACCGGACCCCCTGCGCGCCGGTACGCGAGTTCCTGGGCGCCGACGACCTCGACTCCGCCTACGAGGTGCAGCGGCGCATCGCCGCCGCCCGCAGCAGCGCCGGAGCCCGCGTGGCCGGGGCCAAGATCGGCCTTACCGCCCCCGTCGTGCAGCAGCAGTTCGGCGTGTTCCAGCCGGACTTCGGGGTGCTCTTCGACGACATGGTGCACGCGCACACCGAGCCGCTGGCGCTGGGCCGCTTCCTCCAGCCGCGCGTGGAGGGGGAGATCGCCTTCGTGCTCGGCCACGACCTGGACCGTCCCGGCGCGACCGTCGCCGACGTGCTGCGGGCCACCGACTTCGTGCTGCCCGCCATCGAGATCGTCGACTCGCGCATCGCCGGCTGGGACCTGGCCATCACCGACACCGTCGCCGACAACGCCTCCAGCGGCGCGGTCGTCCTCGGCACCACCCCGTGCCCGCTGAGCGGGCTCGACCTCTCCCGGACCGGCATGGTGCTCCAGCGCGACGGCGAACCGGTCTCCTTCGGCGCCGGCCACGCCTGCCTCGGCTCACCGGTCGTCGCCGTGGCCTGGCTGGCCCGCGAAATGGCCCGGCGGCAACAGCCGTTGCGGGCCGGAGACGTCATCATGTCCGGCGCACTGGGCCCGATGGTGCCGGTCACCGAGCCCGGCCGCTACCGCCTCGTCCTGGACGGGATGGGCGAGGTCGAGACCGTCATCGAGACCTTCGACGAGGAGGGAACCAAGTGAGCAACACCACCGACGGCACCGTACCGGTCGCCGTCATCGGGTCCGGCAACATCGGAACCGACCTCATGATCAAGGTGCTGCGGCTCTCGAAGACGCTGAGCATGGGCGCCATGGCCGGGATCGACCCGGAGTCCGACGGACTGGCCCGCGCCGCCCGGCTCAAGGTCGCCGTCACGCACGAGGGCATCGACGGACTCGTGGCCCTGCCCGGGTTCGACTCCATCAAGGTGATCTTCGACGCGACCTCGGCCAAGGCCCACGTACGCAACGCGCGGATCGCGGCCGAGCACGGCAAGCTCATGGTCGACCTCACCCCCGCGGCTCTCGGACCGTTCGTGGTGCCCTCGGTCAACCTGGACGAGCATCTCGCCGCCCCCGACGTCAACATGGTGACCTGCGGCGGCCAGGCGACCATCCCCGTGGTCTCCGCGGTCTCGCGCGTCGCGCCGGTCGTGTACGCCGAGATCGTCGCTTCCATCGCATCGAAGTCGGCGGGCCCCGGCACCCGGGCCAACATCGACGAGTTCACCGAGACCACCAGCGAGGCGATCCGGGTGGTGGGCGGCGCCGAGGTCGGCAAGGCGATCATCGTGCTGAACCCCGCCGAGCCCCCGCTCGCCATGCGCGACACGGTCTTCTGCCTCGTCGAGGGCGCGCTGACGGATTCGGGCCGGGACCGGATCGCGGCGTCCGTACAGCAGATGGCCGAGACCGTGCAGGAGTACGTGCCCGGCTACCGGCTCAAGCAGGACGTGCAGTTCGACCCGGTCGAGGAGACCATGGTCCCCGCCCTCGGGCGGCGGATCACCGGGGTCAAGGTCTCCGTGTTCCTGGAGGTGCTCGGCGCCGGCCATTACCTGCCCGACTACGCGGGCAATCTCGACATCATGACCTCCGCCGCTGTCCGCACCGCGGAGAAGATCGCCGTGCTCCGAGGATGGGTGAACGCATGAAGCTGTACGTACAGGACGTGACCCTCCGCGACGGCATGCACTCGATGGGGCACATGTACACCGTCGACCAGGTACGCCGGATCGTCGCCGCACTCGACGCCTCGGGTGTCGCCGCCATCGAGGTCGCGCACGGCGACGGTCTCGGCGGGTCGAGCGCGAACTACGGCTTCGGCGCCCACACCGACGAGGAGTGGATCGAGGCCGCGGCCGACGTCCTGCAGCACGCGAAGCTGACCACCCTGCTGCTGCCAGGGATCGGCACCATCGAGCACCTGCGCCGGGCCCACGCCCTGGGCGTGCGCAGCGTACGCATCGCCACCCACTGCACCGAGGCCGACGTCAGCGCACAGCACATCTCCTGGGCCCGCGAGCACGGGATGGACGTCGCGGGCTTCCTGATGATGAGCCACCTCAACTCCCCGGAGGGGCTGGCCGCCCAGGCCAGGCTCATGGAGTCCTACGGGGCGCACTGCGTGTACGTCACCGACTCCGGCGGCCGGCTGACGATGGGGGATGTCGCCGCCCGCGTCGACGCATACCGCGAAGTGCTGGACGCGGGCACCGAGATCGGTATCCACGCCCACGAGAACCTCTCCCTCTCGGTCGCCAACAGCGTGACCGCCGTGGAGCACGGCGCGTACCGCGTCGACGTCGCCCTGGCCGGCCAGGGTGCCGGGGCCGGCAACTGCCCGGCCGAGCCGTTCGTCGCCGTCGCCGATCTGCTCGGCTGGGAACACGGCTGCGACCTGTTCGCCCTCCAGGACGCCGCCGACGACATCATCCGCCCGATGCGCAGCCGGCCCGTACAGGTCGACCGCGAAACCCTCACCCTCGGCTACGCCGGCGTCTACTCCAGCTTCCTGCTGCACGCCGAACGCGCCGCGAAGCGCTACGGGATCGACACCCGGCAGATCCTCGTCGAGGTCGGACGGCGCCAGATGGTGGGCGGCCAGGAGGACCTGATCGTGGACATCGCACTCGACCTGGCCGCGCGGCGCGAGGCCCTCAAGGAAGGAAGCAGCAAGTGATCGCGGCAGACCTGACCGGCTCGCTGGCACAGCGGCTCGACACAGCACAGACGGCGTGTGCGGACACCCCGAGTCTTGCCGACAGCCACGCGTTCGACATCGACGACGCCTATGCCGTCCAGGCCGCGCTGCTGGAGCGCCGGGTCGCCCGGGGCGAGCGGATCGTGGGCGTCAAGCTGGGGTTCACCAGCAAGGCCAAGATGGCGCAGATGGGGGTGTCCGACGTCATCCTGGGGCGGCTCACCGACGCCATGCGGATCGGGGACGGCGACTCCTTCGGCCTTGCACGCTTCATCCACCCCAAGGTGGAGCCCGAGGTCGCCTACCGGCTCTGCCGCGACGTCGACCTCGACGACCCGCTGACCGACATCGAGTCCTGCGTGGACGCCATGGCACCGGCCCTGGAGATCATCGACTCGCGGTACCGCGACTTCCGGTTCACCTACACCGATGTCGTCGCGGACAACACCTCCGCCGCCGGATACGCGATCGGCCCGTGGAGTCCTGTCGGGAGCGTGGCGAACCGGGCGGTACGGCTGCGCACCGCCGATGCTGAATCCGTCGGCTCGACCGCAGCGATCCTCGGCGACCCGGTGCACGCGCTGCACGCCCTGCTGGACATGTGCCGGCGCCGCCGGATCCCGCTGCGGGCCGGAGAGGTCGTGCTCGCCGGTGCGGCCACCGCCGCCCTGCCGCTGGTGGCGGGGGTCACCGAGTGCGATGTGGCGGGCCTCGGCTCCGTCACGGTACGGGGGCGGTGATGAGCGGCTCCCGGGTCATCGAAGGGAAGGCAGCCCCGCGCGGGCGCTTCCCCCACGTCAAGGTCGTCGGCGACCTGGTGTTCGTCTCCGGCACCAGCTCGCGCCGGCCCGACAACACGTTCGTGGGCGTCGAGGCCGACGAGTTCGGCACCACCCGGCTCGACATCAAGGCGCAGACCCGCGCGGTCATCGAGAACATCCGGGACATCCTCGCCGAGGTCGGCGCCGAACTCGGCGACATCGCCCAGCTCACCACGTACCTCGTGTCCATGAACGACTTCGGCGGATACAACGAGGTCTACGGCGAGTTCTTCGACGAGAGCGGGCCGACCCGGACGACCGTCGCGGTGCACCAGCTGCCCCATCCCCATCTGCTGATCGAGATCCAGGCCGTCGCGCATCTGACGCGGTCCCGCCCGTCCCACGCAGTACAGAGCACGGAGGTTTCCTCATGACCGCCCTTCCCCCCGTCATCGACTTCCAGGGCTGGATCGCCGAGCACGAGCACCTGCTCAAGCCGCCGGTCAACAACCGCACCATGGCCCTGGGCGCGGACTTCATCGTTCAGGTCGTCGGCGGACCCAACCAGCGGACCGACTTCCACGTCGACCCGTACGAGGAGTGGTTCTACCAGCTCAAGGGCGACATGCACGTCGACGTCATGACCACGGAGGGGCCGCGGACCGTGCACATCCGGGAGGGTGAGACCTGGCTGCTGCCCGGCAACGTGCCGCACTCCCCGCAGCGCCCCGCCGCCGGTTCGATCGGTCTGGTCATCGAGCGGGTCCGCGAGGAGGGCACCCTGGAGAAGTTCCAGTGGTACTGCGCCGACTGCTCCGCGCTGGTCCATGAGGTCGAGCTCCAGGTGCGCGACATCGTCGAGGACCTGCCGCCGGTCTTCACCGCCTTCTACGAGGACGAGAAGGCACGCACCTGCCCGGACTGCGGCGCTCTGCACCCCGGGAAGGGCTGACCGTGGACCGCACCATCGACATCCACACGCACTACGTGCCGCGAGGCTGGCCGGACCTGACGGCAGAGGGTGGCCCGGACGCCCCCTGGCTGCGGATCGAGTCCGAGTCCGAGGCCATGATCATGATGGGTTCCAGGGAGTTCCGCCGGGTCCAGGCCGATGCCTGGGACGCCGGGACACGGCTGCGCGACATGGACGCGGACGGGGTGCGCAAGCAGGTGGTCTCGCCGACCCCGGCGTTCTTCCAGTACGGACGCAGTGGAGCCGAGGCGACGAAGATCGCACGGATCTTCAACGACCTGGCACTGGAGATCGTTGCCCCGGCAGCGGACCGTCTGATCCCTTTCTGCCAGGTGCCGTTGCAGGACCCCGACGCGGCCTGCCGCGAGCTGGAACGCAGCATCGCCAACGGGCACCGGGGCGTCGAGATCGGCAACCACGTCGGCGATCTCGACCTCGACAGCGAGGGGGTCGTCACCTTCCTCCAGTACTGCGCGTCGCTGGACGTCCCGGTGTTCGTGCACCCCTGGGACATGGCCAACTCGCCCCGGCTGGACCGCTGGATGGCGCAGTGGCTCACGGCCATGCCCGCGGAGACCCATCTGTCGATCCTCGCCATGATCCTGGGCGGGGTCTTCGACCGGATCGACGACCGGCTGAAGATCTGCTTCGCACACGGCGGTGGTTCCTTCGCCTTCTGGCTGGGCCGGATGGAGAACGCCTGGCACGGCCGTAACGACGTCATCGGCACCTCCGCGTTCCCGCCCTCGCACTACCTCGGCCGCTTCTACGTCGACTCGGTCGTCTTCGACGACCGCGCCCTGCGTCTCCTTGTCGACACGGTCGGCGCGGACCGGGTGATGGTGGGCAGCGACTACCCGTATCCGCTGGGCGAGCGCCCGGTCGGCCAAGTGGTCCGCAAGAGCGCCTTCCTGGACGACCGCAGCCGGGGGCTGATCACGCACGGCAACGCGGAGCGCTTCCTGGGGATGCCGGAACTCTAGGGCCTGTCGTCAAACTCCCGCCTGCCGCGCGACGCCTGCCGCGCGACGCCTGCCGCGCGACGCCTGGCACGCACACTCGCGGCGTTGCCGAAATGCCCTAGTAGCTCCTTCCCCGAGCTCTCAACTCCGTTCGAGCAGGGGAGGCCCCGACCGAGACCATTCCGGCGCCTTGCGATTGCACGCACCAGACGCCGCGCGGCCGTCCTCCGGGCGACGACGGGAGTTTGACGACAGGCCCTAGGACCGGCCCCCGGTCATCCCGGCGGCCGTCTCCTCCAGGCTCCGGATCAGAGCCTGAGCCGACGGGCCCAGGGTGCGGGAGGCCGAGAGGGCCAGCCCGACGCTGTGTCCGATGGGGTCGAGCGGTACGCCCAGCCGGACGATCCGGCTGTCGTCCCTGGTGATCAGCCCCGGCAGCACCGCGACGACCTCGGTCTCCACCAGTAGTTGACGTACCGTCAGAAAGGAGGTGGTCTCGATACGGTTCGCCGGCAGCGGCATGCCGTGCCGGGCGAAGAACTCCTCGATCTCGCGCCGCAGAGCGGTCTCCGCGCCCGGCAGGATCCACGGGAGGTCCGCCAGATCCGCGAGCCGCACATCCGGGCGCCCGGCGAGAGGGTGCGAGGCCCCGACGACGAGTTCGACGGACTCGTCGTACAGCGTGCGCCGTAGGATCCGCTCGTCGGAGGGAACGGTGAGCCGGCCGACGACGAAGTCGATGCGGCCGGCCTCCAGCTCCAGCAGCAGCGCCTCGGGGGACGCCTCGCGGACCACGACCGTGAGGTAGGGGCGTCCTCTCTTGAGCGCGGCGATCGCCCGCGGGAGCAGCACGTTGGACCCGGCGAGATGGGTGCCGACGACGACCGTGCCCCGGTCTGCGTCGGCCAGCTCCACCACGTGCCGGCCCGCCTGGGCCAGCTGGGCCAGCACGGCCCGGGCGTGCTCGGTGAACGCCGTGCCGAAGACGGTGGGGGTGACCCCCCGCGGCCCGCGTTCGTACAGCGGGACCCCGAGGATGTCCTCCAGTTCGTGCAGGCTGCGGGTGGCGGCCGGCTGGGTCAGGTGGAGCTCGGCCGCGGCGCCGACCACACTTCCCTGCCGGGAGAGCGCGTCGACGAGGGAGAGGTGGCGCAGTTTCAGCCGGCCGTCGAGGAGGCGTGGGATCTTCACCCGTCAGACCCTAAGGCGTACGTCGGCGCCCCTGCCGGGGTGGCCGCCCCGTGCGGACCGCCTCAGCGCAGAGAGCCCACCCGGCTGCCGTCCGCCAGCAGCCCGTCCAGCCGGGGCCGGTCGCCCTCGTCGGCGGGCAACGCCAGCAGCCGCCCGGCGACCCGGCCGGTCACCCCTCCGCTCGCGGTCAGGGCGGTGAACTGCCGTGAGCCCGCCGCCAGTACGTACCACCGCCCGCCGTCCGACTTCCACAGCACACCGGCCAGCACCCGCGGTCTGCGTATCCCGCAGTCCGGCGAGTCCTCGGCGCGGGCCGCGACCGCCGCCGGCGCCCCGGTGCCGCCCGACAGCTCGGGCGGCGCCTGGAACTGCGCCAGGACCCTGCTGCCCGTGCCCCGCCAGGTGTCGGCCCGGGTGCAGAACCACAGGGCGTCCCCCTCGCCCTCCGGCAGCCGCTGCTTCGCGTACGGCCAGGAGTTCACGCTCCGGACGCCGTTGGACCGCACCGCCGGCAGAAGACAGGCGGTGCGCGCCCAGCTCTCGCGCTCCGCCCGGCCCGACACGTCGTGCGGAGCGGACGGCGCACCGGAGGTGAGGCGTACGGGCGTGAGCTCACCGAGATCCGTCATCAGCCGCGCCGCGGTGTCGTCACGCATCTCGAGGGCCTGCCAGGAACGGCAGTCCGCCCGGCCGCCCTCCTCGGTCTCCGGCTCCGTCAGCGGGTCCGTCACCCCGTGACGGTCGCGGGGCAGCGGCCTGGCCTTCCCGTGCGGTGCGAGCAGGTCACGTACGCCGACGTCACGCACCCAGGGCGCGGTCAGATAACGGACCCGGCCGGTGCGGCGCTGCACCACCAGCGCACTCGCCGCCGCCGGGCCCGCCCCGTCCACCCGGGCGAAGTCGAGTGCGGCACCCCCGGACGGATCGGCGTTGCGCGGCTCGGCGTAGCGCACGACACGCAGGCCGTCGTGGAACAGCACCACCGCCGCCCGCCCGACCTCGCCCGCGTACAGCAGCTGCGGCGGCCCCATCGGCGGCCCGTCGGGTGTCCCGGGCGTCGCCGACGCGGCCACCGCCGGGCCGGGCCGTGCCCACGCGGCGAGAGCGCGGCCCAGCAGCCCGGTGTCCCCGGTGCGGTCGCCGCGCGTGGGCCAGACGGTGAAGTCCCTGCGTGTGGAAGTCCGCCAGAGCCCCCCGGGCACCCGCCGCAACGCGTCCGGGTCCAGGGCCTGCTGGGCGGTGGGGTTGCGCGAGTAGAGCGGTGCGGACGAGGCGCTGGGGCCGCCCAGGCCGTCCCCCGGCATCAGCAGCAGCGTCCCGCAGACCAGCAGGGCGCATGCACCGGCCAGGAGCGTACGCCCGCGCCGCCGGCGGCGCGCCGGATCGGTCGGCCTGACCTGGAGGGAGCACGGGTCGAACTCCGGCGAGGCCAGCAGGGTGTAGGGCGCCGTGAGCGCGTCGGCCTCCAGCAGCGCCGCCCGCGGATCGTCGATGCCCGCCGCGTCGAGAACGCGGCACACCTCGGCGTCGCCGAGCCCCTCGAGCCCACGCAGCACATGAGCGGCCCGGCAGGGCCCGGACGCCTCGCCCAGGGCCTGCTCCAGAGCCAGCTCGTCCGCACCGCAGGAGTGCGGGAACAGCCGCAGCCCCCACACCTGCGGCACCAGCGGCGGGAACTGCGCCCGCCTCGGCCGGCCGAACCTGAACAGCGGCAGCCCCGCCTCCAGCGCGGAACGCAGCACCCGCAGCCGTACGTCCGCGTACGCGCCCCCCGGGTCCGCGGACCGCCCGCCGGCCAGCGCCCGCTGGGCCAGCCAGTGGGCCGACAGCACCCGGCGGTTGCGGCCCAGCGAGGGCGCGAGCACGAGATACGCGAGCCGCACCAGCCGGGCGTAGTGCTCGGCGGGCGCGGCCTCGGCCCGCTCCCCGGTCGCCTCCTGCGCGTACGGGCGGCCGGTGGACGGCGGTACTGCTCGCAGTGAGGGCATATTCAGCTGAACGAGCGAATCGTGCGATGGTCACTCCGGCGTGCGCGCTCCGGGGCGTGTTGTGCGTTTCCCCGCAGGCACCGGGAACGCGGGGCACGATGACCGTACGGCCCAGCGGCTGGACCGGCTTCTCGACCGGCCCGGGGATCAGCCCTGGTCGAGGTAGGCGAGGACCGCGAGCACACGGCGGTTGTCGTCGTCGGACACGGGCAGGCCGAGCTTGCTGAAGATGTTCGAGGTGTGCTTGGCCACCGCCCGCTCGGTGACCACCATCTGCGAGGCGATCGCCACGTTGGAACGGCCCTGGGCCATCAGCTCCATGACCTCACGCTCCCGGGGCGTCAGGCCGCCCATCGGCTTGTCCGCCGAGCGTCGTGACAGCAGTTGCGAGATGACCTGCGGATCCATCGCCGTGCCCCCGGCGGCGACCCGGCGCACCGCGTCGATGAACTGGTCGGCGTCGAACACCCGGTCCTTCAGCAGATAGCCGATGCCGCCGTTGCCGTCGGCCAGCAGCTCCCGGGCGTACAGCTGCTCCACATGCTGCGACAGGACGAGCACCGGCAGGCCGGGTCTCCGGCGGCGGGCGGCCAGCGCGCACTGGAGGCCCTCGTCCGTGTGGGACGGCGGGAGCCGGACGTCGACGACGGCGACGTCCGGCTCCAACTCGGCCAGGGCCTTGGTCAGCTCGGGCCCCGTCTCGACTGCCGCGGCGATCTCGAAATCGTAGGCTTCGAGCATCCGTACGAGGCCGTCGCGGAGCAGGAAGAGATCTTCGGCTAGGACAACGCGCAAGGGATCTCCATGGTCACCATGGTGGGGCCGCCCGCAGGACTGCTGACGGCCAGTACGCCGTCGAATGTACCCAGCCGGCGTTCGATGCCGCTCAGTCCGGAGCCGGCCCCGATGTCCGCACCGCCCCTGCCGTTGTCCGTGACGGAGATCCGCAGCATGCCCTCGGCGTGGTGCACGTCCACCCACAGACGGTCGGCCTCCGCGTGCTTCACCACGTTGGTCAGGGCCTCGCTCACGGCGAAGTACGCCGCCGACTCGACCGGTGCGTCGGCGCGGGCCGCGAGGTCCACGGTCACCTCGGACGTGATCGGCAGCCGCAGCGCCAGCGCCTTCACCGCGTCCCCGAGGCCACGCTCGGCGAGCACCGGCGGGTGGATGCCCCGTACGAGATCACGCAGCTCGGTGAGGGCCTCCGCGGAGGACGTACGCGCCATGGCCAGCAGCTTCTTCGCCTCCGCCGGGTCCTTCTCGACGAGCGCCTCGATCGTCCCGAGGTTCATGCCCATGGCGACCAGCCGTGCCTGCGCCCCGTCGTGCAGATCCCGCTCGATGCGCCGCAGTTCGGATGCCGCCGTGTCCACCGCCTCGTGGCGGGTCTCGGTGAGCCGTTCGATGCGCTGCGCGAGCTCCTCCGGGGTGGGCGACAGCGCCGACCTGGCGAGCACGAAGTGCAGGCGCAGCAGGGGCTTGCTCGCGAACAGCCCGACATGGAAGATCACGATGCCGAGCGCCGCTGCGGCCAGGCCCGTCATCTGGCTGTCCACCGGGACGAAGCCGTACCAGTACGTGCTGTCCTCGAACACCCGCCACAGTCCCGCCGCCAGGACCAGCCCCTCCAGCGGGTAGACCAGCAGCGCGAAGGCGAAGACCAGCAGTGTGTAGCCCGCCGTCATGTCGACCAGCAGCCACCGCAGGTCGCGCCAGGTCGCCGGGTCCTTCAGCAGCAGTGTGGTGCGCTCGACCTGTCCGGTGAACCCGGAGCGCACATCCTTCGGGAACTGCCGGTAGGGGACCGGGATGCGGATGTCCGACCAGGTCGCCGCGAGCAGCCGGCGCTGGTTGGCGTGCCTGCGCACGGCCTCCATGATCCACGGCGTGGTGACCAGCCCGACCCCGAGCAGGACGAAGCTGATCGAGAGGACCGACAGGACGAAGAGGGTGGCCGAGCCGGCGATGCTCGCGAAGGAGAGGACGAACGCCCGCCCGCCGGCCAGCATCGCGGTCCGTACCCGGCTCTGTGCCGATTTCATCATGGTGCCTCTCCTTGCCGGGCCCCACGCCGGATCCCGTTCGACACACAGTCTCGCCTCTGCGCCGGGGGCGCCGTCAGCCGTTCCACCACCCGACGGAGGTGTACCTGGCACCACCATCGGAACGGCGGGAGGCCCCGGGCAGGAACCCGGGGCCTCCCGTACGAGCGGTGTGATCAGGGGGCGTACTTGTAGCCCACGCGCCGCACGGTCTGGATCGACCGGCGGTGCTCGGCGCCCAGCTTGCGGCGCAGCCGGGCCACATGGACGTCGACGGTGCGCCCGTCGCCCACATGCCCGTAACCCCAGACCGTCGTCACCAACTGGTCGCGGGTGTGCACCCGGTGCGGGTGCGCCACCAGGTGCGCCAGCAGCTCGAACTCGAGGTAGGTGAGTTCGAGGGTGACGCCGTCCACGGCGGCGGTGCGCCGCGTCGAGTCGATCAGGACGGGGCCGCCCGCCGGCTCCGGGACGAACTCCCGGTTCCGGGCGGAGGCCACGGCCCCGGCGAGGGCCGGCTGCTGGTCGGCGGGCACGAGCACCAGGTAACCGACCATCGGAGGCCGTCCCGGCAGGGCGGGCAGTGTGTGCTGGGGCGCGGGCAGCCAGGTGGCGCCGGGCGGCAGGAAGCCGGCCACGTCCGAGAGCTCGACGACCTCGTCACGGTCGACGGCACGCAGCCGGGGGCGGTTGGGGGACAGGGAGTCGCGGGCGGTGGTGGTGGCCGCAGCGGACACCGCGGACGCCGCGGTGACGGCGGACGCGGTGGAGAAGGTACGGGTGTTCGCCATGAGGGTCAGCTCTTTCGCGCGAGGAGTCGTCCAGGACGTACGTCGTGCGCGCGGGCCGAAGGCCGGGTGATGCGGCTTTAGAGGGCCTGCGCGTTCCACGCGCGGCAACACACCCGGTCGAAGTCATGGTGCTGACGAGAGGGCCAGAACGGCTCGAGGTCGCTGCGACCCGACGCGGTGTGCTGGAAGCTGGCCATGTCCCCATTGAAGCAGAGATTGCGGCTGTGCAGGAGAGTCCTCTCACCCGTCGATACGGACCGCCGTGTCAGGTTCCTCACGCCCCCCTCCCGTACCGCCGGGCATGCCGGAGGGGCGCCCGCGAGCAGGCGCCCCTCCGAACCGGTCCGGTGACGGATCAGACCTGGCCGGCCTTCTCCAGCGCGGTGCAGCAGGTGTCGACGATCAGCCGCGTGACCACGTACGGGTCGACGTTGGCGTTCGGGCGACGGTCCTCGATGTAGCCCTTCCGGTCCTGCTCGACCTGCCACGGGATACGGACCGAGGCGCCGCGGTCGGAGACGCCGTAGCTGTACTCGTTCCACGGGGCGGTCTCGTGCAGACCGGTCAGGCGGTCGTCGATGCCCGCGCCGTAGTGCTTGACGTGGTCCATCGGCTTCGAGCCCTCACCGAGCGACTCGGCCGCGGTGATGATCGCCTCGTACCCCTCGCGCATCGCCTTCGTGGAGAAGTTGGTGTGCGCGCCCGCGCCGTTCCAGTCGCCCTTGACGGGCTTCGGGTCCAGGGTCGCGGAGACGTTGAAGTCCTCGGCGGTGCGGTAGAGCAGCCAGCGGGCGATCCACAGGTGGTCGGAGACCTCCAGCGGCGAGACCGGGCCGACCTGGAACTCCCACTGGCCGGGCATGACCTCGGCGTTGATGCCGGAGATGGCGAGGCCCGCCTTCAGGCAGTTGTCCAGGTGCTTCTCGACGATGTCGCGGCCGAAGATCTCGTCGGAGCCCACGCCGCAGTAGTAGCCGCCCTGCGCGGCCGGGAAGCCGCCCTCGGGGAAGCCGAGCGGACGGTGCCCGTCGAAGAAGGTGTACTCCTGCTCGATGCCGAAGATCGGCTCCTGGGACCCGAACTGCTCGGCGACCGGACGCAGCGACGCACGGGTGTTGGACTCGTGCGGAGTCATGTCGATGTGGAAGACCTCGCACAGGGCGAGGATGTCGTCACCGCCGCGGATCGGGTCCGGACACGCGAAGACCGGCTTCAGGACCCGGTCGGAGGCGTGGCCCTCGGCCTGGTTGGTGCTCGAACCGTCGAAGCCCCAGATGGGCAGATCCGCCACGCCCTGCGAGGGGCTGCCGGCCATGATCTTCGTCTTGGAACGAAGCTTGGCGGTCGGCTCGGTGCCGTCGATCCAGATGTACTCAGCCTTGAACGTCACGGACGCCATCCTTTGCGGGTGCTGCGGTCTATGGTGCGCAGCTTGGCAAGACGCGATTTCCCGACCGTTGCCCGGATGTGAACCCCGTGTTACCGAGGTTTCGTGAAGGTGCCGGACGGCAGGTCCCCGCCGCCCGATGCCGTCTCACCCTGCGTCGCACTGGATACGTTCCGCGCCGGCGACCCGGCCCGGGCAGACTGGCGGCATGACCACACACCCGGATTCCGCCGCACCGCTGCGCGTCGGCCTCGTCGGGGCGGGCCCCTGGGCGCGCCTCACCCACGCCCCCGCCCTCGCCGCCCACCCCGCCGCCGTGCTGAGCGGCGTATGGGGCCGCCGCCCCGCGGCGGCGGACGCGCTCGCCGCCGCCCACGGCACCGAGGCGTACACCGGCGAGGCGGGCATCGACGCGCTCCTGGCCGCGAGCGACGCGGTGGCGTTCGCCGTGCCACCCGACGTCCAGGCGCCCCTGGCCGCGCGCGCCGCCGAGGCCGGATGCCACCTCCTGCTGGACAAGCCGGTCGCCACCACCGTGGCGGGCGCGCGCGAGGTCGCCGATGCCGCCGAGCGGGCCCGGGTCGCCTCCGTGGTCTTCTGCACCCTGCGGTTCGCCCGGGGCACGGACGGGTGGATCGCCGAGCAGGCAGCGGCGGGCGGCTGGTTCACGGCACGCGCCCTGTGGATGGGCGCGCTGTTCGCCCCGGGTGCGACCAGCGAGTTCGGCGCCTCGCCCTGGCGCCGCGAGAAGGGCGGCCTCTGGGACGTGGGCCCGCACGCGCTCTCGGTCCTGATCCCGGTCCTGGGCGATGTGACGGAGGTGGTCGCGGCCCGTGGCCCGGCCGACACCACCCATCTGCTGCTGCGCCACACCTCCGGCGCGTCGAGCACGGTGACGCTCGCCCTGGGCGCACCGGAGGGCGCGGCCGGCACCGAGGTCGAGTTCCGGGGCGAGCGGGGCGTGTCCTCCCTGCCGACGGGAGGCGGCGACGCGCTCGGCGCGTTCGGGGCGGCCGTGGACGCACTGGCCGAAGCCGCGCGTACGGGGGTGGCCCACCCCTGCGACGTGCGCTTCGGGCTACGTCTCACCGAGGTGCTCGCGCAGGCGGAGGAGGCTGTGGGGCGGGCCTGACCGGGTAGGCCCGGGCGGCGGCGGGCAAGGCGAGCCGGCAAGCGGCAGGCCGGTCTCCGTAAGCGGCGCGTGGCCCTGCAGAAGAAGCCGGCGCGTCCGGTCGTGGGCCTGTTGGTGGCCGTGCACCTGTTGTACCCGGAAGCCACGGGGCCGTCGTCAGCGCCCCAGCGCGTCCCGGACCGCATCGTCCGTCCGCGCCACCACGGCAGAACCGTCCTGCGCGGTGATGATCGGACGCTGGATCAGCTTCGGGTGTCCGGACAGCGCCGTGATCCACCGCTCGCGCGAACCGGCGTCCTTCGCCCACTCCTTGACCCCGAGCTCCTTCGCCTCCGCCTCCTGGGTGCGGGTGATGTCCCACGGCTCCAGGCCGAGACGGTCGAGCACGGCCCGGATCTCCTCGGCCGACGGCACGTCCTCCAGATAGCGGCGGACGGTGTATTCGGCGCCCTCCGCGTCGAGCAGACTCACCGCGCTGCGGCATTTGGAACAGGCGGGATTGATCCAGATCTCCATGGGGCCAGGGTACGGGAGGGATCCCCGAAAGCGCCTCTGGCCAGGGGTGATTGTCAGTGGTGGGCAGTAAGATGGAGGTAGTTCGTGAGGGTTCCACCACCGTGCCAGGAGGTTGCCGATGGCCGTTGCCACAGTCACGACCCAGCCGCTCCACAAGCCGCTGCGGAAGAAGCCGCTCCCCGCGGGCCGGCCCCGCGAGTGGTATGTCTCCCACAACCGCCGCCTGAAGGCCATGCGCCTGGCGATAGCCCTGCTCGACACCGGGGTGTACCAGCCGTCGAGCGCCGACAACGCCCGCATCCGCGCGACCGCCGACCGTCTCGCCATCCACCCGCCGTCCGACACCACCTGCCGCATGGTCCGTGCCCTGATCCGCTACGGCCGCTGACCCTGCCGTCCGTGCTCCCGCCGTCCGTGCCCCCGGAGGAGGAACCGGGGGCACGGACGGCGGCTCCACCGCCGTGCGGGACGGGTGCGAGACTGCACGCCATGTCTCTCGCCGACCTGACCTTCGTCCGCTGGCGCGCCCTGGACGCGGCCACCGCCGGGCGGTACGCGGACGAGGCCGCCCGCCGGGCCGACGGCCGGCTCATCCGGCTGGACACCTCTCCGCACCCGGGCGGCGGCGGGCACCGCGCGGTGATCGAGCGGGCCGGTGAGCTCTATGCCCTGGTGCCGGGCGGTGAGGTGACCGTCGGCTTCGACGTGGACGCCTGGCAGCCGCTGCCGGAGCAGCTCGTCTCCTACCGGGAGGAGAGCCTCGCGGGCGGCTTCGGCTTCGAGACGGACCCACGCGACCGTCTCGCGCGGGTGATGACCCCGCCGCGCACGGTCACCCTGCCGACGGTGCTGATGGCGGTGGAGCCCAGGAAGCTCCCCGAACTCCCCGCGCTCGTACCCGCGCTGCTCGCCGGGGACGGCCTGCGGCTGCCCAGCCCCGACGAGTGGGAACACGCCTGCGGGGCCGGCGCCCGCACACTGTTCCGCTGGGGCGAGGGCTATCCGGCGGACGTGCCCCCCTACGGCGGCGACAAGGGCCCGCACCACCCGCCGAACGCCTTCGGGCTGCACATCGCCTTCGACGTCTACGACACCGCCGAGATGACCTCGGATCCCGCCTCCGTCTACGGCGGCGACGGGGGAGAGGCGGTCTGCGGGGGCTACGGCTCGCTGCTCGAATGGCTGCCCCTGGCCACCGCCAACCGCAATCCGGCCACGGCCGAGTTCCTCGACGGGCCCGAGGGCGAGGACATGTTCGCCGACTTCAACGCACGTCCCGTCATCGGTCTCGACTGACTCGATTCACCGCACGCGGCCGGAAAGGGCCTCTGGCCACCGCACACTCTCTCCGGAAGTGTGACGTGTCACAGACAACGCAACAGGGCTGTGGGAACTTCAACTCTGTTACCCGTCAGTTGAGTTACCGACGTCCACGCGTGAGAGGGTCGAATGAGCACTCTGCAAGCCATCACGCTCGACCAAGTGGTCGACACGGACCACTACCCCCTGTCGGATCCCGAGAGTGCCGAAGCCCGCGCCGTGGTGGCGCGGGCGAGGCGCGAACTGGCCGTGGCCGGCTGCACCGTACTGCCGGACTTCGTCCGGCCCCGGCTCCACGAGGCCCTGCGGCAGGAGTGTGCCGCCCTCGCCCCGCACGCGTACTTCGACGTCGAGACGGTCAACGTCTACAACATCGATGTGGACGCGGACCTGCCCGAGCACCACCCCGGCCGGCGTACCTTCGAGCGCGGCAACGCGTTCGTCGCCCGCGACCGCATCCCCGGGGACTCCCTCATCGGCAGCCTCTACGCCCACGAGGCGTTCCAGCGCTTCGTCGCCGACTGCTTAGGGCTGCCACGCCTGTACGAGCTCGCCGACCCGCTCTCGGGGCTCGTGCTCAACGTCGTACGGCCGGGCATGGAGCATCCCTGGCACTTCGACACCAACGAGTACACGGTCAGCATGCTGACCCAGGAGGCACAGGAGGGCGGCTCCTTCGAGTACTGCCCGAACATCAGGTCCGCCACCGACGAGCGCTTCGACGACGTCCGGGACGTCCTGGACGGCAAAGGCGCCCCGGAGCGCCTGCCCCTGCACCCGGGCGACCTGCAGCTGTTCAAGGGCCGCTACTCGCTGCACCGGGTCAGTCCCGTCCATGGCGGCCTCGCACGTCACAGCGCGATCTTCGCCTACAGCGAGCGCCCCGGCGTCATCGGGAGCGTGTCACGCACCCGGCAGCTGTTCGGCCGCGTACTGCCCGAACACCTGGCGGCGGACGGCCGGTCCGTACGGGGGGACCAGCTTCTGGACTAGATGTACGGCGAACGGTCCCAGGCACTGCCACGCGCGCCCCCACCGAGGAGAAGACCTTGCGTCTCGACGCGTCCGGAAAAGTCTCGCTGGACCACATCTACACCGCACCCGACCCCCGCACCTACTTCCAGGTGCTCCGCCCGCTCGGCTACTGCGTCCCCCAACTGGCCAAGCCCTACTTCGACAAGCTCGTCAAGGAGTACCGGGAGACCGAGAAGGTGGCCGTCCCCCGGGTGCTGGACATCGGCTGCTCGTACGGCATCAACGCGGCCCTGCTCAAGTACGACACCACGATGGACGAGCTGTACGCGCGCTACGACGGCAGCGGCCCCGGATCCCGCGCCGGGCTGCTGGAGCGCGACCGCGGTCTCGCCCGCTCCCGGAGGCCCGCACAGACCCTTCGCTTCACCGGCCTGGACGCCTCCGCCAACGCCCTGGCCTACGCCCATGAAGCCGGGTTCCTCGACGACACCGTCGACGCCGACCTCGAGACGGACGACCCCACCCCCGCGCAGCGGGACCGGCTCGCAGGGACGGACCTGGTGATCTCCACGGGCTGCGTCGGCTACGTCACCGAGCGCACCCTCACGCGTGTCGTCCGCGCGCAGGACGGCCGCCTCCCCTGGATGGCGCACTTCGTGCTGCGGATGTTCCCCTTCGACCCCGTCGAGAACGCCCTCGAAGAGCTGGGTTACCGGACGACCCGGGTCGACGGGGTCTTCAAGCAGCGCCGGTTCGCGGGCCCGCAGGAACAACGGGGCGTCCTGGACAGCCTCGCCGCGGCCGATGTCGACGCGAGCGGACTGGAGGAGGACGGCTGGCTCTACGCTCAGCTCTATCTCTCCAGGCCGCAGCACAGGTAGACCACCCGAGAAAAGCCCGACTCACCGAGAAGAGAGCCGCATTGAACGTCAGTCAGGAAGCAGCAGCCGGCGCGACCTTCGCCCGTGAAGGCAGTCTTCCGCGTGTGCCGCTGCCCACGCTCGATGCGAGCTGCGAGAGGTTCCTCGCCTGGTGCGCCCCGTTGCTGACCGCGGAGGAGCGGGCCGCGACCGAGGCCGAGGTCACCGCCTTCCTGCGGCCCGGCGGCCCCGGCCGGACGCTGCACGCGGCGCTCGAGGAGTACGACGCGACGGAGGGAGTGCACAGCTGGCTCGACACCTTCTGGCCGTACCGCTACCTCGGCCGCAGGGACCGGATCGCGCTCAACGCCAACTTCTTCTTCCTTTTCCAGGACACCGGCCAGGGACAGCTCGACCGTGCGGCCGGTCTCGTCGCGGGGGCGCTGCACTACAAGAGGCAGCTCGACGAGGGGCTGATCGCACCGGTCGAGCAGCGCGGCGTGCCCCAGTCGATGGTGCAGAACGCGTATCTCTTCTCCACGACCCGTGTCCCCGGGGTGCCGCTGGACACGGTGCGCGCCCCGTACAGCGAACAGGCGCCCGGACCCTCCACGGCCCGGCACATCGTGGTGTTCTTCCGGGGCACCATGTTCCGGCTGGACGTGCTCGGCCCCGACGGCGTCCCGCACACCCTCGACGAGATCGAGGCCGGGCTGCGGGCCGTCACCAAGGCCGACATCCACACGGCCGAGGAGGACCGGGCCGGCCATCTCACCACCATGGCGCGCGCCGAATGGGCGGCCACCCGGGCGTCCCTCGTCGACGGCCACCCCGGCAACGCCCGGACGCTGGACGACATCGAGACCGCGCTCTTCTGCGTCTGCCTGGAGGACTTCGCTCCGGAGGACACCCAGGCCGCGTGCGACGAACTGCTCCACGGGGACCGCGGCAACCGCTGGTTCGACAAGGCCGTCTCCTTCGTCGTCCACGCGGACGGCCGGGCCGGTATCAACGTCGAGCACTGCGAGCTGGACGGTACGACGATCCTCAGCTTCACCGACGCCCTGCTCGGCACCCCGCCCCAGGAGCACTCCCGCCGGTCCGGGGCGCGCGCCCAGGGCGTGCCGGTGCCGCACCCGCTGACCTTCGAGCTGGACGCGTCCCAGCGGGCGCAGGTCCGCACCGCGGCCGAGGCGTTCGCCGCGTACGGCAGAGACACCGCCACCCGCACCGTGTCGTTCGGTGACTTCGGCAGTACGGCGGCCAAGGCGCTCGGAGCGTCCCCGGACGCCTTCGTCCAGGCGGCGTACCAGCTGGCCCACCAGCGGGCCAAGGGCCATCTGGGAGCCACGTACGAGTCGATCGCCACCCGTCAGTACCGGCACGGCCGGACCGAGGCGATGCGTGTCGTCACCCCCGAGATGCTCGCCTTCGTCGCGGCGATGGACGACCCCACTGCCGGCCGGGACAGCCGCCGGGCGGCGTTCCGGGCCGCCGCGTCCGCCCATGTGGCCCGTGCGAGGGAATGCCAGGCGGGCGGGGCCCCCGAGCAGCACCTCTGGGAGCTGGAACTGATCCAGCGCCGCCGGGGCGAGGAGCTGGGCGTGCGCGAACAGCCCGCTCTGTACCGCTCCCCGGGCTGGCTCACCATGCGGGACGACTACCTGAGCACGAGCTCGGCACCGTCGGAGAACATCCAGTACTTCGGCTTCGGCTCCACGAGCAGCAAGTGCATCGGCATCGCCTATGTCCTGCTGCCCGACCGCTTCAACCTCTACCTGAGCACCCCGCGGGCGGTGGCCGGCCAGATGCACGCCTTCGCGGACCGCCTCCGCGCAGCGGTCGCCGAACTCCGCGAACTGCTGGCGGACTGACCGGAGTCACCCGGGGACGAAGGCGGGCGGGGGAGTGCGTCCCCCGGCCCGCCTTCGGCTTGCGACGTACGCCCGCCGCCGCGTCAGATGTTGACGCCGAAGTCGGCGGCGATGCCGGCCAGACCGGAGGCGTAGCCCTGGCCCACCGCGCGGAACTTCCACTCGCTGCCGTGGCGGTAGAGCTCGCCGAAGACCATGGCGGTCTCCGTCGAGGCGTCCTCGCTCAGGTCGTAGCGGGCCAGCTCGGCGTTGTCGGCGCGGTTGATCACCCGGATGAAGGCGTTACGGACCTGGCCGAAGCTCTGCCCGCGTGCGGGGGCGTCATGGATGGAGACGGGGAAGACGATCTTCGCGACCTCGGCAGGCACGGACGCCAGGTCCACGTTGACGGACTCGTCGTCCCCCTCGCCCTCGCCCGTGAGGTTGTCGCCGGTGTGCTGGACCGAACCGTCGGGGCTGGTGAGGTTGTTGTAGAAGACGAAGTGGCGGTCGGAGACGACCTTGCCGGCTTCGTCGCACATCAGGGCGCTGGCGTCGAGGTCGTGATCAGCGCCGGTGGTGGTGCGCACGTCCCAGCCGAGTCCGACCGTCACGGCGGTGAGGCCGGGGGCCTCCTTGCTGAGCGATACGTTGCCGCCCTTGGCCAGGCTGACTCCCACGGTGTTCCTCCATTGTCTCTGGATCTGCAGTCATCCGGTTCAACGCCGGAGCGGCCCTTAAGGTTCCATCTATTGCGCAACTTGGAAACTATCGAGCGGTCGGCGTGGCAGCCTCGGATGTGGTCCGTGCGGCCCCGGCTGTGGCCGGTTCGGAAGGGGCGGCGCCGGGTGTCGCGCCGTCCTCCTTCATCGCCTTCGTCTCGCTCTTGAGGATCCGGAGTGACTGGCCCAGCGCGCGGGCGGAGTCCGGCAGCTTCTTCGATCCGAACAGCACGATGACCACGATCGCCAGGACCAGTAGGTGCCAGGGTTCAAGTCCGTTGCGGAGCATTGCCGCACCGCCCCTTCTCTCATCGGTACGGGCGTGCGCACCGGCGGAGTGCGACGCACGTCTTAAAGGTTGCTAGATTGCGCAACTGTACAAGCTCGGTGCGGGTTCAGTCGTCCCTCCGCCATGGCCGGACGAACGCAGGCACGCCTACCGCCCGGTGCCGGGCCTGTCGTAACGGGACCGGGCGGCCGCCAGCGCCACCGTGTACAGGGCGAGGACCCCGGCGAGCAGCGGGTAGTACAGCGGCGGCAGCGCGGTCAGGCCGAGCAGCGGTCCGAGCGGGGAGGGCGGCAGGAGGATGCCGATGACGGCCAGGCCTGCGGCGGCCCAGCGGACCGGGCTCCCGGTACGGCCCTCGGCGGTGCGGCGGCCGGCGCGCAGCAGCAGCATCACCAGCGCCTGCGTGAGCAGGTTCTCGGTGAACCACCCGGAGTGGAAGGCGGCCTGCCCGGAGTCGGCGGTGTCGTGCAGGGCGAGCGCGAGGACGCCGAAGGTGGCCAGGTCGGCCGCGGCCCCCAGCAGCCCGAATCCCGTGATGAAACGGAGGAAGTGGCGGGGTTGCAGCACCGTCGGCCTCCGGAGCGTGCCGGGGTGGAGCCGGTCGAAGGCGAAGGCGAGCTGGGCGGCGTCGAAGCACAGGTTCTGGACCAGTATCTGCGCCGGGAGCATCGGCAGGAAGGGCAGCATCAGGCCGGTCGCGAGCATCGCGATCACGTTGCCGAGGTTGGAGGAGAGCGTGATGCGCAGATAGGTGGCGATGTTCACGCTGCTGTAGCGGCCGGAGTTGATCGCATGGGCGATGGCCGTGAGGTCCTTCTCGGCCAGGACCACATCGGCGCTCTCGTGGGCGACGTCCACGGCGTCGCGCGGACAGATACCGACATCGGCCGCGTGGAGTGCGGGAAGGTCGTTGACGCCGTCACCGAGGAACCCGGTGGTGTGCCCGTCGGCGCGCAGCGCGGAGATGATCCGGGCCTTGTGCTCAGGGGCGCAGCGCGCGAAGACGGTGGTGCGGCGGGCGAGGTCCGCGAGCTCGGAGTCCGTGACGCCCTCGATGGCGTCGGCGGTGAGGACGGCGCCGGGGTCGAGGCCGAGGTCCCGGCAGGCGCGGGCGGCCGTGCCCGGGTGGTCACCCGTGAGGATCTTGACGGTGACGCCCCGGTCCGCGAGGACATCCAGGGCGTCCGCCGCGGTCGGGGCGAGGGCGTCGCGCAGGGCGACGAAGCCGATGAGCGTGAGCCCCCGCTCGTCGGCCGGGGTGTAGTCGCGGTTCCGGGCGTGCCGTTCGGCGGTGGCGACCGCGAGGACTCTCATGCCGTCACGTGCCTCCCGCGCCGCGAGCGAGAGCAGCCGGGCCCGCTCGTCCCCGGTGAGCGCGCAGCGGTCGAGCACCTCCTCCACGGCGCCCTTGACGACCATCGTGTGGAGCCCGAGACGGCCCGGGCGGCGTACGACCGCGGTGGAGAGACGCCGTACCGGATCGAAGGGCAGCGCCGCCACACCTTCGTACGACAGCGGCTCGTCCTCCTCGACGGCGTCCAGGATCGCCTCGTCCAGAGCGTCAGGGGCGGGCAGGTCGGCGAGCTGGAGCGTCCACCAGGCATTGACACCGGCCCAGTGCAGCACGCCGGGATCCGGACGGCCCCGCACGTCCAGCGCGTGGTGGAGGACCGGCCGGTCCTGGGTGAGGGTGCCCGTCTTGTCGAGGCACAGCACATCGACCGCGCCGAGATCGTGCAGCGCGGGGAGCCGCTTGACGATCACCCTGTGGTCACGGGCGAGGAGGGCCGCCCCACGGGCCAGGGCGGTGGTGACGATGACCGGCAGCATCTCCGGGGTGAGTCCGACCGCGACCGCCACCGCGAACGGCAGCATCTCGAAACCCCTGCCGCGCAGCGCCGCGTTGGCCATGAGCGCCAGGGGCGGGGTCAGCAGCATGAAGCGGATGAGGACCCAGGAGATCCCGTGCACCGACTGGTCGAACGCGCTGGCCGCGCGCTGCCCCGGGCCGCTCCGGGTGGCGGCGAAGCGGGTGTGCGCACCGGTCGAGACGACCACCGCGGTACCGCTGCCCGCTCCCACGCTGCTGCCCTGGAAGCACAACTGCGGCTGGTCGAACAGTCCGACCTGCTCCACCGGTACGTCGACGGGGTACTTGGCCACCGGGGCCGACTCTCCCGTCAGCGGGGCCTGGTGCACCGTGAGGCCGCTCGCGCGAAGGAGCCGTACATCGGCGGGGACCAGGTCACCCGGGCCGAGGCGGATCACATCGCCCGGTACCAGCTCGTCGACCGGGATCTCCCGTGACCGGGGCGCCGCGTCCTCCGCCGTGCGCCGCAGCACGGTCGCCGTGGTCGCCACCAGCTTCCGCAGCGCGGCCACGGACCGGTCGGCCCGGCGCTCCCCGCCGGCACGCAGGACGCAGCTGACCACCACCAGGGAGAGGATCACGCTCGCGGTGCCCCAGGCCGCCACGGTGGCCGACACCAGTCCCAGACACAGCAGGACGACGGTGAACGGATCCCGCAGGCTTCCCGCGAGGCGGCCGGACCAGGAGGCCGTCCGCCGTGACGACACCGTGTTCTCGCCGAACCGGGCGAGCCGTTCCCCGGCTCCCGCCTCGACGAGCCCGCGGGGCCCGCTGTCCAGCCGCCGCAGCACCTGGAGGGAGGTGAGTTCGGGCCAGGGCGGCGATCCGTCGCCCGGCCGGGGAGCCGTGTCCGACGGGCGCCGCGCCCACTGTCCACCGGGGCCCGCAGGATCGGTACTGCCGGACGCTGCGGTCTCAGGCACCGATGTCACGGATGCGGGGGGCCGAAGCGTGCGCGGCACGGGTGGTCAGCTGGCCGATCATCAGCCGCACCACCGTCACCACGTCGGGGTCGTCGACGAAGTAGACCTGTCGTCGCCCCTCCCGCCGGGAGCGTACGAGGCCGGCGAGTTTCAGTTTCGTCAGATGCTGGCTCACCGCGGGCAGCGCTCCGCCCACGCGCTGGGCGAGCCCGCTCACATCACTCTCGCCCTCCGCCAGCGCCCACACGATGTGCAGGCGCGGTGGCGATGCCAGCAGCCCGAAGGCCGCAGCCGCGTCCGTCAGCACCTCGGCGGGCGGATCGTCGGAGCCCCCTGCTGCCACCTTCGCTCTCCTGTCCGGCGTGGGCCGCGCTGTCGGACCCGAAGGGTCTCAGTGTAGGGGCCTCGCGAATACCGGATCCGCCGCTCCGGAGCCGCCGGGCGGTACAGAGGTTCAGCCCCCGCTGATGTCAGCGAGCGATGATGTGACAGTATCAGCGCATGCTGACATCAGTGGATCCTGATCTGGTCCGGGTGCTGAGCGACCCGCTCCGCCTCCGGATCGTGACCCTGCTGGCCCGCGAGACCCTGTGCACGACCCACCTGGTCGCGGAGACCGGGGCGAAGCAGACCAACCTCTCCAACCACATGAAGGTCCTGCGCGAGGCCGGACTGGTGGAGACCGAGCCCTGCGGCCGCTTCACCTACTACAAGCTGCGCCCCGAGGTCCTCGCCGGCCTCTCGGAGCAGTTCGCGGCGCTCGCCGAATCCGCTCGCACCTCTTCCGAGAACAAGAGGGCCTGCCCGTGACCTCCGCCGAGCCCACCACCACCCCCTCCGGCGCAACGCCGGAGGCCGGAGCGGACGACTCGATCGTCAAGAAGCTCTCCACCCTGGACCGCTACCTCGCGGTGTGGATCCTGCTGGCCATGGCCGTCGGCCTGGGGCTGGGCCGGCTGGTCCCCGGGATGAACGACGCACTGGCGAAGATCGAGACCGGCGGGATCTCCCTGCCGATCGCGCTCGGCCTGCTGGTGATGATGTACCCGGTCCTGGCCAAGGTCCGCTACGACAGGCTCGACCGTGTGACCAGCGACCGCAAGCTGCTGGTCTCCTCGCTGGTCATCAACTGGATCATCGGCCCCGCCGTGATGTTCGCCCTGGCGTGGATCTTCCTGCCCGACCTGCCCGAGTACCGCACCGGCCTGATCATCGTCGGCCTCGCCCGCTGCATCGCCATGGTCATCATCTGGAACGACCTCGCCTGCGGCGACCGCGAAGCCGCAGCGGTCCTCGTCGCCCTCAACTCCGTGTTCCAGGTCCTCGCCTTCGGCCTGCTCGGCTGGTTCTACCTCGACCTGCTGCCCCGGTGGCTGGGCCTCGGCGACGGGCAGGGCCTGGACGTGTCCGTGTGGCACATTGCGTTGAACGTCGTCATCTTCCTCGGCGTCCCTCTGCTCGCCGGCTTCCTCACCCGGCGCATCGGCGAGAGGAGAATGGGACGCGAGAGTTACGAGGCGAAGTTCCTGCCGAAGGTCGGCCCCTGGGCGCTGTACGGACTGCTGTTCACGATCGTCGTCCTCTTCGCGCTCCAGGGGAGGACGATCACCTCGCAGCCGCTGGACGTCGTGCGCATCGCGCTGCCGCTGCTCGTCTACTTCGCGATCATGTTCTTCGGCAGCTTCCTCCTCGGCAAGGCCCTTGGCCTCGCCTACGACCGCACCGCGACGCTGGCGTTCACTGCGGCGGGCAACAACTTCGAGCTGGCCATCGCCGTCGCCATCGCCACCTTCGGCGTCACCTCCGGGCAGGCCCTCTCCGGCGTGGTCGGCCCGCTGATCGAAGTCCCCGTCCTGATCGGACTCGTGTACGTCGCGTTGGCCTGGCGCAGGAGGTTCGCCGCAGGCGCCCCGGGCGGGGAGGCCTGACGCACCGCCCGGTATCAGGTGCGCAGGTCGAGCATGGCGGACATGGCCGCCACGACGGACGGGGCGACCCGGTAGTAGACCCAGGTCCCGCGCCGCTCCGAGGTCAGCAGGCCGGCCTCGCGCAGCTTCTTCAGATGGTGGGAGACCGTCGGCTGGGAGACGCCGACGTCGGAGATGTCGCACACGCACGCCTCGCCGCCGGGGTGCGAGGCGACCTTGGAGAACAGGCGCAGCCGCACCGGGTCGGACAGCGCCTTGAACATCACGGCCATCCTCTCCGCGTCGTCCTGCGACAGCTCACCCGAAGTGATCGGCGGGCAGCACGGCACCACGGCGCCCGCGTCCAGGACGGGCGGCTCCACAACCTCAGAATTCGACATACGTCTATGTTGACATCCGTCGATGCGAAGTGCCAGGCTTCGAATATAGACAAACATCGAAACAGCGACCGGGTGTGTTCGCTCATTCCTCGCTCATCCGTCGCCCGTCCTAGGAGGGCATCACCGCCATGACCACCACTGCAGACCTGCCGGTCGTCGTCATCGGGGCCGGCCCCGCCGGGCTGGCGGCCGCCGCCCACCTGGTCGGGCGCGGCATCCAGCCACTGGTCCTGGAAGCAGGGCTCACCGCCGCCACCGCGGTACGCGACTGGTCACACGTGCGGCTGTTCTCCACCTGGGGAGAGCTCGTCGACCCGGCCGCCGAGAAGCTCCTGGCGCCGACCGGCTGGGCGAGGCCCGACGCGGACACCTACCCCACGGGCGGGGACTGGGTCGCGCGGTACCTCCAGCCACTCGCCGAAGCCCTGGGGGACAAGGTCCGCCACGGCGCCACCGTCACCGGCGTCTCCCGCCTCGGCCGGGACAGGATCGTCGACGCGGACCGCGAGCAGCAGCCCTTCACGATCCGCCTCACACGCGCCGACGGCGCCGAGGAGCGGATCCTCGGCCGGGCCGTGATCGACGCGTCCGGTACGTGGTCGACCCCCGGTCCGGCCGGCGCCGACGGACTGCCCGCCCTGGGCGAACGCGCCGCCTCCGCCCGCGTCTCCTACCGCATCCCCGACCTGAAGGACCCCGCGGTCCGCGCCCGGTACGCAGGCAGGCGCACCGCTGTCATCGGCTCCGGCGCCTCCGCGTTCACCGTCCTGGCCGGCCTCGCCGACGTAGCGAAGGACGCACCCGGCACGCACTCGGTGTGGGTCCTGCGCCGTGGCATCAGCGGATCCACCTTCGGCGGCGGCCCCGCCGACCAGCTCCCCGCCCGGGGCGCCCTGGGCCTGGCCGCCAAGGCCGCCGTCGACGACGGATACGCCGACGCCGTCACCGGTTTCCGTACCGAGGCCATCGAGCCCACCACCGACGACCGTCTGACCCTCGTCGGTGAGCACGGCCGGCGCCTCGACCCGGTGGACGAGGTCATCGTCCTGACGGGCCTGCGCCCCGACCTGTCCTTCCTGTCGGAGCTCCGCCTGGCCCTGGACGAGCGCCTCCAGGCCCCGGTGGAGCTCGCCCCGCTCATCGACCCGAACCAGCACTCCTGCGGCACCGTCCACCCGCACGGCCACCGCGAACTGTCCCACCCCGAACAGGGCGTCTACCTGGTCGGTACGAAGTCCTACGGACGTGCCCCCACCTTCCTCGCGATGACCGGCTACGAGCAGGTCCGCTCGGTCGCCGCCGCCATCGCGGGCGACACCGAGTCCGCCGGCCGCGTCGAACTCACCCTCCCTGAGACCGGAGTATGCGGCGGCGCCGGACTCTTCGACGACCCCGCCGCAGAACAGGCCGGCGGCTGCTGCGGGTCCTGAACCAACGGGCCCCGGCAGGGCGCACACGCGAGGGCCGCCACCCCCGGCCAGGGGATGGCGGCCCTCACATGTGTTCCTGCGAACTACCGCGCGCCTAGAGGTCGAAGTACAGCTCGAACTCGTGCGGGTGCGGGCGCAGCTGGATCGGGGCGATCTCGTTCGTGCGCTTGTAGTCGATCCACGTCTCGATCAGGTCGGGCGTGAAGACGCCGCCGGCCAGGAGGTACTCGTGGTCGGCCTCGAGCGCGTCGAGGACCGCCGGGAGCGAGGTCGGGACCTGCTGGACGCCCGCGTGCTCCTCGGGGGCCAGCTCGTAGAGGTCCTTGTCGATCGGCTCCGGGGGCTCGATCTTGTTCTTGACACCGTCCAGGCCGGCCATCAGCAGGGCCGAGAACGCCAGGTACGGGTTCGAGGACGGGTCGGGGGCGCGGAACTCGACGCGCTTCGCCTTCGGGTTGGAGCCCGTGATCGGGATGCGCATCGCGGCGGAGCGGTTGCGCTGCGAGTACACCATGTTGACCGGGGCCTCGAAGCCGGGGACCAGGCGGTGGTAGGAGTTCACCGTCGGGTTGGTGAAGGCGAGCAGCGACGGGGCGTGCTTCAGGATGCCGCCGATGTAGTAGCGCGCCATGTCCGACAGGCCCGCGTAGCCCTGCTCGTCGTAGAACAGCGGGTCGCCACCGGCCCACAGGGACTGGTGGACGTGCATGCCCGAGCCGTTGTCACCGAAGATCGGCTTCGGCATGAAGGTCGCGGTCTTGCCGTTGCGCCAGGCGACGTTCTTCACGATGTACTTGAAGAGCATCAGGTCGTCGGCCGCGGCGAGCAGCGTGTTGAACTTGTAGTTGATCTCGGCCTGGCCGGCGGTGCCGACCTCGTGGTGCTGGCGCTCGACCTGCAGGCCGTTCTTGTCCAGCTCCATGGAGATCTCGGCACGCAGGTCGGCGAAGTGGTCGACCGGCGGCGTCGGGAAGTAGCCGCCCTTGTAGCGGACCTTGTAACCACGGTTGTTCTCGACCGCACCGGTGTTCCAGGCGCCGGCCTCGGAGTCGATGTGGTAGAAGCTCTCGTTCGCCGACGTCTGGAAGCGGACGTTGTCGAAGACGTAGAACTCCGCCTCGGGGCCGAAGTACGCGGTGTCGGCGATGCCGGTCGAGGCGAGGTAGGCCTCGGCCTTCTTGGCCACGTTCCGAGGGTCACGGCTGTACTGCTCGCCGGTGATCGGGTCGTGGATGAAGAAGTTGATGTTCACCGTCTTGTCGCGGCGGAACGGGTCGAGCCGAGCCGTGGACAGGTCCGCACGGAGCGCCATGTCCGACTCGTGGATGGCCTGGAAGCCGCGGATCGACGAGCCGTCGAAAGCCAGTTCCTCGGCCGGGTCGAAGATCGCCGCCGGAATCGTGAAGTGCTGCATCACGCCCGGCAGGTCGCAGAACCGGACGTCGACGAACTTGACGTCGTTGTCGGCGATGTACTTATGGACTTCGTCGGCGTTCTGGAACATCCAACTCCTCCTACTCCCGACCCGGGAAAGGGCGGGGTTGCAGCTCGTCTGTGTGGCCAGTGCGGTGGCACACGCTGGACCCGACCATAGGTAGACAGGATTTCTCCAGCATGACCCATTTGTTTCGCACAAGTTAACCAGGGCGGCAGTGTGCGGCACCTCAGCGACGTGTCCGCCGCCCCGGCCGGTCGGGTGCGGAGGCGGGAGCAGTACCGTGGACGGGTGGACAACAGGCAAGCAATCGGATCGTGGCTCTCGGGGCCGCGCGCGGCGGCCGAGGACATGGGCGCCGACTTCGGTTACCGGGGCGAGCGCCTCGGTCTGCCCCAGGAAGGCCCGGGTGCCGTGGCCCCGCTCGGCCGGCGCTTCGGGGCCCTCTTCATCGACTGGATCGTGTGCATGGTGATCGCATACGGCCTGCTCGCTCGTGGTGACCAGCAGACGGCCGGGAACTGGGCGCTCGGCGTCTTCCTCGTCATGAGCCTGCTGACGGTCGGAACGGTCGGTTCCACCCCCGGCAAGCGGATTCTGGGCCTGCGGGTCATCGCCGAGGACGGCGGACGGCTCGGTGTCGTGCGGGTCGTCGTGCGGAGCGTGCTGCTCGTCCTGGTGATCCCGGCCATCGTCTGGGACCGCGACAGCCGTGGCCTCCACGACCGGCTGGCCCGCGCCGTCCAGGTCCGTATCTGAGGCCTGGCGGGACGGCGCCTCTGCGGGACACGTCCGCGGGCGTGTACGCAGAGGAGCGGCCCCGGACGCGTACGTCGTCCGGGGCCGCTCCTCTGCGTATACGTTCGGTCAGCGCATCTTTCCGCCGCGCGGCATCCGCATGCCCTTCGGCATCGGGCCCTTGGGCAGCGGCATGTTGCTCATCAGGTCGCCCATCGCCCGGAGCCGGTCGTTGGCGGCGGTCACCTGCGGGCCGGTCAGGACCCGCGGAAGCTTCAGCATCGTGGTGCGCACCTTCTTCAGCGGCACCTGGCCCTCGCCGTCGCCGACGATGATGTCGTGCACCGGTACGTCGATGACGATGCGGGCCATCCGCTTCTTCTCGGCCGCCAGCAGGCTCTTCACCCGGTTCGGGTTGCCCTCCGCCACCAGGACGATGCCGGCCTTGCCGACCGCCCGGTGGACGACGTCCTGGTTACGGTTCATCGCGACGGCCGGAGTCGTGGTCCAGCCACGGCCCACCCGGTCCAGCACCGCCGCGGCCGCGCCGGGCTGCCCCTCCATCTGGCCGAAGGCCGCGCGCTCGGCACGCCGTCCGAAGATGATCGCCATCGCGAGGAAGGCCAGGACGAAGCCCAGGATGCCCGCGTAGACCGGGTGACCGACCAGGAAACCGATCGCGAGGAGGACACCGAAGGTGACGATTCCCACACCCGCGACGACAAGACCCACCTTGGGATCCGACCGCCTGGTCATCTTGTAGGTCAGGGCGATCTGCTTGAGCCGCCCCGCGTTCTCGGCGCTGTCCGCGCCTTCAGTGTTTGCCTTCCTCGCCATGTGCCGAAGTTTACGTGGCCCTGGAGCGACCTAGGAACGGTGGTCGGCCACAGCCTTCAGCACATGGTCCGCCTCGACCCGGTCCTGTGCCCTGCGGCGGTCCTCGAGGACCGCCGTCCAGGCGTTGCGGCGGGCGGTGCGCTGGCCGCTGCTCAGCAGCAGTGACTCGACCGCGCGGAGCGCGGTGGTGACGGTCGGGATGGCACTGGCTCGTACCGGTGCGGCGTGCATCGTGGGTGTTCCCCCTCGGAGCGGATGCGCGCGCCCGGCGCGCACTGAGTAGCGGGAAGCAATGACGACGGCGGCTGCGGGAGCCACCGCGTATGTACCTAGGGTCACTGCTCGGTGTTACCAGTGCATGACCGGTCGGTCAAACACCAATGAAACTCTGATTTCGTCGGCGCGCACGCCGACGCGGCCCATACGGGCCCCCCGACCTGCGGGGAACGTATGGGCCGCGCCGTCGCGGGCATTACCGCTCAGTAGCTTCTTGTGTGCCGATTCACACGGCCGGTGCGACGGCGGCGGTCGCGCCGCGCCGCTCCATCGCCTGCTGGAAGAGGCGCCCCGCGCGGTACGAGGAACGCACCAGCGGTCCCGACATGACTCCGGAGTAACCGATCGCGTCGGCCTCGTCCTTCAGCTCCACGAACTCGTGCGGCTTCACCCAGCGTTCGACCGGATGGTGCCGCGCGGAGGGCCGGAGGTACTGCGTAATCGTGATGAGCTCGCAACCCGCGTCGTACAGGTCCTGGAGCGCCTCGCTGACTTCCTCGCGGGTCTCGCCCATGCCGAGGATCAGGTTGGACTTCGTCACCAGACCGGCCTCGCGGGCCCGCGTGATGACGTCGAGGGAGCGCTCGTAACGGAAGCCGGGCCGGATCCGCTTGAAGATCCGCGGCACCGTCTCGACGTTGTGCGCGAGCACCTGGGGGCGCGAGGAGAAGACCTCGGCGAGCTGCGCGGGCTCCGCGTTGAAGTCGGGGATGAGCAGCTCCACCTTCGTGGCGCCGCCCTCGCGCTCCGCGGTCTGGGCGTGGATCTGGCGCACGGTCTCCGCGTACAGCCACGCGCCGCCGTCCTCCAGGTCGTCGCGTGCGACGCCGGTGATCGTGGCGTAGTTCAGGTCCATCGTCACGACGGACTCGCCCACGCGGCGGGGCTCGTCACGGTCCAGCGCCTGCGGCTTCCCCGTGTCGATCTGGCAGAAGTCGCAGCGCCGGGTGCACTGGTCACCGCCGATGAGGAACGTGGCCTCGCGGTCTTCCCAGCACTCGTAGATGTTCGGACAGCCGGCCTCCTGGCACACGGTGTGCAGACCCTCGCTCTTCACGAGCGCCTGCATCTTCGTGTACTCGGGGCCCATCTTCGCCCGGGTTTTGATCCACTCGGGCTTGCGCTCGATGGGGGTCTGGCTGTTTCGGACCTCCAGGCGCAGCATCTTGCGCCCGTCGGGTGCGACACCGGACACTCCGGCACCCCTTTGCTTTCGCTGCATTGGATTCTTCGGCGAACACCAGGGTACGCCCGTGGTTAGAACGGCCTTGCGTCTGGCCAACCTGTGGCCGAGCGGGCCTATTCCCTACGCGGTGGCGGCCGGCTCCTTCGGTGCGAGGACCCGGGGCGCGAGCTCCGCGTTCTCCAGAACGTCCCGCAGATGCCTCTCGGCGACCGGGAGGATCTCGTCGATCGTGACCTCGCGGCCCAGTTCGTACGAGAGCGAGGTCACGCCCGCGTCCCGGATCCCGCACGGCACGATCCGGTCGAACCAGGTGTTGTCCGGGTTCACGTTCAGGGAGAAGCCGTGCATGGTGACGCCCTTGGCGACCCGGATACCGATCGCGGCCAGCTTGCGGTCCTCGCGGCGCTGTCCGGCGTTGGACGGCGCGTACTCGGGGCCGTTCAGCCGGGCGTCGAACTCCTCGTCGTGCAGCCGGGGATCGAAGTCGAGGGAGAGGCCGCCGAGCGAGGGGCGCTCCTCGACCGGGTCACCCAGGACCCAGACGCCGCTGCGGCCCTCCACGCGGCTGGTCTCCACGCCGAACTCGGCGGCCGTGCGGATCAGGGCGTCCTCCAGGCGGCGGACATGGGCGACCACGTCCACCGGGCGGGGCAGCTTGAGGATCGGGTAGCCGATGAGCTGCCCGGGACCGTGCCAGGTGATCTTCCCGCCGCGGTCGACGTCGATGACGGGGGTGCCGTCCAGCGGACGCTCGCTCTCCGTCGTGCGCCGCCCCGCCGTATAGACGGACGGGTGCTCGAGGAGCAGGCAGGTGTCGGGGACCGTGTCCTCGAACCGGGCGGCATGCACCTCGCGCTGCTTCTGCCAGGCCTCCTGGTAGTCGACCCGGTCCTCGCCGAATCCCAGACGGACGAACCGCAGCTCACTCACTCGGGTGCCTTTCTGCTCGCGGCGCCAAAGGGCCCCGGGGGGTGTCCCCGGAGCCGCGTCACCATGCGTATGCGCCCCGATCCACTGTACGACCGCTCCGGAACAAGGAGTCCGGCAGGTTACGGACCGGGCGCTTCCCGTCAGCGATCCGGCAATCCTCACACGATCGGATGAACGTGGAGCGAAGGTCGTCGGCCCTGCCGCCGGGGCGGTTAAGTTCGCGCCGTTCCATACCGGGCTCGCCCGCTCCCAATCGTGGGGGAACCCGTGAGGGCTGCTCGCCCGGCGCCGAAGGCAGGAGACCTTACAGCTGATGTCGGAACGACCTCCGCAGCGCACCCCGAACCGGCGGCTCGCTGCCCTCATCGCGGAGGCCGGGTTCTCCCATGCGGGCCTGGCCCGCCGGGTGGACCAGCTCGGCCTCGAACACGGGCTCGACCTGCGATACGACAAGACCTCGGTGACCCGCTGGCTACGCGGCCAGCAGCCCCGGGGCACCACCCCCGCGCTGATCGCCGAGGTCTTCACCAGACGGCTCGGACGCAGGCTCTCCGCCCAGGACCTGGGCCTGGACGCCTGTGCGCCCGTCTACGCCGGCCTGGAGTTCGCGGCCACGCCCGCCGAGGCCGTCGACATCGTCAGCGGGCTGTGGCGCAAGGACTCGGGCAGCCATGCGGAGCTGCGCAAGATCGCGTTCACGCCCGCCGGACTGGTCGTCCCCAGCAGGGACTGGCTGATCGGGCGGGCCGACGAATGGGTCGGCCGCGGTGAGCCGCCGGAACGCGTGAACGGCGCCACCGGACTGCCCTCCCCCCGTACGCCCGCCGAGGGCCAAGGGCCCCGGGCCCCGCACGGGCTCCATCAGGCCAACGGGGCCGGCACCCTCCAGGTGCCCGGCGCTCCCGGCCTGACGCATGGGGCGGGCGCCAACGGCGCACGGGCCGGAGCCACCCGTGGGCCCGTCCCCTCCCGCCCGTCCGCTCCCGTGCCACCGCTCCTGGGCGTCCCGCGCCAGCGGCAGACCGAGCGCGGCGCGGGCCAGCGGGTCGGCAGCGGGGACGTCGCCGCCCTGCGCTCGGTGGGCGAGCTCTTCCGCACGCTGGACAACGCCTACGGCGGCGGCCACGCCAGGCAGGCCCTCGTGCGGTATCTGGAGCACGAGGCCGAGCCCATGCTCCGCGGGAGCTACGGCGAGACGTTGGGCCGCCGGCTGTTCTCCGCCGTGGCCGATCTGACCCGGCTCGCCGGATGGACCTCGTACGACATCGCGGCGCACGGCCTCGCCCAGCGCTACTTCGTCCAGGCGCTGCGGCTCGCCCAGGCGGCCGGGGACCGGGCCTACGGCGCCTTCGTCCTGATCACGATGAGCCGGCAGGCGGTCTACCTCGGGCACGGCAGGGAAGCCGTCCAGCTGGCGCGCGTCGCCCAGCAGGGCATCGGCTCCTCCGCGCCGCCCGTCGTCATGGCCCTGCTGCACTCGGTCGAGGCGCGCGGACACGGCGTCCTGGGGGAGACCAGGCCCTGCGTCGCCGGGCTCGTACGGGCGGAACGCGCGCTGGGGATCTCCCGGCCCGGGGACGACGTGCCGCACTGGGCCCGCTACTTCGACGAGGCGCAGCTCGCCGACGAGTTCGGCCACTGCCACCGCGATCTGCAGCAGTACCGCGTCGCCGCCCAGCACGCCGAGCGGTCGCTCCAGCTGCGCGCTCCGGCGTACGCCCGGAGCCGGCTGTTCTGCCGGGTGGTGCTCGCCTCCGCGCGGCTCGGGCTCGGTGAGCTGGACCAGGCGTGCCTGCTGGGCGCCGAGGCGGCCCAGCAGGCGGCGGAGATGCGGTCGGTGCGCGCGACGGAGTACGTACGGGACTTCGAGCGCCGCCTGGAGCCGTACCGCGACGCCGTCGCCGTGCGGGGATACCGCGACCGGGTCGCCGCGCTGGGCTGACCGACGGCCTACGCGGCGGCGGGCAGCTCCGTCCCGTCGGGCTGCCGTCGGCGCACCCCCAGGTCCGTGAGGATCGCCGAGGCTGCGCGCCTGCCGGAGCGGAGCGCGCCCTGGACCGTGCTGGTGTCGCGGTGGTCGCCGCACACGTACAGCCCGGCGAGCAGCCGGACGGGCCGGTGCGGATCGTGCGGTGGCGGCATGGCGGGGACCGCCTCCGGGTCGTGGTGGGCGGCCAGCAGCTCCCAGTCGTCGGTGGGCGTGCCGTACAGCGTGGCCAGGTGCGCGCGTACCTCGCCGTCGAGGTCCCCCGGCGGAGGGCCGAGCACCGTGGAGCTGATCAGGGTCCGGCCGCGCGGGGCGCGCGAGGGGTCGACCTCGCTCATCACGGCGGTGTGCGCGACCGGCCCCGAGCGGTCCGCGTCCAGCAGCAGACTGCCCCCGGTCGCCGGAGCCTCCCCGGCGGCGTGGTGCAGCACGGTCACCGGATGGAACGCGGGCATCCGCAGGCCCGGCAGGAGTTCGGCGGCTGCGCCCGCTCCGGTGGCCAGCAGGAGCGACCGGCAGCCGAGCTCGCCGTGCTCCTTGGTGCGTACGGAGGTGATGTCGGCCGCGGTCACATGGACCCCGGTGCGTACGGTCCCGGGAGGCAGGGCGGCCGCCAGCAGCTCGGGCAGCGTCGCGGAACCGCCCGAGGGCACACAGAGCCGGCCGCGCGCGTAGTCCCGGAGGGTGAGGTCGGCCATGCGGCTGGACGTGGTGAGGCCGGGATCGCCGAGCAGCGCGGAGAGCAGGGGGCGCAGGAATCCGCCGACCGTCCGGTGCGGGAGACCGCGCGCCGGCAGCGCGTCGACGACGGCCCTGTCGGGCCGGGCCAGGATCCGGGACTCCGGAGTGGCGGCGAGACGGGCGAGCCAGGCACCGAGTCTGGCCTGTTCGATGGCCCCGCCCAGAGGTGCGCGAGGGGCGCTCGGCCTGGAGCGCACGGCACGGAATGCGCCCCGCGCGCTCCGCACGTCCCCTGCGCGGTACTGCCGCCCCCTGCTGTGGACGAGTACCCCGGGGGCGAAGTCCCGCAGTACCAGGCCTTCGAGCCCCGGGGTGGTGCTCAGCTCCGGATACGCGGAACTGAGCAGCGGGCCCAGGTGGTCGAGCCGGAACCCGTCCACATCATGGGTGGCCATCCTGCCGCCCACCTGCGCGGCGGCCTCCAGGACGCTGACGCCCACCCCTGCGCCGATAAGCTGGTGGGCCGCCGACAGGCCGGCGATCCCGGCCCCGATGATGACCACATCCGCGTGGTCTGCTGTGTGTGCCCCGATCACGTGCCCCTCCCCGAGTCGGTGCGACTGGTGGGGAGGTATTGCCCCCAACCGGCCCCCGGAATGCCCGAGTTCGGGATGAGGCTAGGTGTATGGCCGAGAGAGGCGCAGTCGCGCGCACCCCGGGCACCGGTGCACGGGGTCGCACGGCGGCCCGGCGTCGGGTCCGGGGGAGCGCCGGGCCGTGGTCAGCGCAGTGCGGCGCGGATGGCGTCGTCGATGCCGGGGAAGGCGAACGCGAAGCCCGAGTCGAGAAGTTGGCCGGGCAGCACCCGCTGGCTGGCCAGGACGTCCCCGGAGAACTCCCCGAGCGCGGCCTTCAGCGCGGGCGCCGGGGCGGTGAACAGGGTCGGACGCCGCAGCACCCGCCCCATGGCGGCCGTCACCTCGCCGTTGGTGACGGGGGAGGGGCCCGTCAGGTTCACCGGACCGGACAGCGCCTCGGTGTCCAGGATGTGCCGCATCGCCGCGATGTGGTCGTGCAGCGCGATGAAGCTCCAGTACTGCCGGCCGTTCCCCATCCGCCCGCCGAGACCCGCCTTGAACAGCGGGAAGAGCCGCCCCCACGCCCCGCCCCGCCGGGAGACCACCAGACCGGTCCGCGCGTGCACCGTGCGCACGCCCGCCTCCTCGGCGGGAGCCGTGGCCTCCTCCCACTCCACACACACGGACGGCAGGAAGCCCTCACCGGGCGGCGCGCTCTCGTCGACGGCACGGTCGCCGGTGTCGCCGTAGAACCCGACGGCGGACCCGGACAGCAGCACCTTCGGCGGGGTGTCCAGGGACGCGACAGCCTCGGCGACGGCCGCCGTACCCAGAACCCGGCTGTCACGGATCTCCCGCTTGTACGCCTCGGTCCACCGGTGGTCCCCGACCCCCGCACCGGCGAGGTGGACGACCGCGTCACAGCCGACCAGGCCCGCCGCATCGACGTACTGGCGCTTCGGGTCCCACTCCACCTCGTCACCGGTGGCGGCCGGGCGGCGCACCAGGCGCACCACCTCGTGCCCGTCGGCACGCAGCGAGCGCACGAGCGCCGCTCCGATGAGTCCGGTCGATCCGCTGACGGCGATTCGGGAACGCAGCATGACGTCCATCCTGCCCCATCGGCCCCGGGTCACGCGGGAGACCGACGTGCGGACACGCATGGCACAGTTGCGCGCATGTCCGCGCCGCGATTCCGGTCCCTCCGCCCCGTCCGTCCCGCCGAGCCCGGGGACGGGACCGCCCTCGGGGAGCTCGACCGGGCCACCTGGTCGACCCTGCACGCCGTGCAGCCGAGGCCGCAGCCGCCGTACGAGCCGTTCTTCGACGACCGGCACCGGCCCGGCGACCACCTGGTGGCCGAGGCGGTCACCGGCTCGGGCGGAACGTGCCTGGCCGGGTACGTCCGGCTGGCCCGCCCGACCCCGCTCGCCTGCAACGCCCACGTCCGCCAGATACAAGGTCTCGCCGTCGCCGACTGGGCCAGGCGCCAAGGCGTCGCGCGGGCGCTGCTGCGGGCCTCGTACGCCGAGGCGCGGCGGCAGGGCGCCGGACGGCTCACCCTGCGGGTGCTCGCCCACAACACCGCGGCGCAGGCGCTCTACGCGGCGGAGGGCTTCGCGGTCGAGGGCGTACTGCCCGGGGAGTTCTTCCTGGGCGGGCGGTACGTCGACGACGTACTGATGGGCCGTTCGCTCCCCGGCTGAGAAGCGGGGGCCCGGGGTCAGACCGGGCCGAAGCGTTCCCGGAGGGCCGGATAGCGATCCGCCAGCGCCGCGTCGTCATCGAGGCCGAAGGGCGTGCCCGCGGGTCCCGCCGGCTGCGGCGGCAGTCCCAGGTCGGGGGCGACCACGCCGGTGAGCTGCTCGTAGGCCTCGTCGGCGGCGTAGCCGATGTCCTCGCCGTCGCCGTCGAGCTCCTCGTCGAAGTCGTCCAGCAGCTCGGCCAGGCTGTCCGGGTCGTGCATCGCGCCCTCGAAGACCTCGCGGCCCTGCGCGATCAGCCAGCACCGGAAGTCGTCGAAGGCGTCGTCGCTCGCCCCGCCGAGCAGTACGGCCGCCGCGCCCCACAGGTCCCAGCGGTAGGCGCGGTTGTAACGGGCCTCGAAGTGCCTGGCGAAATCCAGCACGGAATCGGGATCGAGCCGCACCAGCCGTTCGACGAGCAGGTCGGCGTGCTCCTCGGGGTCGCCCTCGGCGGCCTCGCGGGTGCCGTCGATGATCTCCCAGAACTCCGTCTCGTCCATCACGGGTCCAGCATCTGCCCCGGCGGCAGGCGACGCACGCCCAGACACCGAATTGCAGCCTTCGACGTCACTTCCGGGCCACTTCAGCGATAGAGGTCGCGCAGTCGTTCGGCGGTATCGGCAAAGCGTTCGCGCAGGGCGGCCGGGGCCAGGACCTCCACCTCGGGCCCGAGGGCCAGCAGCTGGCTGTACGCCACCTCGGCGGACTCGACCGGCAGGACGACCGTGCGCCGGCCGTCCGCGTCCGGCTCCGCGGCCCCCGCCAGCGCCTCGTCGACGGCGGCCCGGTCCATGGTGTGCGGCAGCCGTCGTACCCCTGCCTCCGACAGCCGTACGGTCACCTCGGTACGCAGGATCGACCGGGCGAACTGAGCGGCCCGTTCCTCCCAGAAGCCCGGCAGGTCGAAGTCCTCGTCCCGTACGAAACGGGCCTCCGACACGGCGACGGCGGTGAACCGGTCGATCCGGTACACCCGGAAGTCGTCCCCGGCCCGCGCGCAGAGATACCAGACCCCGGCCTTCAGGACGAGCCCGTGCGGGGCCAGCTCCCGCTCCACCTCTCCCGAGGACCGGCGGCGGTAGCGCGCCAGGACCAGCCGGTCGTCCCAGACGGCCTCCGCGACGGCCGGCAGCAGCTCGGGAGTGACCGGATCGTGGTACCAGCCGGGGGCGTCCAGATGGAAACGCCGGGCGGCGGTGCGCGAGGCGTCCCGCAGCGAGGGCAGCAGGGCGGCCGAGACCTTCAGCCGCGCGGCCGAAGCGGCGTCGTCGAGCCCCATCTCGCGGAGAGCGGAGGGCAGCCCGGACAGGAAGAGCGCCTCGGCCTCATGGCGGGCCAGCCCGGTGAGCCGCGTCCGGTAGCCGCCCACGAGCCGGTAGCCGCCGTTCCGGCCGCGGTCGGCGTACACGGGCACACCCGCTTCGGAGAGCGCCTGGGCGTCCCGGGTCACGGTGCGCTCCGACACCTCCAGTTCCGCCGCCAGCTCGGCGGCGGTCATGGAGGGGCGGGACTGCAGGAGCAGCACCATCTTGATCAGCCGGGCAGCACGCATGGCCCCCATTGTGGGGGCGGGCCCGGTGAGTACGGCGGGGCGGGCACCGGGAGACCCGGCACCCGCCTCCGCGCGGGGACTCAGAGCCCGTACTTCTCCCGGGCCTCCTTGACCTTCGAGGCCGGGATCTCACCACGGCGGGCCAGCTGGGCCAGCGCGGCGACCGCGACGGACTCGGCGTCCACGCCGAAGTGGCGCCGTGCGCCCTCCCGGGTGTCGGAGAGGCCGAAGCCGTCCGTGCCCAGGGAGGACCAGTCCTGCTCCACCCACTGGCTGATCTGGTCCGGGACCGCGCGCATCCAGTCGCTGACCGCGAGGACCGGGCCCGGCGCACCGGAGAGCGCCTGGGCCACGTAGGGCACCCGCTCCTCGCCGCGGAGCAGTGCCTCGTCGGACTCCAGGGCGTCGCGGCGCAGCTCGCCCCATGAGGTGGCGGACCAGACGTCGGCCGTGACACCCCAGTCGGCGGCCAGCAGCTCCTGGGCCTTCAGGACCCAGTGGATCGCCGTACCGGAACCCAGCAGCTGGAGACGCGGAGCGTCCGCCGCGGCGGGCACACCCTCCTTGAAGCGGTACAGACCCTTGACGATGCCGTCCTCGACGCCCTCGGGCATCGCGGGCTGCTGCTTCGGCTCGTTGTAGACCGTCAGGTAGTAGAAGATGTTCTCGGCCTCGGGGCCGTACATCCTCCGCAGACCGTCCTTGACGATCACCGCGATCTCGTACGCGAACGCCGGGTCGTAGTTGAGCGAAGCCGGGTTCGTGGACGCGATCAGGTGCGAGTGGCCGTCCGCGTGCTGGAGGCCCTCACCCGTCAGCGTCGTACGGCCGGCGGTGGCGCCGACGATGAAGCCCTTGCCGAGCTGGTCGGCGAGCTGCCACATCTGGTCGCCGGTCCGCTGCCAGCCGAACATCGAGTAGAAGATGTAGAACGGGATCATCGTCTCGCCGTGCGTCGCGTACGACGAAGCGGCGGCGATGAAGTCGGCCATGGCGCCGGCCTCGGTGATCCCCTCGTTGAGGATCTGGCCGTCCTTGGCCTCCTTGTAGTACATCAGCTGGTCGCGGTCGACCGGGTCGTACGTCTGGCCCATAGGGGAGTAGATGCCGGCCGACGGGAACAGCGACTCCATACCGAAGGTACGGGCCTCGTCCGGGACGATCGGAACCCAGCGCTTGCCGGTCTCCTTGTCCCGCATCAGGTCCTTCACCAGGCGGACGAACGCCATGGTGGTGGCCATCTCCTGCTTGCCGGACCCCTTGTACAGGGCCTTGAAGGCGCGGTCCTCCGGCTGGGGCAGCGCGGCGGCGTGCACCCGGCGGGCGGGGGCCGGACCACCGAGGGCGGCACGGCGCTCCTGGAGGTAGCGGACCTCGGGGGAGTCGGCGCCCGGGTGGCCATAGGGAACCAGCCCGTCCTCGAAGGCGCTGTCCGGGATCGGGAGGCCGAGCAGCTCGCGCATGCCCTTGAACTCGTCGATCGACAGCTTCTTCATCTGGTGGTTGGCGTTCTTGGACTCGAAGCCCTTGCCGAGCGTGTAGCCCTTCACCGTCTGGGCCAGGATCACGGTCGGCGCGCCCTTGTGCTCGACGGCCGCGCGGTAGGCCGCGTACACCTTGCGGGCCTCGTGGCCGCCGCGGGAGCTGTAGAAACACTCGGCGATCTTCGCGTCGCTCAGGAGTTTCGCCAGCTCGGCGAGGGCCGGCTCGGCGCCGAAGAAGTGCTCGCGGATGTAGGCCACGTCGCGCGTCGCGTACGTCTGGAACTGCGCGTCCGGGACCTCGCGGAGGCGGCGGATCAGCGCGCCCGTGGTGTCCAGCTGGAACAGCTCGTCCCAGGCGTTGCCCCAGAGCGTCTTGATGACGTTCCAGCCGGCTCCGCGGAAGGCGCCCTCCAGCTCCTGGACCACGCGGAAGTTGGCGCGGACCGGGCCGTCGAGACGCTGCAGGTTGCAGTTGATGACGAAGGTCAGGTTGTCGAGCTGCTCACGGGCCGCGAGGGCGAGGGCGGCGGTCGACTCGGGCTCGTCCATCTCGCCGTCGCCCAGGAACGCCCAGACGTGCGAGTTCGACGTGTCCTTGATGTTGCGGTTGGTCAGATAACGGTTGAAGCGCGCCTGGTAGATCGCCGAGAGCGGGCCGAGGCCCATCGAGACGGTGGGGAACTCCCACAGCCAGGGCAGCCGCCGCGGATGCGGGTAGGACGGCAGGCCGTCGCCCCCCGACTCCTGGCGGAAGTTGTCGAGCTGCTGCTCGCTGAGGCGTCCGTCGAGGAAGGCGCGGGCGTAGATGCCGGGCGAGGCGTGGCCCTGGATGTAGAGCTGGTCGCCGGAGCCGTCACCTTCCTTGCCGCGGAAGAAGTGGTTGAAGCCGGTCTCGTACAGCCAGGCCGCCGAGGCGAACGTGGCGATGTGGCCTCCGACGCCGTACCGGGCGCCACGGGTGACCATCGCGGCCGCGTTCCAGCGGTTCCACGCGGTGATCTTCGATTCCATCTCCAGGTCGCCGTCGAACGTGGGCTCGGCGGAGGTGGGGATGGTGTTGACGTAATCGCTCTCCAGCAGCTTGGGCAGCGCGATGCCGGCGCCCTCGGCGTGCTGGAGCGAACGCCGCATCAGGTACGCGGCGCGGTGCGGGCCCGCGGCCTTGGTGACGGCGTCCAGGGAGGCCGCCCATTCGGCGGTCTCCTCGGGGTCGCGGTCCGGGAGCTGGTCGAGCTCGCTCGGAAGCTTTGCTACGGGGTCGGTCATGATCGCCGCCTTCCGGAGTGGGAGGGGGTGGAGAAGTCCCTGGCTGGCAGGACAGGGCGATGGGGCCGGTGGGCCCGCGACTGAACTGTAAGTCTCCGATCGATGATCGATCAAAGGGTGAAGGGCAAAACTTCTCGATATGAAGAAAAGTGGCATGCGGTGCCGCGAAACGGGGCACGGAGTGACGGGATCAAGGGGGCGAAACGGGCGATGACCTGCACGTTCGAGCGGCTCCCGCCCCAGATGTGCCCGCCCGCCCGGCGCCGGTCCTCAGGCGCGCGGCGCGCACCCGAGGACGTGTTCCTTCACCATCACGGCGATCTGCGGGTCCCGGCGGAGGAACGCCTCGATGAGAGCCTCGTGCTCCTCCGCGTACGACTTCTGCACGGTGCCCAGCCAGCGGATCGACAGGGCTGTGAACACCTCGATGCCCAGCCCCTCCCAGGTGTGCAGCAGCACGGCGTTCCCGGCGGCGCGCACCATCTCCCGGTGGAAGGCCACCGTGTGCCGCACCTGCGCCTCGCCGTCGGCCAGCCGGTCCGCCTCGTACAGCGCCGCCACGTGCGGGGCGAGCCGCGAGCAGTCCTCGCCGAGCGCGGGGGCCGCCAGCTCCGCCGCGATCTGCTCGAGGCCGGCCCGCACGGGGTAGCTCTCCTCCAGATCGGCCGCGGTGAGATTGCGTACCCGGACACCTTTGTTGGGCGCCGACTCGATCAGCCGCAGCGTCTCCAGCTCCCGCAGCGCCTCGCGCACGGGCGTCTGGCTGACCTCGAGCTCGGTGGCGATACGGCGCTCCACGATCCGCTCCCCCGGCTTCCAGCGCCCGCTGACTATCCCTTCCACGATGTGCTCGCGGATCTGTTCGCGCAGCGAGTGGACGACGGGCGGGGTCATGAGGGGCTCCTTCGGGCAAACCGGTACTGCTCTCCACCAATACGGCTGCCTGGGGCGACCGGTGGTGTCTAGACAATACGGCGGCGCCCCCGCCCGGAAGTGTTCCGGACGGGGGCGCCGCTGGTGAGGCTGGTTACAGCTGTACGGCTCAGAGGCCGAGCTCGACCTCGAACTCGCCCGCCTCGAGGATCGCCTTGACCGTCGTCAGGTAACGGGCGGCGTCCGCGCCGTCCACCAGACGGTGGTCGTAGGAGAGCGAGAGGTAGGTCATGTCACGGACGCCGATGACGGTGCCCTCGGCGGTCTCGATGACCGCCGGGCGCTTGACCGTGGCACCGATGCCCAGGATGGCCGCCTGGTTCGGCGGCACGATGACCGTGTCGAACAGCGCACCGCGCGAACCGGTGTTGCTGACGGTGAAGGTCGCGCCGGACATGTCGTCCGGGGTCAGGCCGCCACCGCGGGCCTTGCCGGCCAGCTCGGCGGTCTTCTTCGCGATACCGGCGATGTTCAGGTCGCCCGCACCCTTGATGACCGGGGTCATCAGACCCTTCTCGGCGTCCACGGCGATGCCGATGTTCTCCGAGTCGAAGTACGTGATCGTGCCCTCGTCCTCGTTGATCCGGGCGTTGACGACCGGGTGGGCCTTCAGCGCCTGGGCCGCCGCCTTCACGAAGAACGGCATCGGGGACAGCTTGACGCCCTCACGGGCGGCGAAGGAAGCCTTCGCCTGGTTGCGCAGCTTCATCAGCTTCGTGATGTCGACCTCGAGAACCGTGGTCAGCTGCGCCTGCGAGTGCAGGGCCTTCATCATGTTGTCGCCGATGACCTTGCGCATGCGGGTCATCTTGACCGTCTGACCGCGCAGCGGGGACGCCTCGAGCTTCGGCGCGGCCTTGGCCGCCGGGGCAGCGGCGGCCGGAGCCGGAGCGGCAGCGGCGGCCTTGGAGGCCTCCGCGGCGGCTACGACGTCCTGCTTGCGGATACGGCCACCGACGCCGGTGCCCTTGACCGAGCCCAGGTCGACGCCGTTCTCGGCGGCGAGCTTGCGGACCAGCGGCGTGACGTACGCGCCGTCGTCGCCGGAAGGCGCGGCCGGTGCCGGAGCGGCGGGCTTTGCCGGCGCGGCCGGTGCCGGTGCCGGTGCCGGAGCGGCGGGCGCGGCCGGTGCCGGAGCAGGGGCGGCCGGGGCGGCGGGAGCCGGAGCCGGAGCAGCCGGTGCGGGGGCGGCAGGAGCCGGGGCGGCCTCGGCCGGGGCCGCGGCAGGAGCCGGGGCGGCCTCTGCCGGAGCGGCGGCCGGAGCGGCACCCGGAGCGCCGATGACGGCGAGCTTGGCGCCGACCTCGGCGGTCTCGTCCTCGCCGACGACGATCTCCAGCAGCACGCCGGCGACCGGGGCGGGGATCTCGGTGTCGACCTTGTCCGTGGAGACCTCGAGCAGGGGCTCGTCCTCCGCGACCTCCTCGCCGACCTCCTTCAGCCAGCGGGTGACGGTGCCCTCGGTGACGCTCTCGCCGAGCGCCGGGAGGGTGACGTCCGTACCGGAGGCGCCACCGGCCGGAGCGGCGGCGGGAGCCTCGGCGGCGGGGGCCTCAGCGGCCGGGGCCTCGGCGGCGGGGGCCGGAGCCTCCTCGGCCGGAGCCGGAGCGGCCTCCGGCTCGGCGGCCGGAGCCTCGGCGGCAGGTGCGCCCGAACCGTCGTCGATGACGGCCAGCTCGGCGCCGACCTCGACGGTCTCGTCCTCGGCGACCTTGATGGACGCGAGGGTGCCCGAGGCGGGCGCGGGGATCTCGGTGTCGACCTTGTCGGTCGAGACCTCGAGCAGCGGCTCGTCGGCCTCGACGTGTTCGCCCTCGGCCTTCAGCCAGCGGGTGACGGTGCCCTCGGTGACGCTCTCGCCGAGCGCCGGAAGGGTTACGGAAACCGACATGGTTTCAGTTGCTCCTTACGAAAGTGCGGAAGTGGTCGGTCGTCCCCGGGACTGGATCAGTCGTGGGAGTGGAGAGGCTTGCCGGCCAGGGCCAGGTGGGCCTCGCCCATCGCCTCGTTCTGCGTCGGGTGGGCGTGGATGAGCTGCGCGACCTCGGCCGGCAGCGCTTCCCAGTTGTAGATCAGCTGGGCTTCGCCGACCTGCTCGCCCATACGGTCACCGACCATGTGGACGCCGACCACCGCACCGTCCTTGACCTGGACGAGCTTGATCTCGCCCGCGGTCTTCAGGATCCTGCTCTTGCCGTTGCCCGCGAGGTTGTACTTGAGCGCGACGACCTTGTCCGCACCGTAGATCTCCTTGGCCTTGGCCTCGGTGATGCCGACGGAGGCGACCTCGGGGTGGCAGTACGTCACCTTCGGCACGCCGTCGTAGTCGACCGGCACGGTCTTGAGTCCGGCGAGCCGCTCCGCCACCAGGATGCCCTCGGCGAAGCCGACGTGCGCGAGCTGGAGGGTCGGGACCAGGTCGCCGACGGCCGAGATCGTCGGGACGTTGGTCTGCATGTACTCGTCGACGAGGACGTAGCCGCGGTCCATCGCGACACCGGCCTCCTCGTAGCCGAGACCCTGCGAGACCGGGCCACGGCCGATCGCGACCAGCAGCACCTCCGCCTCGAAGGCCTTGCCGTCGGCGAGGGTCACCCGCACGCCGTCCTGCGTGTACTCGGCCTTGTCGAAGAAGGTGCCGAGGTTGAACTTGATGCCGCGCTTGCGGAACGCGCGCTCGAGAAGCTTGGAGCTGTTCTCGTCCTCGACCGGGACCAGGTGCTTCAGGCCCTCGACGATGGTGATGTCGCTGCCGAAGGACTTCCACGCCGAGGCGAACTCGACGCCGATGACGCCGCCGCCCAGAACGATCGCGGACTTCGGCACGCGGTCCAGCTTCAGCGCGTGGTCCGAGGAGATGACGCGGTTGCCGTCGATCTCCAGGCCGGGCAGCGACTTCGGCACGGAGCCGGTCGCCAGCAGCACATGCCGGCCCTGGACGCGCTGGCCGTTGACATCCACCGAGGTGGGCGACGAAAGCCGGCCCTCACCCTCGATGTAGTGCACCTTGCGCGAGGCGATGAGACCCTGCAGACCCTTGTACAGGCCCGAGATCACGTCGTCCTTGTACTTGTGGACGGCCTCCATGTCGATGCCCTCGAAGGTGGCCTTCACGCCGAACTGCTCGGCCTCGCGGGCCTGGTCGGCGATCTCGCCGGCGTGCAGCAGCGCCTTCGTGGGGATGCAGCCGTTGTGCAGGCAGGTGCCGCCGACCTTGCCCTTCTCGATCAGTGCGACGTCCAGGCCCAGCTGAGCTCCGCGCAGGGCCGCGGCGTAACCGCCGCTACCACCGCCGAGGATCACTAGGTCGAAAACGGTGCTGGCGTCGTTCGCCACGTCACGTCCTCCATGCATGTGCGCCGTATGCCGGGCCCCGTCGCTGGGGTGTGACCGGCCGGTCGGCTGGTGTTCGGCCGCTTGCGTTATTCGGCCCTGTGGTGTGGGCCCTGTCCTGCCGAGAACCCATCTTCGCACTTGTTGCGCGCGGACGGGACGCGGGCCCCTGCTCCGAGCGGGACGAAGATCCGTTCCGGACGGATACCGATGCGTACAGATTTCCGGAAATATGCCGTTCGGAGACACCGGGATCAACGCCCACGGCCCCGGACGTATGCCCGGGGCCGTCTGCGCCGTGAGTGAACCCCGCGCGCGAGGTCCGCGAACGGGGCCGGTCAGCCGAGGTCGCCGTCCGCGGTGCGCTCCGCCAGCCGCACCAGGGTGCGGATCGCGGATCCGGTGCCGCCCTTGGGGGTGTAGCCGTAGGGCGCGCCCTCGTGGAACGCGGGGCCCGCGATGTCCAGGTGCGCCCAGGCGATGCCCTCGCCCACGAACTCCTGCAGGAAGAGGCCGGCCACCAGGCCGCCGCCCATCCGCTCGCCCATGTTGGCGATGTCGGCGGTCGGGGAGTCCATGCCCTTGCGCAGGTCGGCGAGGAGCGGCATCGGCCAGGAGGCCTCACCGACCTCCTCGGCGATCTCGTGGACCGACGTACGGAACGCGTCGTCGTTGGCCATGACGGCGAAGGTGCGGTTGCCCAGCGCCAGGACCATCGCACCGGTCAGGGTCGCCACGTCGACGATCGCGTCCGGCTTCTCCTCCGAGGCGCGGGTCAGCGCGTCGGCGAGAACGAGCCTGCCCTCGGCGTCGGTGTTGAGGACCTCGACGGTCTTGCCGCTGTACATGCGCAGCACGTCACCCGGCCGGGTCGCGTTGCCGGAGGGCATGTTCTCGGCGAGCGCCAGCCAGCCGGTGATGTTGATCCGGAGGCCGAGGCGGGAGGCCGCGACGACGGCGGCGAACACGGCGGCGGCGCCGCTCATGTCGCACTTCATCGTCTCGTTGTGGCCGGCCGGCTTGAGCGAGATGCCGCCCGAGTCGTAGGTGATGCCCTTGCCGACCAGGGCGAGCGTCTTCTCCGCCTTGGGGTGGGTGTAGGACAGCTTGACCAGGCGCGGGCCGTGCGTGGAGCCCTGGCCGACGCCGAGCAGACCGCCGAAGCCGCCCTTGACGAGCGCCTTCTCGTCGAGGACCTGCACCTTGATGCCGTGCTCCTTGCCGGCGGCGGTGACCACGGCGGCGAAGGACTCGGGGTACAGGTCGTTCGCCGGGGTGTTGATCAGATCGCGGGCCCGGTTGATCTCCTCGGTGACCGCGACGGCGCGCTCGGCGGCGGCCTTGAAGGCCTTGTCACGCGGCTTGGCACCGAGCAGGGCGACCTCGGCGAGCGGAAGCTTCGCGTCGTTCCTGCCGGACTTGGCGCTCTTGGGGGCGAGCCTGTCCTCGCCGCCCTGGTAAGCGGTGAACGCGTACGCACCCAGCAGGGCGCCCTCGGCGACCGCCCCGGCGTCCTCGGCGGATTCCGTCGGCAGCGCGAAACCGGCCTTCTTCGACCCCTTCAGCGCACGCGCGGCGCTGCCCGCGGCCCGGCGCAGTGCCTCGGCGTCGTACGCGTCGTCCTTCGCCGGGACCGGACCGAGCCCGACCGCGATCACGACCGGGACCTTGAGGCCGGACGGGGCGGGGAGCTTGGTCACTTCGCCCTCGGCACCTGAGGCGCCCAGGGTCTCCAGGACGGCGGCGAGCTTTCCGTCGAACGCCTTGTCCACGGCCTCGGCGCCCGGTGCGACGACCAGGTCCCCGGACTTGGACCCAGCGCCCTTGGCGACGCCGACGACGAGTGCGTCGGCGCGCAGCGTCGCCGCACCTGAGGTGCTGAGAGTGAGAGCAGTCACGGTGGTGAATTCTCGCTTCCGTTGAGTTGTGTGCCGGTCTGTGTTGGTCGAAGGGGTGGCCGACCGCGCCCGGCGCATCGTGGATGCCCCGCAATGTGCCGGGAACGAGCCTACGCGCGCACCTGCTTCCGGCTCGCGGGGGCGGGCCGTCCGGAGGGAAGGGCCGCCTGTCAGGAGCAGTGCTCAGCCGAGGGACAGCGCCAGCAGTGTCACCGTGGCGGCCGTCTCCTCCAGCGCTCCGAACACGTCACCGGTCACCCCGCCGAAGCGCCGCACGCAGTGACGCAGCATCACCTGTGCGGCGGCCAGGCCGGCCAGGGCGGCGAGGGCGTGGTGCAGGGCGGCGCCGTACCCGCCGAGCGGTGCGGCCGCCGCGGCGCAGCAGGCGACCACCGCACAGGCCACCGCCGCGGCACCCCAGGGCGGGACGGTGCCCGCCACCGCCGCACCGAGGCCTTCCGGCCGGGCGGGCGGTACGCCGCGGCGCGAGGCCAGCGTGAGCGCGAGCCTGGCGGTGACGGCGGCGGCGACCGTGCCCAGCGCGCCGTCCGCCCAGCCGCGGCCGTAGAGCTCGTGGAGGGCCGCGACCTGGGCCAGCAGCACGAACAGCAGGGTGATCACGCCGAACGGGCCGATGTCCGACTGCTTCATGATCCGCAGCGCGTCCTCGGCGGGCTTGGCGCTGCCGAGCCCGTCCGCGGTGTCCGCGAGCCCGTCCAGGTGCAGCCCACGGGTCAGCGCGGCGGGGAGCGCGGCGGAGGCGACCGCCGCCACCAGGGGGCCGGCCCCCCCGGAGAGGAGCAGTACCCCCGGGACAGCCGCGAGCAGCCCCACGGCGAGCCCGGCGAGCGGGGCGCACAGCATGCCGGCGCGGGCGGTGTCGCGGTCCCAGCGCGAGACACGGACGGGGAGTGCGGTCAGGGTGCCGAAGGCGAAGCGCGCGCCGTGGCTGTTCAGGGAGGTCACCGCGCGCAGGCTAGCCGGTGCGACAGCAGGCTAGATTGGGCAAAGCGACCCAAAAGGGTCCCCGGGCGGAGGTGGCATGGGTCACTGGTTCCAGCAGAACATCGTCGAGCCGGGCAAGCTCCCCCTGCTGCTCGCCCTGAGCGCGTTCGTGCTGACCTTCGCCGTCACCCGGATGATCACCCGGATGATCAGGGCCGGGAAGGGACCGTTCCGCAACATCACGCCCGGCGGTGTGCACGTCCACCACGTGGTGCCCGGGGTCGTCCTGACGGTGGTCGGCGGCTTCGGGGCGGTCGCGAGCGGTCAGCACGGTGTCGCGGCCGGGATCCTCGCGGTGGTCTTCGGGATGGGCGCCGGTCTGGTCCTCGACGAGTTCGCGCTGATCCTGCACCTCGACGACGTGTACTGGACCGAGGAGGGCCGCCAGAGCGTGGAGGCCGTCGTCCTCACCGCCTCGCTCGTCGGTCTCGTGCTCGCCGGGTTCTCACCGCTCGGCGTGGACGAACTGACCGGCGAGCAGCAGCAGAACAGGCTGGGCGTCGTCCTGACGTACGTCGTCAACTTCGGCTTCGTGCTGGTCACCCTGTTCAAGGGCAAGGCCCGGATGGCGGTGATCGGCACCCTCATCCCGTTCATCGCGCTGATCGGAGCGCTCCGGCTGGCCCGGCCCACGTCACTCTGGGCGAAGCGCTTCTACCGCCGCCGCCACCGGGCCCGCGCCGCAGCGGTGCTGCGGGCGTATCACCACGATGTCCGCTGGGCGGGGCCGCGGCGCCGGTTCCAGGACCTCATCGGCGGGGCACCGGACAGGACCCCGCTGCCGGGCCCCCGCCCCGGTGACAAGACCTGAGGCCCCGCCACCGGCACGCCTGTGACAGGGCGGTGGCGGGGCCCGGGGCGCTCAGGCGGTCGTGTCCGACGCCTTTGCGGCCTCCGCGTCCTCGGACGGCTCCTCCGCCTCCGCTTCCTTCTCCTCCGGGGCGGGTTCCGGGGCGCGCTCGGGCAGCTCCGCCGCCAGCGCCGCCGCGGCCTGGACGAGCGGCAGCGCCAGCAGGGCCCCGCTTCCCCCACCCACCGTCACCCCGTGGTCCAGCAGAGGCGTCAGAGCCATCCGGTCCAGTGCCTTCAGCTGGGCCGGCTCCCCGCTGAGCTGCCCCGCCAGCCACCAGTCGGGAGCCCGGAAGGCCGCACGCTGGGCCACCAGCGCACAGGCCGCCGAGACCACTCCGTCCAGCACCACGGGCATCCGGCGCACCGCGCTCTGCAGCAGGAATCCCGTCGTGGCCGCCAGGTCCGCTCCGCCGACGGCCGCCAGCAGCTCCAACTGGTCACCGAGGACCGGCCGGGCGCGCCGCAGCGCGTCCCGGATCGCGGCGCACTTACGCATCCACGCCAGGTCGTCGATGCCCGCACCGCCGCGCCCGGTCACCACCGAGGCGTCCGTACCGCACAGGGCGGCGATCAGCGTCGAGGCCGCCGTCGTACCACCGACACTCAGATCTCCCAGCACCACCAGGTCGGTGCCGGAGTCGGCCTCCTCGTCGGCGATCCGCATCCCGAGCCGTACGGCCTGCTCGGCCTCCTCGGCCGTCAACGCGTCCTCGACGTCGATCCGTCCGCTGCCGCGTCGCACCCGGTGGCGTACGACGGCGTCGGGGAGCAGCTCCGGATCGCAGTCCAGACCGGCGTCCACGATCCGCAGGGGGACGGAGAAGCGCCGGGCCAGCACGGCGACGGGGCTCGCGCCGTCCAGCGCCGCCCGGACGAGCTCGTGGGCCGTCCCCGCGGCCCGGCCGGAGACGTCCAGCTCAGCCACCCCGTGATCACCGGCGAACAGCACGACGCGTGGCCGCTCGACCGCCTTGACGGGCACCGACTGCTGGGCGGCCGACAGCCATTCACCCAGCTCGTCGAGCCGGCCGAGCGCCCCGACGGGGACGGCGAGCCGCTCCCGCCGTTCCTCGGCATCACGCCGTACGCCCCCGTCGGGGCGTTCGATCAGGTCGGAGAAGTCGTCCAGATTCACGGGGGTCTGCCTTGCGGGTCGGCGCCAGGTGGGCCGGAACCCGCCGGGGGCTCCTGTGCGGAACAGTACCCGGCACGCCGTTCCGTACCCCGGCCCCGCACCCACCCCTGGTTCAGCCCCGCAGCACCAGTGCCCGCCCCGCCACCACCAGAAGCACCTGCTCGCACTCGGCGGCGAAGGCGGCGTTCAGCCGGCCCAGTTCGTCCCGGAAGCGCCGCCCCGATGCCGTCGCCGGGACCACACCCGAGCCGGTCTCGTTGGTCACGGCGACGACCGTACGACGTGTCCCGCGCACCGCGCGGACCAGCTCGGCGACCCGTTCGCGCAGCTTCTCCTGCCCGCCGTCCGCCCACCGGCCGTCGTCCCACGCCCCGGCCCGGTCCATCGCGTCCGTCAGCCACAGCGACAGGCAGTCGATCAGCAGCGGCGGGCCGTCCTCCGTCAGCAGGCCCGTCAGCTCGCAGGTCTCCTCGGTGCGCCACGCGGCGGGCCTGCGCTCCTGGTGCAGACCGATCCGGGCCTCCCACTCGACGTCCCCCTCGCGGCGGCCGCCCGTCGCCACGTACACCACCTCGGGGAAGGTCTCCAGGCGCTGTTCGGCCTCCACCGACTTCCCCGACCTGGCCCCGCCCGTGACCAGCGTGCGCCGGGGCACCTCGGGTACGGGGTGGCAGGCGCCCACCGGCAGCGTCGTCCCGTCCGGCACGGCCCGCGCCCCGCCTGCCGCGAGCCGGCGGTCCAGCTCAGGACCGGGCGGCGCGTCATGGTCCAGATGGACGGCGATCACCTCGGTGGCCGGACCGACGGCCCCCACGGCCCGCAGCCTGGCCACGGCGTCCGGCCGCGCGGTCACGTCGCACACGACCATGTCGTACGGCTCCGCCACCGCGTCGGCCAGACCGGCGGGGGAGGCCCCGGGAGGCAGATAGAGCAGGCGCTCGCCCTCCGGTGCGGTCACCTCGTAACCGGTGCCGGGGGAGTCCATCGCCAGGGCCCGGATCCGGTGTCCGCTGATCAGCGTCAGCTCCTGGCCGTCCGGGACACGCCCCGCGGGCGGGAGAGAGGCGGGCAGCTCCACCGCGGGCCCGTCATGGGGGTGGGTCAGCAGCACCTGCCGCACGCCGGCGAGCGAGTGTCCCGCGCGGGCGGCGGCGAACACGGCGCCCGGGGTCAGATCCAGCAGCAGTGCGTCGTCCACGAGCAGCGCGGTCGCGGCGCGCGCCCCGGCGCCGCGGGAGGACGCGCAGACGGCGCAAGGGCAGTCGGGCCGCGGCAGCCCGTCGGGGGCTCCGGTGCCGAGCAGTGTCAGTTCCACGCTCTGATCCTCCCGTGTCCGTGAACCACCTGCGCGCCCGGGACACCCACTAGTCTTCGGGGAGCAACGTGACCCAGGAGGCGGACATGGCGTGGACGTGGCGGTTCGAGAAGTCCGACGGTACGGAGACGGAGCCGGCGCTGCAGCCGGAGGAGTTCACGACTCAGGGCGACGCGGAGTCCTGGATCGGTGAGTTCTGGAAGGAGCTCCTCGAGGGCGGCGCGGACCAGGTGACGCTCTTCGAGGACGCGACGAAGATCTACGGCCCGATGAGCCTCCAGGCCGACTGAGAGGCCCCCGGGCGGTCTCGGATCACCGACAGGCTCTGGGACCCCCGCACCCGCCCGGACCCCGGCGTCCGGGCGGGACCTCCTCACCTGCGGCCTCATCCGGCCGGCTCTCAGATCTCGCCCAGGGTGACCTCGGCCGTCTTCTTCGAGTCCCCCCGCGTGTACGTCACCGTGACCTTCTGGCCCGGCCTGTCGCCCGCCAGGGCCTCGGTGAGCGAGGTGATCGTCGTGACCCGGGTGTCGCCGATCCGGGTGATGACGTCCCCCGTGCGCAGGCCGGCCTTCTCCGCCGCCCCGCCCTTCTCGGCGCTGACGATCGCGACACCGGCAGGCTGGTATTCGTCGTCCACGACGGTGCGGCCCGTGATGTCCAGAGCCGCCCGGCCCGAGTCCGTGACCTTCCCGGACCTGATGATCTGGTCGGCGACCGTTCGCACCATCGAGACCGGGATGGCGAACCCGATCCCGGGTGCCGCGCTGCCTCCCGGCTCCGGGTCCGTCGCCGCCAGGGTCGGGATGCCGATGACCTCGCTGTCGAGGTTCACCAGGGCCCCGCCGCTGTTACCGGGGTTGATGGCCGCCGATGTCTGCACCATGTCGGCGAGCGTCGCCCCGGTGCCGCCGCCCGAGCGGCCTTCGCTGACGGTCCGGCCCACGGCCGAGACGATGCCCTGGGTGACGCTGCTGGAGAGACCGAGCGGTGATCCCATCGCCAGGACGATCTGCCCCACCTCGACCTCGTCGGTGTCCCCGAACTTCGCGGCCCGCAGGCCGTCGGGGACGCTGTCGAGCTTGATGACGGCGAGGTCCTGCTCCGGATAGGAGGAGACCAGGGACGCCTTGAGCACCTTCTCGCCGGTGGCGACGCTGACGTCGAACGTCTTCTCGCTGCCCACGACATGGGCGTTCGTGACGATGTGGCCCTTGTCGTCGTAGACGATGCCCGAGCCGAGCGCGTCCCCGGCGCCGATCTGCACGACGGAGGGCAGCACGTCCTTGATCACGGTCTGGTACTGGTCCTCCAGACCGCTCGTGGCCCGGGACACCACCGCCTGCTGGGACGGGGCGGCCGACGGGGCGGGGCCGGTCCCGGCGCAGCCGCCTGCCAGGGCGATCGCGCAGGCACCAACGGCCAGAGGCGTGAGCGAGCGGCGTACCCGCCTGCGGGAAGGGGTTGCGTCCATTCCCGGAGTATCGCCAGGGCCCGCCGCCGACGGCCTGCGCTGCTGGGCCGATCAGGCGTACGGCCGTGGCGGGTCCAGCCGCCCGGGCCATGCCGGCCGGACGCGCGGTCCGGAGGCGTCAGCCGCGTACGCCGCAGAGATGCAGCAGCGCTGCCACCCCGCGGTACGGGTCGGTCCGTCCCGCCCGGTCCTCGGCCGCGAACACCTGCGCCAGCTCCTCGGGGCCGGGCAGCTCCGCCTCGTTGCTCACGTGGTCCGTGAAGATCCGCACGCCGTACCAGGCCTGGAGCGGGGCGGCGATCCCGGCGAGGGTGGCACGCAGCACCCCGAGCCGGTCGGCCCGGACGTCGAGGCCGAGCCTGTTCGTGTACGTATCCGTGTCGAACGCCGCGAGAGCCGCGCCGAAGTCGCCGGCCGACCCCGGGCGCATCGCCAGCGCGTCCGCGTTCCGTACGAGCAGGGAGAGCAGCCCGCCGGGCGCGAGCATCCGGGCCAGGCCCGCCAGCAGCGGATCCGGCTCGGGGACGTACATCAGCACCCCGTGACAGAGCACCACGTCGAAGCTGCCGGGCAGGAAGTGCACCCCGGTGTCACGGCCGTCGCCCTCGATGAGCCGCACCCGCTCCCGGATGCCCTCGGGCTCGCCCGCCAGGGACTCCCGTGCCGACCGCAGCATCTCGCCGTCGGACTCGAGGCCCGTCACGGAGTGACCGGCCCGCGCCAGACGCAGTGCCTGCGTGCCCTGGCCCATGCCGACGTCCAGAACCCGCAGCCGCTGCCCCACGGGGAAGCGCGCGGCTATCTGTTCGTCGAGCTGCCGGGCGACGAGCTCCTGGCGGACCGTGTTGCGCAGTCCGCCGAGCCCGCTCAGCCACCGGGAGGACACCCCCGTGAAGCCGGAGGTCTCCGTGCTCAGGGCCGCTCTCCCCGCTTGACCTGAGGCTTGGGAAGACGCAGTCGGCGCATCTGGAGCGTACGCATCAGGCCGTAGGCCACCGCGCCGCGCTTCGGGGTGTCCGGGAAGCGCTGGGCCAGCTGCTTCTTGAGCCGGAACGCGAGGCCGACGGAGTCCACGACGATCAGCACGATCACGCCGAGCCAGAGCAGCAGCGAGATGTTCTGGATGTTCTGCACCTGGATCACGCTGAGGATCAGGATGATCACCGCGAGCGGAAGGAAATACTCCGCGATGCAGAAGCGCGAGTCCACGAAGTCACGGACGAAGCGGCGCACGGGCCCCTTGTCGCGCGCCGGCAGATAGCGCTCGTCACCCGAGGCGAGAGCCTCCCGCTGCCGGGCCATGTCGGACCGGCGTGCTTCGCGCTGGCGCTTCGCTGCCTCCTTGCGATCGGTCGGCGCACCGCTTGAGGCGCGTCGGCGCTGCGTCTGGGCATCGCTGCGCTTGGGGGTGGGGCGACCTTTGGGAGCCTGGGGGTCGCGGGGCGTCTTGGAGAGGTCCGCCGTCACCTTGCCGGTGGGGGCCTTCTCTTCCTTGGAGCGGCTACGGAACACAAAACCCAAGGGTACGGGGTCGGCCGGGACTACCGGAGACCGGCCGGGAACGATCCCGCAACGGCCTGCGTCCTGAAAAGTGTCCCGACAGGGGCAGAACGGACGTTGCCGACGTCTTCCCTGATGGTCGTCTACTCCCTGCGCGGGAGCGGTCGCCGGCGGCAGTCGTCCTTGCGGAGGAGCACATCCGCGCTCGAACAGTGCGGTAATGGAGACAGGGCCCGTACTGTGGGTTCTGTTGGAGTGCTGGAGCTCAGTCCGTCAGAAGGGGGCGCGCGAAGCCCATGAGCGGTGTCATGAAGCGTATGGGAATGATCTTCCGCGCGAAGGCAAACAAGGCCCTTGACCGGGCCGAGGATCCGCGCGAGACCCTCGATTACTCGTACCAGAAGCAGCTCGAACTGCTTCAGAAGGTACGCCGCGGCGTCGCCGATGTGGCGACCTCGCGCAAGCGGCTGGAGCTGCAGCTGAATCAGTTGCAGGGACAGTCGTCCAAGCTGGAGGACCAGGGCCGCAAGGCGCTCGCGCTCGGGCGCGAGGACCTGGCCCGTGAGGCGCTGTCCAGGCGCGCGGCCCTCCAGCAGCAGGTCACGGACCTGGAGACGCAGCACCAGACGCTGCAGGGTGAGGAGGAGAAGCTCACCCTCGCGGCCCAGCGTCTGCAGGCCAAGGTGGATGCCTTCCGGACGAAGAAGGAGACCATCAAGGCGACGTACACAGCCGCCCAGGCGCAGACCCGGATCGGCGAGGCCTTCTCCGGCATCTCCGAGGAGATGGGCGACGTCGGCCTGGCGATCCAGCGGGCCGAGGACAAGACCCAGCAGCTCCAGGCACGTGCGGGAGCCATCGACGAGCTGCTGGCCTCCGGAGCCCTCGACGACCCGTCCGGCACGGCGAAGGACGACATCGCCGCCGAGCTGGACCGGATCTCGGGTGGTACGGATGTAGAACTGGAACTGCAGCGCATGAAGGCCGAGCTGGCCGGCGGCTCCGCCGGGCAGCAGCAGGCCATCGAAGGCGGCGCCGAGGACGCGGCACCGCAGTCGCAGCAGTCCCCGCACAAGTTCGACAAGCAGTGAGGGCGGCGTCGTGATCGTACGGATCATGGGGGAGGGCCAGGTCGTACTGGCCGACAGTCATGTCGCCGAGCTGAACAAGCTCGACGACATACTTCTCGCGGAGATGGAGAGCGGTGACGGACCCGGCTTCCGCGCCACCCTCCACGCTCTTCTGGACAAGGTGCGTGAGCTCGGCTCGGCGCTTCCCGACGACTCCCTGGAGCCGTCCGAACTGATCCTTCCGTCACCCGGCGCCACCCTCGAAGAGGTGCGTTCCATGCTCCGCGACGACGGGCTGATCCCCGGCTGACCGGGCCGCCCGCTCCCGCACTCCCGCGATGCCCCGCCCCGGTCCTGCCGGCGCGGGGCATCGTGCTGCGTGGCCGGCCACTGTGCTGCGCGCTCCTGCCACCGTGCCGTGGGTGCCCTGCCACCGTGCCGTGACGCCGCCCGGACCGCCGCGTCGGCCCCACGCGTACCGTTGTCCGACGTGACCACCCTCGGAACGGGGCTCGTGCCCGCCCGCCGCTGGCTGCGCGGCCATCCCCTCGCCTTCGACGGTGGCCTCGCCACGGCCGTGCTCGCCTGCATGCTCTGCGCGTCGTTCGCCGAGCCGGACCCGGGCCACGGGCCCGTCTTCGGAGCCCGGACACCCGAGGTGTCGAGTGTGCTGCTGATGGTGCTCGCCGCGGCGGCGCTCGTCCTGCGCCGGCAGAGGCCCATGGCGGTACTCGCCGTGACCGGGCTGCTGTCCGCCGTCGAGTTCGTCCTGATGGATCCGCCGGCCCCCGTGGTGATGAGCGCTGTCATCGCACTCTTCACCGTCGCGGCCACCACCGACCGCCCCACCACCTGGCGGGTCGGGCTGCTGACCATGGTGGTGCTGACCATGACCGCGATGGTGGTCGGCACGACGCCCTGGTACAGCCAGGAGAACCTCGGTGTGCTCGCCTGGACCGGTCTCGCCGGCGCCACAGGTGACGCCGTGCGCAGCAGACGCGCCTTCATCGACGCGATCAGGGAACGGGCCGAACGCGCGGAACGTACCCGTGAGGAGGAGGCCGGCCGCAGGGTCGCCGAGGAGCGGCTCCGGATCGCCCGGGACCTGCACGACGTCGTCGCCCACCACATCGCCCTGGTCAACGTCCAGGCCGGGGTCGCCGCCCACGTCATGGACAAGCGCCCCGACCAGGCGAAGGAGGCGCTCGCCCACGTCAGGGAAGCCAGCCGCTCCGCCCTCAACGAACTGCGCACCACGGTGGGGCTGCTGCGCCAGTCCGGCGACCCGGAGGCGCCCACGGAGCCCGCCCCGGGGCTCGCGGTCCTGGACACCCTGGTCGACACCTTCCGTAACGCGGGGCTCCCCGTCGAGGTCGCCTGCACCGACCCTGACAGCCCGCTGCCCGCGGCGGTCGACCTCGCGGCCTACCGGATCATCCAGGAGGCGCTGACCAACGTGCGCAAGCACGCGGGCGCCGGGGCGAAGGCAGAGGTGAGCGTCGTACGGGTCGGGGGGACAGCGGAGATCACCGTGCTCGACAACGGCAGCGGAGCCGGTCCCCGCCCCGCGCCGGCCGACGGCGGCGGGCACGGCCTGATCGGCATGCGCGAGCGTGTCACCGCCCTGGGCGGCACCCTCACGGCGGGACCCCGTTACGGAGGCGGATTCAGGGTCCATGCGATCCTGCCCGTCATGTCCCGCACACGCGCGCCGGAAGGGCCGGGCACGGTGGGGACGACGGGGGGACGCGCATGACGCCCATCAAGGTGCTGCTCGCCGACGACCAGGCACTGCTGCGCAGCGCCTTCCGGGTGCTGGTCGACTCCGAGCCCGACATGCAGGTGGTCGGTGAGGCCGCCGACGGGGCCCAGGCCGTGGAACTGGCCCGCTCGACCCTCGCCGACGTCGTGCTGATGGACATCCGGATGCCGGGCACCGACGGGCTCACCGCCACCCGGATGATCAGCGCGGACCCGGATCTGGCGGGCGTACGGATCGTCATGCTCACCACCTTCGAGGTGGACGAATACGTCGTTCAGTCCCTGCGCGCCGGAGCGTCCGGCTTCCTGGGCAAGGGTGCGGAGCCGGACGAGCTGCTCAACGCCATCCGGGTCGCCGCGGCCGGTGAGGCGCTGCTCTCCCCGGCCGCGACCAAGGGCCTCATCGCCAGCTTCCTCGCCCAGGGCGGCAGCGACGCGGAGGACCTGGACAGCAAGGAGTACACCGAGCGTCTCGCCGCGCTCACCGGGCGCGAGCGTGAGGTTCTCGTCCAGGTCGCGGGCGGACACTCCAACGACCAGATCGCCGACCGGCTCGTCGTCAGCCCTCTCACCGTGAAGACCCATGTGAACCGGGCCATGGCGAAACTGGGCGCGCGGGACCGGGCGCAATTGGTGGTCATTGCGTATGAATCGGGCCTGGTCCGCCCCAGGGTGGAGTGACGGGTGGAGACCGGGCTACTCCAGCTGCGGTATGCGCGGGATAAGAAAGCAACCCGGGGGCCGACGATTTCGCTCATGGGACCGGCGATCGTATAGATGGGCGGGCTGTGTCCCCTGTGATCACCGAAGTGAGCACCGAATGATCACCGACGTGAACACCGAGCAGCCGCCCATCTGCCGCGTAAGCCACAGAAGAGAGACCCACCCATGTCCTGGCTGTCCAGATTCAGCCTCGCGCAACGGGCCCTGATCGGGCTGATCTCGATCGTCGCGCTTGTTTTCGGAGCCATCGCGATCCCGCAGCTCAAGCAGCAGTTGCTGCCCACCATCGAGCTCCCGATGGTGTCGATCCTGGCCCCCTACCAGGGTGCGTCCCCCGATGTGGTCGAGAAGCAGGTCGTCGAACCCCTCGAGGACGCCATCAAGGCCGTCGACGGGGTCGAGGGCATCACCTCGACCGCCAGCGAGGGCAACGCCGTCGTCATGGCGAGCTTCGACTTCGGTGACGAAGGCACGAAGCAGCTCGTCGCCGACATCCAGCAGGCCGTGAACCGCGCCCGCATCCAGCTGCCCGACGATGTGGACCCGCAGGTCATCGCGGGTTCGACGGACGACATCCCGACCGTCGTCCTCGCCGTCACCTCCGACGAGGACCAGCAGGCGCTCGCCGACCGGCTGGACCGCACCGTCGTACCGGCGCTCGAGGACATCGAGGGCGTCGGCCAGGTCGCGATCGACGGCGTCCAGGAGCTCCAGGTCTCCGTCGTCCCCGACGACAAGAAGCTCGCCGCGGCGGGCATGAACGCCGCTTCGCTGGCCCAGGCCCTCCAGGCCGGCGGCGCCACCGTCCCGGCCGGTTCCTTCTCCGAGTCGGGCAAGAGCCGAACCATCCAGGTGGGCGGCTCCTTCACCTCGCTCGGGCAGATCGAGGACCTCAAGGTCTCCGCGGCGGACCCGGCGTCGGGCAAGGCCGGAAAGCCGGTCCGCGTCGGTGACGTCGCCACGGTGGAGCAGGAGCCCGCCACGGCGGCCTCCATCACCCGTACGAACGGCAAGCCGAGCCTCGCCGTCATGGCGACGATGGACAAGGACGGCAGCGCCGTCGCCATCTCGGACGCCGTCCAGGACAAGCTCCCGGACCTGCGCAAGGACCTCGGAGCGGGCGCCGAGCTGACGGTCGTCTCCGACCAGGGACCCGCAGTCTCCAAGGCGATCTCCGGTCTGACCACCGAGGGCGCGCTCGGCCTGCTCTTCGCGGTCGTCGTGATCCTCGTGTTCCTCGCGTCGATCCGCTCGACGCTGGTCACCGCGGTCTCCATCCCGCTCTCCGTGGTCCTCGCGCTGATCGTGCTCTGGACCCGCGACCTGTCGCTGAACATGCTGACCCTCGGCGCGCTGACCATCGCGATCGGCCGCGTCGTCGACGACTCGATCGTGGTCCTGGAGAACATCAGGCGCCACCTCGGCTACGGCGAGGAGCGTCAGTCGGCGATCACCACCGCGGTCAAGGAGGTGGCCGGCGCGGTCACCGCCTCCACACTCACCACCGTCGCGGTCTTCCTGCCCGTCGGCCTGGTCGGCGGCATGGTGGGCCAGCTCTTCGGCTCGTTCTCCCTCACCGTCACGGCCGCCCTGCTGGCCTCCCTGCTGGTCTCGCTGACCGTGGTCCCGGTCCTCTCGTACTGGTTCCTGCGCGCCCCCAAGGGCACCGCCGAGAACCCGGACGAGGCACGCCGCAAGGCCGAGGAGAAGGAAGCCGCGAGCCGGCTCCAGCGGATCTACGTCCCGGTGCTGCGCTTCGCGACCCGGCGCCGTGTCACCAGCATCGTGATCGCCCTGGTGGTCCTGTTCGGCACGTTCGGCATGGCGCCCCTGCTGAAGACGACCCTCTTCGAGCAGGGAGAGCAGGAAGTCCTCTCCCTCAAGCAGGAGCTGAATCCCGGCACCAGCCTCGCCGCGGCGGACGAGGCCGCGCAGAAGGTCGAGAAGGTCCTCGCGGCCGACAAGGGCGTCAAGGACTACCAGGTCACCGTGGGCTCCTCGGGCTTCATGGCGGCCTTCGGCGGCGGTACGGGTGCCAACCAGGCCTCGTACCAGATCACCCTCAAGGACCCGGCGGACTTCGACGCCGCCCAGAAGCGGATCGACGAGGCACTCGGCAAGCTCGACGGCATCGGTGACACGACGATCGTCGCCGACGGCGGTTTCGGTTCACAGGACCTCAGCGTCACCGTCAAGGCGGCCGACGCGGACGTCCTGAAGAAGGCCTCCGAAGCGGTGCGGAGCGAGGTCGCGAAGCTCGACGACGTCACCGACGTCCAGAGCGACGTGGCCCAGAGCGTCCCGCGCATCTCGGTCAAGGCCAACGACAAGGCTGCCGACGCCGGGTTCAACCAGACGACGCTCGGGGCGGCGGTCGCCGGCGCGGTGCGCGGCACCCCGTCCGGCACGATGATCATGGACGACACCGAGCGGGACGTCCTGGTGAAGTCGGCGAAGCCCGCCACCACGATGGCCGAGCTGAAGGCGCTGCCGCTCGGCCCCGTGAAGCTCGGCGACATCGCCGACGTGAAGCTGGTCCCCGGACCGGTCACGATGACCCGGATCGACGGCCAGCGGGCCGCGACGATCACCGCCAAGCCGACCGCCGACGACACCGGCGCGGTCAGCACAGAGCTCCAGAAGAAGCTCGACGCCCTGGACCTCCCGGAGGGCGCCACGGCCACCATCGGCGGTGTCACCGAGGAACAGGACGACGCCACCACGAAGCTGATGCTGGCCATGCTCGCGGCCATCGCCATCGTCTTCATGCTCCTGGTGGCCACCTTCCGGTCGCTCATCCAGCCGCTGATCCTGCTGGTCTCCATCCCGTTCGCGGCGACGGGCGCCATCGGCCTCCTCGTCGTCACCGGCACCCCGATGGGCATCGCGGCGATGATCGGGATGCTGATGCTGATCGGCATCGTGGTGACCAACGCGATCGTGCTGATCGACCTGATCAACCAGTACAGGGCGCAGGGCATGGGCGTCGTCGAGGCGGTCATCGAGGGCGGACGCCATCGTCTGCGTCCGATCCTGATGACGGCACTGGCGACGATCTTCGCCCTGCTCCCGATGGCACTCGGCGTCACGGGCGAAGGCGGCTTCATCTCCCAGCCGCTGGCGGTCGTGGTGATCGGCGGTCTGATCACCTCCACGCTGCTGACCCTGCTCCTGGTGCCGACGCTCTACGCGGTGGTCGAACTCCGCAAGGAGCGCCGCGCCAAGAAGAAGGCGGCCAAGCGCGGGGCGAAGTCCGGCGCGGCGGCCCCCGAGGCGGCCGAGGAAGCCACCTCCGAGGAGCCGGAGCCCGCGAAGGCCTGAGGAAACCCTCGGTAACAGCGCAGGAAGGCCCCCGACGCCGTACAGCGGCATCGGGGGCCTTCCCTCTTCACTGCGCGGGTTACGGCAGCGCCAGCATCCGCTCCAGCGCCAGCTTCGCGAACTTCTCCGTCTCCGGGTCGACCTGGATCCGGTTGACGAGGCTCCCCTCGGCCAGGGACTCCAGCGTCCACACCAGATGCGGCAGGTCGATCCGGTTCATCGTCGAGCAGAAGCACACCGTCTTGTCGAGGAAGACGATCTCCTTGTCCTCGTCGGCGAAACGGTTCGCCAGCCGGCGCACCAGATTCAGCTCCGTGCCGATCGCCCACTTGGAGCCGGCCGGCGCCTCCTCCAGGGCCTTGATGATGTACTCCGTCGAACCCACCTGGTCCGCGGCCGCCACGACCTCGTGCTTGCACTCCGGGTGCACCAGCACGTTGACGCCCGGGATGCGCTCCCGTACGTCGTTGACCGACTCCACGGAGAAGCGCCCGTGCACCGAGCAGTGCCCGCGCCAGAGGATCATCTTCGCGGCGCGCAGCTCCTCGGTGGTCAGGCCGCCGTTCGGCTTGTGCGGGTTGTAGAGGACGCAGTCCTCCAGGGTCATCCCCATGTCCCGCACGGCCGTGTTCCGGCCCAGGTGCTGGTCAGGCAGGAAGAGCACCTTCTCGCCCTGCTCGAAGGCCCACTCCAGCGCCCGCTTCGCGTTGGACGAGGTGCAGATGGTGCCGCCGTGCTTACCGGTGAAGGCCTTGATGTCGGCGGAGGAGTTCATGTACGAGACCGGCACGACCTGGTCGGCGACTCCCGCCTCCGTCAGCACGTCCCAGCACTCGGCGACCTGCTCCGCGGTGGCCATGTCGGCCATCGAGCAGCCGGCGGCCAGGTCCGGCAGGACGACCTTCTGGTCGTCGCCCGTCAGGATGTCCGCGGACTCGGCCATGAAGTGCACACCGCAGAAGACGATGTACTCCGCCTCGGGCCGTGCCGCCGCGTCCCGGGCGAGCTTGAAGGAGTCGCCGGTGACGTCCGCGAACTGGATGACCTCGTCGCGCTGGTAGTGGTGCCCGAGCACGAAGACCTTGTTCCCGAGCTTCTCCTTGGCGGCGCGGGCCCGCTCCACCAGGTCCGGGTCGGACGGGGAGGGCAGGTCGCCGGGGCATTCGACCCCGCGCTCGCTCCGCGGGTCGGCCTCTCGGCCGAGCAGCAGAAGGGCGAGGGGCGTCGGCTGGACATCCAGGGGCTGGGCGGTGGTCACGACACGCACCCTTTCTTTTCTGCGAAAAGCCTTTTCGTCTAATTGACGTTATCTATCATAACCGCTTCGTGTCAGCTTGACGATGCCCATAGCGTCGATGTGACGCATCCCCCCGCCCACCCGGTGTGCGAGCATGAAGGGAACAGACACGCGCCTGGCCCGGAATGAATCCGCGGCCCCGATGGTTGGACCGTCGGCAAGCAGTCCGTACAACCCCGGGAGAGAAGCAGATGTCCGTATCGGACGAGACCACCACCGTGAGCGACGGCATCCTCCTGTCCGACGCCGCCGCAGACAAGGTCAGGACCCTGCTGGAGCAGGAGGGTCGTGACGACCTCGCGCTGCGCGTCGCCGTTCAGCCCGGAGGCTGCTCGGGTCTGCGGTACCAGCTCTTCTTCGACGAGCGCGCGCTCGACGGGGACGTCGTGAAGGACTTCGGCGGCGTCAAGGTCGTCACGGACCGGATGAGCGCCCCGTACCTGGGCGGCGCCTCCGTCGACTTCGTGGACACCATCGAGAAGCAGGGCTTCACGATCGACAACCCGAACGCCACGGGCTCCTGCGCCTGCGGCGACTCCTTCAGCTGAACCTCAGTCGTACGACAGCGGCGGCACTCCCGGACCAGGGAGCGCCGCCGCTGTCGTTTACGTGCACGGAACTCAGCCGCGCTCCACCGTCTCGCCCGACCCCGCGTCGACCACCTTCCGGCCGTCCAGCGGCGCGTCCAGCGTCACCGTCCGGGTCAGCTCCTTGGCGATCATGATGCAGGCCTTCCCGGGATCCGGCTTCGACTCGGAGACCGTGACCCGCACCGTCGTGGTGTCCTCCGTGGCGTGGGCCGTGTACGTGCTGCACACGCCGCCCCAGAACGTCACCTCCAGCGTCCGGCCGTCCGCGCTGTACGCGATGAGAGCCGCGCCCTTGCCCTGCGGGTCCTTGGTGGGCTCCGGGGCGGGCCGGGTGCTCTCCGGCGCCAGGTGGTCCGGGTCCACCGCGACCTGGACGACCGTGTTCCCGGGGCCGCCCCCTTCGGGCCGTACGGAGAAGAGCCACGAGGGCACGAGAATCTGCTCACCGTCCGCGTACTGCGCCGCGAGCCCGAACTCGGCCTTCTCGACCGTCGCCGTGGTGGCCGGCGGAGTCCCGCCGCAGCCGGTCCTCGGCGACGCCGGATCACCCTCCAGGGGCTCGGCTGTCGCGCAGCCGCCGATGCCGGACGACTTCGCGGCACGCCGGCTCTCAGCGTTCAGCTGCTTCAGCGCGTCGTCCGCGCCGGTCACCGGATAGGTGTCGCCCTTCTCCAGGGCCTTCAGATGCCCGCTGCCGCCGACGATCTCGCCACCGGCGCCCACCTGGACCCCGGTCGACCATCCGTAGGTCGGCAGCCCGTCCAACACGGGGTCGGCGTTCACCACCCGTACGGAACCCATCAGCTGATCCGCGTCGAGCGCGGCGCCGTCCTGCCCCACGGCCTTCAGCACCGGAACCGCCGCGGCTTTCGCGGCCTTCTCGCTGACGGGCGACCCGGACGCGGGCGTCCGGTCCTGCTTCGAACAGGTCCGGGCGGACTCGCACGCGTCCGGACCGCCGGAGCCGTGACGGGCGAACGTCCAGGTCCCGGGCGCCTGCTTGGTCACCCTCAGGAACGGTCCGGAACCGTCACCCTCGCTGCCCACCTTCCAGGCCGTGCCCTCCGTGCGCGGGGTTCCCCGTACCCCGAGCGCCTTCGCGAGCCGCGCCACCTCGGCCGAGGTCACCGCCGAGCCGGCACGGTGGACGGCCGCGGTGCCGGGACCGTCCGGCAGGTCACCCGAGGCGCGGTGGACGACCCCGCCGCCGTGCGGGTCGGGCTCACCGGGGGCGATCCCCGGCGGCCGCGCCGACGGGCCCTCGTCGCGGTCCAGCGTGAGCAGCGGAGGGGAGCTGCCGCCGGACGCCGCCCGGCCCGCGTCCGTACCGCCGTCCCCCGACGCGGCCGAGGCCCAGTAGGCGGCTCCGCCTCCGGCCAGCAGCACGGCCGCCGCCACCGAGGCCACGGCGAGGGGTGACCGCCGCCGGGGGCCGGTCACGTCATTCTCGGGTCGCTCGGTGCTCACCGGATCGCTCCTTCGGCTGCCTGGCCGTCATGTGCCCATCATCGTTCCCCGGTGCGGGGGACGCCGGTGGGACGGGCCAGGGGAGCGCGCGGTTCCACCGCGTGCGCGGGGAGCCGCCTCCGATGCGTCTGCCGGGCCCGGTCAGTCCCCGTAGTCGGACATGCCGTCGATCAGGCGGGCCGAGGAGGGCGGCACCGTGACCCCGTGGATACGGGAGGGCTCCACCGGCTTCGCGGTGGCCCTCGTGGGTACGACCCAGTGCGGCGCCATCCGCGCGCAGTCACCGCGCAGCTCGGCCAGGCTCATCTCGGACTCACGCGGAAGGGACTCACGCGGAACGATGGTGTTCGACATATCCGCACCGTACGCATGGGAACACTCAGGTAGAAAGACCTACTATCGGGTAGTTTTGCCCCTTCGGACCCGGTGGCGTCACCGGGTAGCGTGAACTGTCACGCCGTCCCGGGGGGCGCGCTCACGCGTTCCCTCCGCCTTCCGCAGGAGCAGCCTCCGTGCGCATCGCAGTCACCGGCTCCATCGCCACAGACCACCTCATGACCTTCCCCGGCCGATTCGCCGACCAGCTGGTCGCGGATCAGCTGCACACGGTCTCGCTCTCCTTCCTCGTCGACAACCTCGATGTGCGACGTGGTGGAGTCGGCGCCAACATCGCCTTCGGCATGGGCGTGCTCGGCACGCAGCCGGTCCTCGTGGGAGCCGTCGGGGCCGACTTCGACGACTACCGCGCCTGGCTCGACCGGCACGGCGTCGACACCGAGTCGGTCCGTGTCTCCGAGGTCCTGCACACGGCGCGCTTCGTCTGCACGACGGACGCCGACCACAACCAGATCGGCTCCTTCTACACGGGCGCCATGAGCGAGGCCCGGCTGATCGAGCTCAAGAGCGTCGCCGACCGCGTCGGCGGCCTCGACCTCGTCTCGATCGGGGCCGACGACCCCGAGGCGATGCTCCGCCACACCGAGGAGTGCCGCTCGCGCGGCATTCCGTTCGCCGCCGACTTCTCCCAGCAGATCGCGCGGATGAACGGCGAGGAGATCCGGATCCTCCTCGACGGCGCCACGTACCTCTTCTCCAACGAGTACGAGAAGGGGCTCATCGAGTCCAAGACCGGCTGGAGCGACGAGGAGATCCTGTCCAAGGTCGGCCACCGCGTCACCACCCTCGGCGCCCGTGGCGTCCGCATCGAGCAGACGGGCCAGGACCCCATCGAGGTCGGCTGCGCCGAGGAGGAGCGCAAGGCCGACCCGACCGGCGTCGGTGACGCCTTCCGGGCCGGTTTCCTCTCCGGCCTCGCCTGGGGCGTGAACCTGGAGCGTGCCGCCCAGGTCGGCTGCATGCTCGCGACCCTGGTCATCGAGACGGTCGGCACCCAGGAGTACACGCTGCGCCACACCCACTTCATGGACCGCTTCACCAAGGCCTACGGGGACGAGGCGGCCGAGGAGGTCCGCAAGCACCTCTCCTGAGAGTCCGAAGCGCTACGAGCTCACAGGAGCCGGCGGACCACATAGGCGGAGCCATGGTCCGCCGGCTCCTCGCCCACGAACTCCTGCTCGCGCATCGCACACCAGGCCGGGATGTCGAGTCGGGCGGCCTCGTCGTCCGAGAGCACCGTCACCGTGCCGCCCACCGGTACCTCTCCGATCATCTTTGCGAGTTCGATCACCGGAATCGGGCAGCGCCTGCCCAGCGCGTCGACCACGAGCGAGTCCCGCGGCGCCTCGGAGGGAGCCGCAGAGGCGGGCGCGCCGAGCCTCTCCCGCACCTCGGCCACCACGCCGGGCAGTACGCCGAGGAAGCCGCCGACCTCTTCCTCCGTGGTCCCGGCCGGAAGCGACACGCGGATGTTTCCCTCCGTGAGCACCCCCATCGCCTTGAGGACATGGCTGGGCGTCAGTGTGCTGCTCGTGCAGGACGACCCGGACGAAACGGAGAATCCGGCCCGGTCCAGCTCATGGAGCAGGGTCTCACCGTCGACATAGAGACAGGAGAAGGTGACCAGATGCGGCAGCCGCCGCACCGGATCGCCGACCACCTCCACATCGGTCACCAGGTCCGCCACCGCCGCCCGGATCCGGTCGACGAGGGCGCGCAGCCGGGCGGCCTCGGCCTCAGCCTCCGCGCGCACCGCCCGCAGGGAGGCCGCGGCCGCCACGATCGCGGGGATGTTCTCGAAGCCGGGCGCCCGGCCCGACTCCCGTTCGTCGACGGGCCCTTGGGGGGCGAACCTGACCCCCTTGCGCACGGCCAGCAGTCCGACGCCGGCCGGCCCGCCCCACTTGTGGGCGCTCGCGGCCAGCAGCGACCAGCGGCCGGGCACCGGCCCCCAGCCCAGCGACTGCGCGGCGTCCACCAGCAGCGGCACGCCCGCGGCGGCACAGACCTCGGCGGTCTCCGCCACGGGCTGTTCGGTGCCCACCTCGTGGTTGGCGGACTGGAGACAGGCCAGCGCGGTGTCCGGGCGGAGGGCGCGGCTGTACGCCGAGGGGTCCACCGCCCCGGTCCGGTCCACCGGCACCTCGGTGGACGATCCCCCGGCCGCGTCGAGGGCCGCGGCCGAATGGAGTACCGAGGAGTGCTCGACGGCCGAGAGCACCAGGTGGCGTCCGACACGCCGACGCCCGGAAAGCGCACCGGTGATCGCCGAGTGCACCGCCCGGGTGCCGGACGAGGTGAAGACCAGCTCGTCCGGACGGCAGCCGACCGCCTCCGCCGCGGCCTCCCGGGCCGCGTCCAGCAGCATCGCGGCCCGCCGCCCCTCGCGGTAGAGCCGGGCGGGATCGGCCCAGCCCTCGTCCAGTGAGGCATGCAGCGCCTGACGCGCGACGGGGTGCAGGGGGGCGGAGGAAGCCGCGTCGAAGTAGGGCACGACGTCACGCTAGCCCGCGCGGGCGCGCGACCAGGCGGGCGGCCGCCGTCACGACAGGGAGAGAGGGCGTCAGATGTCGGCCGGAGGCTCGCATTCCATCCCTTCGGGGTGTCGTGCGGCGCGTTGGGCACCCTCCCCGCGCGACCCCAATTAGCGTCCAGTAGGGTTTGGTCCGCATAAACATCCAAACCCCTGCCCGCGTCAGGGCCGGCGACCGACCAAGTGAGACGGGCGCGCCGACCGTGCGGGCGAGACTCTCGGGAAGGCGCTACGTGAGTCCCAACGGCTCCGACCGCTTGTCGCGGCGCCCGATGCGGCGGAAGCTGCCGCAGGTGCTGACTGCGGGCCTGGTCCTGGCGACGGCCTCCGGTTGTTCATACAACTGGGAGGATTTCCCCCGCCTCGGTATGCCCACACCGGTAACGGAAGAGGCCCCTCGGATCCTCTCCCTCTGGCAGGGCTCGTGGGCGGCAGCGCTCGCCACGGGCGTCCTTGTCTGGGGGCTGATCCTGTGGAGCGTCATCTTCCACCGGCGAAGCAGGACCAAGGTGGAGGTACCTCAGCAGACCAGGTACAACATGCCTATCGAGGCGCTGTACACAGTGGTCCCCCTCATCATCGTCTCGGTGTTCTTCTACTTCACCGCGCGTGATGAGTCGAAGCTCCTGGAGCTCAGCCCGAAGCCGGCCCACACCATCAACGTGGTCGGCTACCAGTGGAGCTGGGGCTTCAACTACATCGAGAACGTGGAGGGCGAGCCCTCCACCGGCGGAAAGATCTCCAAGGAGCTCGACGCCATCCCCGACAAGTTCCAGAAGGACTTCCCCGCCAACGCCAACGGCGTCTACGACGTGGGTATCCCTGGTACGCGTAACCCGCAGAACGGCAACCCGGGTCCGACCCTGTGGCTGCCGAAGGGCGAGAAGGTCCGTTTCATCCTGACTTCGCGTGACGTCATCCACTCCTTCTGGGTGGTGCCGTTCCTCATGAAGCAGGACGTCATTCCGGGCCACACCAACTCCTTCGAGGTCACGCCGAAGAAGGAGGGCACCTACATGGGTAAGTGCGCCGAGCTCTGCGGCGTCGACCACTCCCGGATGCTCTTCAACGTCAAGATCGTCTCTCCGGAGCGTTACCAGCAGCACCTCAAGGAGCTGGCGGAGAAGGGTCAGACGGGCTACGTGCCGTCAGGCATCGAGCAGACGGACCCGGCCAGGAATGCGGAGACGAACAAACTGTGAGCATCCTCAACGAATCCCAGGGTGCCGCGGCAGCAGACGAGTCTTTCGAGGACGAGCTGCCGGTGCGGCGCAACCAGCCGGGGGCTGTCGTCATCAAGTGGCTGACCACCACTGACCACAAGACGATCGGCACGATGTACCTGGTCACATCGTTCGCCTTCTTCTGCATCGGTGGCCTCCTGGCGCTCTTCATGCGCGCCGAGCTGGCCCGTCCCGGTACGCAGATCATGTCGAACGAGCAGTTCAACCAGGCGTTCACGATGCACGGCACGATCATGCTGCTGATGTTCGCGACGCCGCTGTTCGCCGGATTCGCGAACTGGATCATGCCGCTGCAGATCGGCGCGCCCGATGTGGCGTTCCCGCGGCTGAACATGTTCGCCTACTGGCTGTACCTCTTCGGCTCGCTGATCGCGGTGGCCGGCTTCCTCACCCCGCAGGGTGCGGCCGACTTCGGCTGGTTCGCCTACTCCCCGCTGTCGGACGCGGTCCGCTCGCCGGGCGTCGGCGCCGACATGTGGATCATGGGTCTGGCCTTCTCCGGCTTCGGCACGATCCTCGGTTCGGTCAACTTCATCACCACGATCATCTGCATGCGCGCCCCCGGCATGACGATGTTCCGCATGCCGATCTTCACCTGGAACGTCCTGCTGACCGGTGTCCTGGTCCTGCTGGCCTTCCCCGTCCTGGCCGCCGCGCTCTTCGCGCTGGAGGTCGACCGAAAATTCGGCGCACATGTCTTCGACGCGGCCAACGGTGGCGCATTGCTGTGGCAACACCTCTTCTGGTTCTTCGGCCATCCAGAGGTGTACATCATCGCGTTGCCATTCTTCGGAATCATTTCCGAAATCATCCCGGTGTTCAGCCGCAAGCCGATGTTCGGCTACGTCGGTCTGATCGCGGCGACGATCTCCATCGCCGGCCTCTCGGTGACCGTGTGGGCGCACCACATGTATGTCACCGGCGGTGTGCTGTTGCCGTTCTTCTCGTTCATGACATTCCTCATCGCGGTGCCGACCGGTGTGAAGTTCTTCAACTGGATCGGCACGATGTGGAAGGGGTCGTTGTCCTTCGAGACACCGATGCTCTGGTCCGTCGGCTTCCTGATCACCTTCGCCTTCGGTGGTCTGACCGGCGTGATCCTGGCCTCGCCGCCCCTGGACTTCCACGTCTCCGACTCGTACTTCGTCGTGGCGCACTTCCACTACGTCGTCTTCGGCACCGTGGTCTTCGCGATGTTCGCCGGGTTCCACTTCTGGTGGCCGAAGTTCACCGGCAAGATGCTGGACGAGCGGCTCGGGAAGATGACCTTCTGGACGCTGTTCATCGGCTTCCACGGCACCTTCCTGGTGCAGCACTGGCTCGGCGCCGAGGGCATGCCGCGACGCTACGCGGACTACCTCGCCGCCGACGGCTTCACCGCCCTGAACACGATCTCGACGATCTCCTCGTTCGTGCTCGGACTGTCGATGCTTCCGTTCATGTACAACGTCTGGAAGACCGCCAAGTACGGCAAGAAGATCGAGGTCGACGACCCCTGGGGCTACGGCCGTTCGCTCGAATGGGCGACATCCTGCCCGCCCCCGAGGCACAACTTCATCAGCCTGCCGAGGATCCGTTCCGAATCCCCGGCGTTCGACCTGCACCACCCGGAGATCGCAGCACTCGAACAGCTCGATCGCCTGTCCGAGGGTGACAAGGTCCTCGTCGGTGGCAAGGAGGACGGCAAGTGAAGATCCAGGGCAAGCTCTTCATCTGGCTGAGCGTCTTCATGCTGGCCATGGCCGTCACGTACGGCGTCTGGTCCAAGGAGCCGGTCGGCACCACCGCGCTGGTCCTGGCCTTCGGGCTGACCATCATGATCGGCTTCTACCTGGCGTTCACGGCCAACAGGGTCGACGCGATGGCCCAGGACAACAAGGAAGCCGACGTCGCGGACGAAGCCGGTGAGGTGGGCTTCTTCTCCCCGCACAGCTGGCAGCCGCTCTCGCTGGCCATCGGTGGAGCCTTCCTCTTCATGGCCGTCGTCTTCGGCTGGTGGCTGGCCTACTTCTCGGCCCCGCTGCTCCTGATCGGCCTCTTCGGCTGGGTCTTCGAGTACTACCGGGGAGAGAACCGCACCCAGTAGGACACGCCTTCACAGGGCGCGTGGCACCCGGACGGGGGCCCTGCCCGCTCAGCAACGAGCGGGCAGGGCCCCCGTTTGCAGTCACTGAACGCGCTGGATCGGATGAATCTTCTTAGCGTGGGTTCATGAACCACACGCCGCGCATCCGCACCGTAGTGAGCTGCACTCTGCTGGTCGTGACCCTGATAGCGGGTGCGACCGCCTGTGGCGAGCCCGACGGTGACCCCCTGTCCCTGAGGCCGCACGACGCCGCCGACCTGGTCTCCTTCAACGGCCCGACCGGCAAGGAGAAGGCCGACCCCGACAAGCCCATCGAAGTCTCCGTCAAGGACGACGACGCGAAGATCACGGACGTGACGGCCGTCGACACGGAGGGCCGCCACCTGGCGGGCGAACTCGACGCCGACGGGAAGCGCTGGCACTCCACCACCGCGCTCGCGGCCGGCACCCGATACACCGTCAAGGTCTCCACCGAGAACGGTGACGGCGCCCCCGGCAGCCGTACGTACGCCTTCGGCACGAACTCGGCCAAGAAGTTCCTCAAGGTCTCCTTCGGCCCGCAGGCGGGCACCTACGGCGTCGGACAGCCCCTCACAGCGGAACTCAGCGCTCCGGTCGCCGACAAGGCCTCCAGGGCCACCGTGGAACGCGGGCTGCAGGTCCGGTCCGCCCCGGCCGTCACCGGCTCCTGGTACTGGGTCGACGACAAGACCCTGCACTACCGGCCCAAGGAGTACTGGCCCGCCGACGCCGCCATCGACGTCCGCAGCAACCTCAAGGGCATCAAGGTCACCAACGCCCTCTACGGGGCGGCCACGAAACCCCTGAAGCTCAACACCGGGGACCGTATAGAAGCGATCACCGACGCCTCGGACCACTCCATGACCGTCCTGCGCAACGGCGAGGTGATCAACACCTTGCCGGTCACCACGGGCAAGCCGGGCTTCGACACCCGTAACGGCGTCAAGGTGGTGCTCGCCAAGGAACAGTTCGTACGTATGCGCGGCGAGAGCATCGGCATCGCAGCCGGCTCCTCGGAGTCCTACGACCTGCCCGTCTACTGGGCGACCCGTGTCACCTGGAGCGGTGAGTACGTCCACGCCGCACCCTGGTCGACGGGTTCGCAGGGCAGCGCCAACGTCAGCCACGGCTGTACAGGCATGAGCACCGCCGACGCCGAATGGTTCTTCGAGACCGTACGCGAGGGCGACATCGTCAAGGTCGTCGGGAGCGACGGCGAGACGATGACACCGTTCGACAACGGCTTCGGCGACTGGAATCTGGCCTGGGACGCCTGGCAGAAGGGCAGCGCCCTGCACAGCGGCGGCGGCACCTCCGACCCGGGCACCGATGTCCGGACGGCGCGGCTGCGCCCCCAGGTCTGACCCGCCCGGGAGTGCGCCGCGCCCCGGAAGGACACCGCGGAGGGGTTCGGGGCCCCTCCGCCGCCTCAGGCCTCCACGGAGAGCCTGTGGCGCAGCAGGGAGGCCAGCGCGTCCGCGAAGTCGACCGGGTCCACCGGATGCGTCACAGCGGCGTCCGCACGGCTCCACGTGGCCAGCCAGGCGTCCTGCGGGCGTCCGATCAGCAGCAGGACGGGCGGGCAGTCGAAGATCTCGTCCTTGATCTGCCGGCAGACGCCCATGCCGCCCGCGGGGGCCGTCTCGCCGTCCAGCACGCAGACGTCGACACCGCCCCGGTCCAGCGCGCTCAGGACGGCGGGCAGGGTGGCGCACTCCAGGAACTCGACCGGCGGCACGTCCGCCGCAGGCCTGCGCCCGGCTGCCAGCCTCACCTGCTCGCGGGTGTTGGCGTCGTCGCTGTAGACCAGGACCGTGGCGGTCGGCTGCATTGTTCCTCCGTGACGTCTGTGTCTTCGGGGCTCTCCGGGCATGAACCGATGGGCGGATCGTACTCCGGCGGACTGCCTGTCAGCACCGGTAAGGACAGCGATTCGATGGGCCGTTCGGTGAGGACACAGGCCTCTGACACACCGAACGGCACCCCCGGGAGTGAGGGCGGGATAAGCGACCGACATAATGTCGGTCGTGGCGACAGCAACGACAGTAGAAACCGGGCACGCGCACCCGTCGGTCAATCGACCGAACCTCACCAGCGTCGGAACCATCATCTGGTTGAGTTCCGAGCTGATGTTCTTCGCGGCCCTCTTCGCGATGTACTTCACCCTGCGATCGGTGATGGGACCCGATCACTGGAAGGAGATGGCTCACCATCTGAACTTCCCGTTCTCGGCGACGAACACCACGATCCTGGTGCTTTCCTCTCTCACCTGCCAGCTCGGCGTTTTCGCCGCGGAGCGGGGCGATGTGAAGAAGCTCCGCACCTGGTTCATCATCACGTTCGTGATGGGTTCGATCTTCATCGGAGGCCAGGTCCTCGAGTACACCGAGCTGGTCAAGGAGGCGGGGCTCTCCCTGTCCTCCGACCCGTACGGTTCGGTGTTCTACCTGACGACCGGCTTCCACGGTCTGCATGTGACAGGCGGGCTCATCGCCTTCCTGCTCGTCCTGGGCAGGACATACGCGGCCTCGAGATTCACCCACGAGCAGGCCACCGCCGCCATCGTCGTGTCCTATTACTGGCACTTCGTCGATGTCGTCTGGATCGGTCTGTTCGCCACGATCTACATGATCAAGTAACCGGGCTCGCACCCACCCATCATCGACGCAGAAGATCCTGACACCGGGGTAATCCGTGAAAAAGCTCTCCGCACGACGACGCCATCCGCTGGCGGCGGTCGTCGTACTACTCCTCGCGCTGGCGGCTACCGGGGGGCTGTACGCCGCGTTCGCGCCTGCGGGTAAGGCGCAGGCCGACGAAACCGCCCAGTCCCTCGCCATCGACGAGGGCAAGAAGCTCTACTCCGTGGGCTGCGCCAGCTGCCACGGATCCGGCGGTCAGGGCACCACCGACGGGCCGTCCCTCGTGGGCGTCGGCTCCGCCGCCGTCGACTTCCAGGTCGGTACCGGACGCATGCCGGCTCAGCAGCCGGGCGCCCAGATCCCGAAGAAGAAGGTCATCTACTCCCAGGCCGAGATCGACCAGCTCGCGGCGTACGTCGCGTCCCTGGGCGCCGGTCCGATCACGCCGACCGGAAGCCAGGTCGACCCCGCGGGCGCGGACGTGGCCAAGGGCGGTGACCTGTTCCGCACCAACTGCGCGCAGTGCCACAACTTCACCGGCAAGGGCGGCGCGCTGACGGACGGCAAGTACGCCCCGGACCTCGAAGGCGTGAGCCCGAAGCACATCTACGAGGCCATGCAGACCGGCCCGCAGAGCATGCCCTCCTTCCCGGACAGCACCATGCCCGAGCAGGAGAAGAAAGACATCATCGCGTACATCAAGACCGTCAACGGTGATGAGTCCGAGGACCCCGGAGGGCTCTCGCTCGGTGGCCTCGGCCCCGTCAGTGAAGGTCTCTTCGGCTGGATCTTCGGCCTGGGCGGCCTGGTCGCCATCGCCGTATGGGTCGCGGCCCACACCGCTAAGGCCAAGAAGTCATGAGTAGCCAACAGATTCCAGAAGAGAACCTGCCGGTAGAGCAGGGCACCGCGCACGGCGCGGTAGAGGGTGCGGGCGACCCGTTCGCCGACCCGGGGCTGCCGGCCCACAGGCCGCGCATCCAGGACATCGACGAACGAGCCGCGAACCGCTCCGAGCGGGCCGTCGCCTTCATGTTCACGCTGTCCATGCTGGCGACGGTCGGCTTCATCGCCTCGTACGTCATCTTCCCGGTCGACCAGATCGTCTACATCTGGCCGTTCGGCCATGTGAGCGCGCTCAACTTCTCCCTGGGCCTGACCCTGGGCCTGGCGCTCTTCCTCATCGGCGCGGGCGCCGTCCACTGGGCGCGCACCCTGATGTCCGACGTGGAGGTCGCCGACGACCGGCACGCCATCGAGGCGGAGCCCGAGGTCAAGGCCAAGGTCATGGCCGACTTCGCGGCCGGCGCCAAGGAGTCCGCGCTCGGACGGCGGAAGCTGATCCGCAACACCATGTTCGGTGCGCTGGCCCTGGTGCCGCTCTCCGGTGTGGTGCTGCTGCGCGACCTCGGCCCGCTGCCGGAGAAGAAGCTCCGCAAGACGCTGTGGGCCAAGGGCAAGCAGCTCGTCAACATGAACACCATGGAGCCGCTGCGTCCCGAGGACATCGTCGTCGGTTCGCTGACCTTCGCCATGCCCGAGGGCCTGGAGGAGGACGCGCACGACTTCCAGTCGCAGATCGCCAAGGCCGCCCTGATGATCATCCGCATCGAGCCGGACAACATCAAGGACAAGCAGGAGCGCGAGTGGGCCCACGAGGGAATCGTGGCCTTCTCCAAGATCTGCACCCACGTCGGCTGCCCGATCAGCCTGTACGAGCAGCAGACGCATCACGTGCTCTGCCCGTGCCACCAGTCCACCTTCGACCTCTCCGACGGCGCCCGCGTCATCTTCGGTCCGGCCGGTCACGCCCTTCCGCAGCTGCAGATCGGTGTGAACAGCGAGGGCAACCTCGAGGCGCTCGGTGACTTCGAAGAGCCCGTCGGTCCTGCCTTCTGGGAGCGCGGATGAGTACTGCGACGGAAACACAACGCAAGGCGCCCGCCGGTGAGCGGGTGGCCGACTGGGCGGACGGCCGGCTCGGCATCTACGGCCTGGCCAAGGCCAACATGCGCAAGATCTTCCCGGACCACTGGTCCTTCATGCTCGGTGAGATCTGCCTCTACAGCTTCATCATCATCATCCTCACGGGTGTGTATCTGACGCTGTTCTTCCACCCGAGCATGAACGAGGTCGTCTACCACGGCTCGTACGAGCCGATGCAGGGCATCCGGATGTCCGAGGCCTACGCCTCGACGCTGGACATCAGCTTCGACGTCCGCGGTGGTCTGCTCGTCCGGCAGATCCACCACTGGGCAGCGGTGATCTTCCTCGCCGGCATGTTCGTGCACATGTTCCGGGTGTTCTTCACCGGCGCGTACCGCAAGCCGCGTGAGATCAACTGGCTGTTCGGCTTCCTGCTGTTCGTCCTCGGCATGTTCACCGGGTTCACCGGCTACTCGCTCCCGGACGACCTGCTCTCCGGCACGGGTGTGCGCTTCACACAGGGCGCCATCCTGTCGATGCCGATCGTCGGTACGTACATCTCGATGTTCCTGTTCGGCGGGGAGTTCCCCGGGACGGACATCATCGCGAGGTTCTACTCGATCCACATCCTGCTGCTGCCCGGCATCATGCTCGGGCTCGTGGTCGGCCACCTCATCCTGGTCTTCTTCCACAAGCACACGCAGTTCGCGGGTCCGGGCAAGACGAACAAGAACGTCGTCGGCATGCCGCTGCTGCCGGTGTACATGGCGAAGGCCGGCGGTTTCTTCTTCCTGGTCTTCGGCTTCATCGCGATCATCGCGGCGATCGCCTCGATCAACCCGATCTGGGCGCTCGGCCCCTACCGGCCCGACCAGGTGTCCACGGGCGCCCAGCCGGACTGGTACATGGGCTTCGCCGAAGGCTTCGTGCGTGTGATGCCTGGCTGGGAGATCAACCTCTGGGGCCACACGCTGGTCCTCGGGGTGCTGATCCCACTGGTCCTCTTCGGTGTGATCCTCGGGGCGCTCGCGCTCTATCCGTTCATCGAGTCCTGGATCACCGGGGACAAGCGCGAGCACCACATCCTGGACAAGCCGCGCAACGCTCCGACCCGCACCGGACTGGGCGTCGCCTGGGTGACGATCTACTTCGTCATGCTGATCGGCGGCGGCAACGACATCTGGGCGACCCACTTCAGTCTGTCGCTCAACGCGATCAGCTGGTTCGTACGGATCGCCTTCTTCGTCGGCCCGGTCCTGGCGTTCGTCGCCACCCGGCGGATCTGCCTCGGCCTCCAGCGCCGCGACAAGGAGAAGGTGCTGCACGGACGCGAGTCCGGCACCATCAAGCGCCTGCCGCACGGTGAGTTCGTCGAGATCCACGAGCCGCTCAGCCAGGGCCAGCTGCACACGCTCACGGCGCACGAGCAGTACAAGCCGGTCGAGATCGGCCCGACGGTCGACGAGAACGGTGTCGAGCGCAAGCCGTCGGTGCTGCAGAAGGTGCGGGCCAGGCTCAGCAGGAGCTACTTCGGCGAGGACAACCAGATCGCCAAGCCCACCTCCGAGGAGTACAAGGAGATCACCAGCGGCCACGGCCACCACTGATCACCTCAGCTGAACGCCACAGCGGGAGCCCCGTCCATCCGATGGACGGGGCTCTTCGCTGTCCCCGGGCCTGGATAGGGTGGGAGGCATCCTTGTACCGGCTGTGGACCCCCAGGAGCGGACCATGAACGTTGTGACCCCGGACGGCGGCGACAGCGTGGCGGACCGAACCTGGCCCGGCGTGCTGACCCCCCTGCTGCGCGGCGAGAACCTCGGCGCGGACGACACCGCGTGGGCCATGGACCGCATCATGAGCGGTGAGGCCACGGACGTGCAGATCGCCGGCTTCGCCGTCGCGCTGCGGGCCAAGGGCGAGACCGTGGACGAGGTCACCGGACTCGTCCGCGCCATGTACGGGCACGCCCACACCATCGAGGTTCCCGGCCGCACGGTCGACATCGTGGGCACCGGCGGCGACATGGCCAAGACGGTCAACATCTCCACCATGTCGGCGATCGTCGTCGCGGGGACGGGCGCCAAGGTCGTCAAGCACGGCAACCGGGCCTCCTCCTCGGCGAGCGGGGCCTCCGACGTGCTGGAGAAGCTCGGCGTCAACCTCGAACTGACCCCGCAGCGCGTGGTCGCCGTGGCCGAGGAGGCGGGCATCACCTTCTGCTTCGCCGTGAAGTTCCACCCCGCCCTGCGGTACGCCGCCAGGGCGCGCAAGGAGCTCGGCACGCAGACCACCTTCAACATCCTGGGCCCGCTCACCAACCCGGCCCGGGTGCGCTCCCAGGCCGTCGGGGTCGCCGACCCGAAGATGGCGCCCATCGTCGCGGGTGTGCTGGCGGACCGGGGGAATTCGGCGCTCGTCTTCCGGGGTGACGACGGCCTCGACGAGCTGACCACCACGGCGACCTCGCGGGTCTGGATCGTCCGCGACGGCAGCGTCCGCGAGGAGGCCTTCGACCCGCGCGACGTCGGCCTGGACCTGGTCCCCGTCCAGGCGCTGCGCGGCGCGGACGCCTCGTACAACGCGGATGTGGCCCGTCGGCTGCTCGACGGGGAGACCGGCCCCGTACGCGACGCGGTGCTGCTCAACTCCGCTGCCGCGCTGGTCGCTCTGGACCCGGGCGAGGGCACGCTGGACGAGCAGCTCTCGGCGGGTATCGCGCGGGCCGCGGAGTCGGTCGACTCGGGCGCCGCCAAGCGCGCGCTGGAGCGCTGGGTGGCGGCCAGCAACGCCTGAGGGCGCGGAGCTGGTGTGAGCAAGGGCGCAGTCCGGATCGCGGACTGCGCCCTTGCGCGTGGCCGTCGGTATGGCAAGATGCTGCGCAGGTCATGAGTGACAGCGACTACGGCCCCGGCCCGCTGTCCGGCAACCCTCCGTCCGTGGCGGGGTGCCCCGGGTGAAGACCAGGCCGCAGGCAGCGAGGTCTGTGGCAAGCGCGGGCCCCTCGGCATCGTTGGATGCCACCCCTTGGGGTCCTGGTCCCAGGGAGCCTTCTGTGAGCAAGCGAATGCGATAGGGCTCTACGCCCTGCTCCGCACACCTCTTCTCTTTCGTTCCCCGCGCTGCCGCGCACTGTCGCCGGCGCGAGGATTTCGCCTGTCTCTTACGGGAGTTCGCCATGTCTGTCTCCACCGCTGCCGTCGACCAGTCCGTCTGTGCCCCGCTGCCGGTTCTGGGTGCCGATGTCATCGTTCCTCTCGTGACGGGCGGGGACGTCACCTATGCCGCCCTCGACTACGCGGCCAGCGCCCCGGCTCTCCAGCGGGTGTGGGACGACGTGGCCGCCTACGCCCCGTACTACGGCAGCGTGCACCGTGGTGCCGGATACCTCTCGCAGCTCTCCACAGACCTGTTCGAGGGCAGCCGCGAGACCGTCGCGGAGTTCCTCGGCTGCCGGGCCGATGACCAGGTGGTCTTCACCCGCTCGACGACCGACTCCCTCAACCTGCTCGCCGCCGCACTGCCCGCCGACTGCCAGGTGTTCGTGTTCGAGACCGAGCACCACGCCTCGCTGCTGCCCTGGCGCGACGCCCGGGTGACCTGCCTCGACGCCCCGCGCACCCCCGGCCAGGCCGTCGCCACGCTGGAGCGCGCCCTGGCCGGCCGGAAGCCCAATGGCCCCGCACTGGTCTGCGTGACCGGCGCGTCCAACGTCACCGGTGAGCTGTGGCCGGTGCGGGAACTGGCCGCCGCCGCCCACGCGCACGGGGCGCGGATCGTGCTCGACGCGGCGCAGCTCGCGCCCCACCACCCCGTGGACATCGCCGAGCTGGACGTCGACTGGGTCGCCTTCTCAGGGCACAAGCTGTACGCGCCCTTCGGCTCGGGCGTCCTCGCGGGCCGGGCGGACTGGCTGGTGGACGCGGAGCCGTACCTCGCGGGCGGTGGCGCCTCCCGCAAGGTCGCCCGGCGTGCCGACGGCGGAGTGGACGTCGAGTGGCACACCACCGCGGCCCGGCACGAGGCCGGATCGCCCAACGTCATCGGCGTCTACTCCATCGCCGCCGCTTGCAAGGCCCTGACCGAGGCCGGGTTCGACCGCCTGGTCACCCGGGAACAGCAGCTGGTGACGCGGGTCCTCGAAGGACTCGCCGACGTTCCCGAGGTCAAGGTGCTCTCGCTCTTCGGTGACGACGCCCCGAGGGTCGGCGTCATCTCCTTCGTGGTCGAGGGATGGAACAGCTCGCACTTCGCCGCGGCGCTCTCCGCGGAGTACGGCATCGGGGTGCGGGACGGACTGTTCTGCGCGCACCCGCTGGTGCGGACCCTGCTGGGCAGTGAGCCGCAGGACCCGGGCGAGTGCGGCGCGCCGGAGGCCGGGCCGGGGGAGAGGTCCCTCAACGCCATCCGGGTGAGCTTCGGTGCCGGTACGCCGGACGAGCACATCGAGCGGTTCCTGGGCGCCGTCCGCGAGCTGGTGAGCAAGGGCGCCCGCTGGACCTACCGCACCGAGGAGGGCCGCTGCGTGCCCGACCGGGGCACCGCGCAGGTCTGAGCCGGTCCGGACACGGCTCCGGCCGGGGACGGGAGGCGTCGTGCCCCGTCCCCGGCCGGAGCCGTACGCCTTTCCTGTGGCCTCAGGCGTCGAGGCCGATGGCGAAGGCCGCCTCGAGGTCGTGCTGCGAGTACGTGCGGAAGGCGACATGGGTGTCGGTGCCCTCGACGCCCTGGATCTTGCTGATCCGGCCCGGGATGACATCGGCCAGATCGTCGTGCCGGGCCACCCGGACCATGGCGATCAGGTCGTACGTACCGGTGACCGAGAAGACCTCGCTGACACTGTCCAGCGCGGCGATGGCCTCCGCGATCTCGGGAATCCGGTCCACGCTGGTTTTGATGAGCACGATCGCGGTGATCACGGCTGGCTTTCTCCCTCGGTGGCCGTGGCTGGAGACTTCACTCTAGTCCCCCGGAACCGCACCCAGGCGTAGAGGAACCCGGCCGCGAAACCCGCCACGTGCGCCAGGTACGCCACGCCCGGGCCGCTGCCGGCGCTCCGCGCGGCCAGCCACTGCAGCACGAACCAGAACACGAGCACGATCCAGGCGGGGAACCGCAGCGGAAGGAAGAAGAGGAAGGGGAAGAGGCTGGTGACCCGGGCCTTCGGGAAGAGGTAGAGGAAGGCGCCGAGCACCGCGGAGATCGCCCCCGACGCGCCGACCAGCGTCTGGTCGGAGTCCGCGTGCACCACCGCGTACGCCACGAGGGCGAAGTAGCCGCACGCGAGATAGAAAAAGGTGAACTCGGTGCGGCCCATGCGCTCCTCGGCCATCGCGCCGAACACGTACAGGAAGAGCAGGTTGCCCAGCAGGTGCAGCCAGCTGCCGTGGACGAAGAGCGCGGTCAGCGGGGTCAGGACCGCGTGGGCGGAGCCGGCCATGAGCTCGCTGGGGATCACGCCCCACCGCTCGAAGTACCCGGCCTGGGCGGCCAGGAGCGCGTCGGCGCTGCCGTAGACCGGATTGAACCCGGAGAGCGGACTGAGCAGGAACACCGCACAGCACAGCGCGATCAGCCCGTACGTGACCGGGGCGCCGCCCGCCGCTGCCGCGGCCCGGAGCTCTCCGGCCCGCCTCCGCCAGTGGACTTCCCGCCGATCGGTCACGTACAGAGCATGACGCACCAGGTGAGAACGGGACAGACCGCCTCGCCGTGTCGATAGGTATGCGCAAGGCCGTAGGGTTGCGGCAGGACATCCGCAGTTCGACGGCGCACCGCGAGATCGAAGACCTGGGCACGCACGAGACTCGAGAACGACGAAAGAGGACGCAACGATGACGACGGTTCCCCAGCCGACGGACGCGACGCGCTGGCGCTGCACGCTCTGCGGCAACCTCACCCGTTTCGACGTGACGCGGTCCTCGAAGGTCGTGGAGTACGTGCATCTCGACCTGGCCGGGGAGTCGAGTATCGAGGAGCGCGAGGTGGTCAGTGAGACCATCGAGTCGGTGCGCTGTCGTTGGTGCAACGCCGTGGACCAGATCGAGCTGGTCGACAGGCCTGGTGCCGACTCCTGACGGGGCCGTGCGGACAGACATATTGGGGTGATGGATGGTGGAGCAGCCGACAGGCGGCGCCGGACCGGCCGACGCGGCCGACGGCACCGCGGAGTCGCTCGACCGTCCGCTGCCCGAGGGCGTACGCCGCAAGGTCGTGGGCCTGGTCTCGGACGCGTTCGGCGGTCTGACCATCGGCGAACTCCCCGCCCAGCTCCGGCAGTACGCCCGTTTCACCCCGAGCAGGCGGGCCAAGTTCGCGGGTAACGCGATGGCCGCCGCCCTGGAGAACGATCCGGTGTTCCGCCGGCGCATCGGTGAGCGGATCGTCCAGACCCAGCCGGAGCTGGCCGGTGCCCTCACCTCCGGTGCCCCGCCCGCCGCCGCCGACCCCGTCGACGTTGCCGCAGCCGCCTATGTGCTGCGGCCGGCCGGCTGGGTCAAGCTGGTGGCCGCGGCCGGCGAGGAGGTCCAGCGGGCGCACGCCGAGCAGGCGGACGAGGAGACCAGGCGCGAACTGGAGGGACTGCGCGAGGAGCTCGACCGTGCCCGGGGTCAGACCAGGGCCGACACCGAGCGGCTGCGCTCGGAGCTGGACACCTCCCGCAAGGAGGCCGACTCCCTGCACCGCAAACTCCGCAGCGCCCTCAGCGAGATGAAGCGCGGCGAGGCGGCGCTGCGCAAGGCCGGCGCCGAGGCCGACGCCGTGCGGGCCGAGGCCGCGGTCCAGGTCTCCGCGGCCGAGAGCGAGTCCCGCCGGCTCAAGGCGCGGCTGGCCGAGGCGGAGGCCTCCGTCGAGGCGGGCCGCCGGGCGGCCAGGGAAGGCCGCTCGGTCGAGGACATGCGGCTGCGGCTGCTCCTGGACACGGTGCTCGACGCGGCGCAGGGACTCCGCCGCGAACTGGCCCTGCCTCCTTCCTCGCTCCGCCCCGCGGACGGCGTCGAAGCGGTGGAGCCCGGCCGGATGTCCCCGAAGGACATTGCGGCCAGGGCCCTTTCGGAGACCGATCCGGCGCTCCTCGACCAGCTGCTCGCCCTGCCCCAGGCGCATCTGATCGTCGACGGCTACAACGTCACGAAGACCGGCTATCCGCAGATGCCGCTGGAGAAGCAGCGGTTGCGCCTCCTGGGCGGTCTCTCGGTCCTCGCGGCACAGACCGGCGCCGAGATGACCTGTGTCTTCGACGGTGCCGAACTGGCCGTCCCGGTTCTGCTGGCACCGCCGCGCGGTGTCCGTGTGCTGTTCAGCAAGGCGGGGGTGACCGCCGACGAGCTGATCCGGCAGCTGGCGCGGGCCGAACCGTCCGGCAGGCCCGTCGTCGTGGTCTCCACCGACCGCGAGGTGGCGGACGGCGTGGCGAAGGCGGGTGCACGGCCGGTCGCGTCCGCCTTGCTCCTGAAGCGCCTTTCGCGCGTCTGATGCGTCATGTGAGACATGGGTGACTTGCCGGAATTTACGGAACGTACCGTCAATTCATCGCTACACGCAGTGTGATGAAAGTAAAGAAGTGCCTGGTGTGGCGAGATTTTGCTCGTGAGGATTTGAACTGATCACAAGATGGTCACTAAGGTCAGGCCTCGAACCTTCGCACGGTTGATCGCCCACCAGGGGTGACGGCGAAGGAACCGCCGAGTCCGTGAGTGCACGGAGCCGGGGATCTACGTCCCCCCACAGCCCGGTAGGCGGCTCGAGGAAGAAGGAGCTCGCCTTCGTGGCGTCCCACCGTCGTCCCAAGCAGCCGAGCCGCACCCGCGTGACCGTGCTCACCGCGACCGCCGCTGCAGCCGTGGCCCTGACCTCTCAGGCGGCCCACGCCGACCCCAAGCCGACCAAGACCGAGGTCAAGGCGAAGGTCGACAAGCTCTACCACGAGGCCGAGGTCGCCACGGAGAAGGCCAACGGCGCCAAGGAGCAGCAGGACAAGCTCAAGAAGCAGGCCGACGCGCTCCAGGACAAGGTCGCCCGGGGCCAGGACGAGCTCAACACCCTGCGCGGCGAGCTCGGTTCGCTCGCCACCGCGCAGTACCGCTCCGGTGGTCTCGACCCGTCGGTCCAGCTGCTGCTCTCCTCGGACCCGGACAGCTTCCTCGACCAGGCCTCCGCGCTCGACCAGCTGACGGCCAAGCAGGCCGAGTCGCTGCAGAAGATCCAGTCGAAGCAGCGCACCCTCGCGCAGCAGCGCAAGGAGGCGCAGGGGAAGCTCGACGACCTCGCGGACGTCCGCAAGTCGCTGAACGAGAACAAGAAGAAGTACCAGGGCAAGCTCGCCGACGCCCAGAAGCTGCTGAACACCCTCACCGCCGCCGAGCGCCAGGCGATGGCCGACAAGGAAGTTCGCGCCAGCCGTGACGCCGGTGACCGGGTCGACCTCGGCAACGAGGTCCCCGCGTCCGCCCGTGGTGCCGCCGCCCTCCAGGCCGCCTCCACGCAGCAGGGCAAGCCGTACGTCTCCGGCGGCACCGGCCCCAACTCGTTCGACTGCTCGGGTCTGACCCAGTGGGCCTACGCCCGGGCCGGCGTCCAGATCACCCGCACCACGTACACCCAGATCAACGACGGTGTCCGGATAGGCCGCGGCGCCCTGAAGCCGGGCGACCTGGTCTTCTTCAACAACACCTCGCACGTGGGCCTGTACGCGGGCAACAACCAGATCCTGCACGCCCCGAAGCCCGGCGCCGTGGTCCGCTACGAGTCGATGGACTACATGGGCACCTTCCAGTTCGGCGTGCGCGTCTGACGCCCGAACGGGCGAATCGCAGCACCCCTCGACGACGCCCCGCCCCGCCGGAGACCACAGGTCACCGGCGGGGCGGAGCTGTTTCGCCCCCACCCTTCTCCCGGCATGGCCTTTGGCCGCGGTGCGGCCGCCCGGTTACTGTCTGCGCTGCCGCGTAGCTCCCGGTCGTCGGTCCGCCCGCCCCGGGCGGCAGGGGCTGCGCACACCTGCGTACAGCGGAAGGGAGTGCGGCTTCCTGTGGTGTCGCATCGCCGCCCCACCCGGCCCGGCCTCAACCGTGGCGTCCGGGCCACCGTCCTGTCGGCCACCGCGGCCACCGCGGCGGTCACCCTCCAGGCCGCACCCGCGAGCGCCGTGCCCGAGGAGACCCACGAGACGGCGAAGGCCGCGGTCGACCGGCTGTACGGGGAGGCCGAGCGTGCCACCGAGCGGTACAACGCGGCCAGGGAGAGCCTCGGCCGGCTGCGTGGCCGTGTCGCCGGGGCCCAGGACTCGGCGGCCCGGACTCAGGAGGACATCAACCGGATGCGGGTGTCCCTCGGCTCGATGGCGGGCGCGCAGTACCGCTCGGGTGGTATCGACCCGTCGGTCGCCCTCCTGCTCTCCTCCGACCCGGACACCTTCCTGGACAGGGCCGCCGCTCTGGACCGTGTGGGCGAGCGCCGGGCCGCGACGCTGGGCAAGCTCCACCAGGCCCGGCGGAAGATCGCGCAGATCCGTACGGAGGCCGCCGGTGCCCTCGCCGGCGTGGAACGCGAGCGCGCCGCGGTGGCTCGGAGCAAGCGCACCGTGGAGGGCAAACTGGCCCGGGCCCGGGAGCTGCTGCACGCGCTTCCGGCCGCCGACCGCGCGTCTCTCGGCCGTGCGTCGCGCTCCGGCCCCGCCGAGGTGCTGACGGCCGGCGCCCCCGCCTCCGCGCGCGGCCTGGCGGCTCTCATGGCGGCCCGGCAGGCCCTGGGGCGCCCGTACGTCTGGGGCGCCGACGGGCCCGCCGGATTCGACTGCTCCGGGCTGATGAAGTGGGCGTACGCACAGGCCGGGGTCGCTCTGCCGCGGACCTCGCAGGCACAGCGGTACGCGGGCCGCATGGTGCCGCTCGCGCAGGCGCAGCCCGGGGATCTGGTCGCCTACCGCGCGGACGCGAGCCACATCGGGATGTACGCGGGAAACGGGCAGGTCATCCACGCGCCGTACCCGGGGGCGCCGGTGCGCTACGACCCCGTCGGCATGATGCCCGTCTCCTCGGTTACCCGCGTCTGACCGTACGATCGGCTGGATGGCTGTTCGGACGCAGGACGCCCGGTGGGAGCGCACCCGCAGAGCGAGCACGGCGGGTGCCGTGCTCGCCGCTCTGCTGCTCGCGCCCGCCTGCGCCGGTCCCCGGGACCCCGCCACCGGCATGACCGCACGGGAGGTCGGCGCCACCCTGGACCGCCGGGCCGCGGCGGTCATGGAGCACGACACCGACGCCTACCTGGCCGCGCTCGACCCCGGTGCCGCGTCCTTCCGGGCCGCACAGCGCGCCGAGCTGCACAACCTCGCCGACGTACCGCTGGAGTCATGGGCGTACAAGGTGAAGGACGTGAACGACAGGAGCGCGGACCGGGTGACCGCCGAGGTCGAACTGCGCTACCGGATCAAGGGCTACGACAAGGCCCCGATGTCCTCCTCCCGCACGGTGGAGCTGGTCCGCCGGGGCGAGAACGGCACCTGGTACATCGCCGCGGACCGGGCAGCCGACGGCGCCCCGGGGCAGCTCTGGCAGCAGGGCGACGTCGAGGTCGTACGGGGCACACACAGCCTGGTCCTCGGCGTCGGCCGGCGGACGGCGGAGCTGCGCCGGATCGCGGCCACCGCGGACCGGGCCGTCCCGGCCGTCACCGGCACCTGGCCGGAGCCCTGGGCGGAGCGCGTCGTGGTGCTCGTCCCCGAGTCGGTGGAGGACATGGCGGGGCTCCTGGGCTCACCGGTGGCCAGCTACCGGGACATAGCGGCCGTCACCACCGGTGAGGTCGGCGGCAGCGGCCGTGCCCCCGCGGACCGCGTGATCGTCAACCCGCAGGCGTACGGGATGCTCGGCGACTTCGGGCAGCGGGTCGTCCTCACCCACGAGACCACCCATGTGGCGACCCGGGCGCACACCTCCGCCGCCACTCCCGTCTGGCTCTCCGAGGGCTTCGCCGACCGGACCGCGTACAGCCAGGAGAGCCGCACCGCCCCCGAGCTCGCACCCGAGCTGGCCGAGGCGGTCCGGAGCGGCGACCTGCCCGCGCGGCTGCCGACCGACGAGGACTTCGGCTTCGGCGAGGACGCCGCGAAGCTCTCCCGGGCGTACGAGGGCGGCTGGCTGGCCTGCGAGCTGATCGCGCGGGACTGGGGCGAGGAGGAGCTGATCGCCTTCTACGAGGCCGTGGGGAGCCGTTCCGAGCGGGACGGGGCCGTGGAGCAGGCCATGCACACGGTGCTCGGCACCACGCCCGAGGACTTCACGGCGCGCTGGCGGGAGTATCTGCGCGACCGGCTGGGCTGACCCGCTCCGCCGCGCGCCCCCGCCGGGCCCCCGGCACGGTGTCCTGCCAGAGCCGCCGCCCGGCGCTCAGCGTCGCGAGGAGCAGCAGACCGTTGCGTACGGCCATGAGCTCCAGGCCCTCCGGGTCACTGGCCACCACATGCGCGAAGCCGAGGGGGAACTCCAGCAGGGTGACGGCGGTGGCCACCAGGACCAGGCACGCGGGCAGCGCCATCCGGCTGCCGCGGAACACCAGGCACACCGCGGCGACACCGAGCGGCCACACCATGTACTGGGGGCTGATGACCCGGCTGGTCACGGTGAACAGCAGCACCGCGGTGAACGCCGCGTCCGCCGGGGTGTGCACCGCGAACGTGCGGGCCCGCAGCCGCCACACCAGCAGCCAGCCGAAGGCGAGCACGCTCAGCGCCAGAGCCAGGGTGCTCACGAGCGACACATGGGGGCCGGCGAACTCCATCGAGCCGTAGCGGAGCTCCACCCGGCCCTCCCAGCCGAACTGCCGGGCCACATGGAAGACCAGCGCCCCCAGCGACTCGATCTCAAGCCCCCGGTCCCGCTGGAACGTCAGGAAGGCGAACGCTCCCGGCACCGCCACCGCGGCCACCAGGGCCGCCACGGCGGCCGTCACCGCCGCCGCCGACCAGGACCGGCGGGTGGCCGCGCCCCGGGCCGTGCCCACCAGGAGCAGCACCGGCCACACCTTCAGAAGCGCGCCGAAGGCGGCCAGCGCCCCCAGCACCCTGGGACGGCGCACACCCGCCAGCAGCGCCGCCACCGCGACGGCCGTCACCATCAGGTCGTAGCGGGCGTACACCGTCGGCCCGAGCAGCGGCACGCCCACCACCCACAGCCAGGTGCCCGCGTCGCGCATGCCCGGACGGCTTCCCGCGTACAACAGCAGACCGAACACCAGGGCGTCACACAGGAGCACGAGGACGAAGAAGGCGGAGGCGTACTCCAGGAAGGGCAGCAGATCCGGGGAGAGCACAGCGAGAGCGGCGGCGGGCGGGTACTGCCAGGTGACGTCGTCCAGCGGATACGAACCGGTGCGGAGCACCTCGTACCAGCCCCGGTAGATCACCGAGACGTCGCTCGTGACATCGGGGCCCGGCACGGTGAACACCTTGAAGACGCAGAGCAGCAGCACCGCCCGCGTGAGACCCCATACGGCGAGGGACAGACCCCGGCCGCTCGCGTCCGTCCTGACCGTCATGGACGCCATGATGCAGGCCCGGGCTGTGCGGGAGCCGTCAGGCAGGGCCGTCGGGGCGCCCGGTACTGTCGGCGGCGATGGACAAGACGCTGATCGTGACGAACGACTTCCCGCCCCGCCCCGGCGGCATCCAGGCCTTCCTCCACAACATGGCGCTGCGCATGGACCCCGAGCAGATCGTGGTCTACGCCTCCACCTGGAAGCGCTCCACGGAGGGCGCCGAGGCCACCGCGGCCTTCGACGCCGAGCAGCCGTTCACCGTCGTACGCGACCGTACGACGATGCTGCTGCCCACCCCGCGGGTCACCCGGCGGGCGGTCCGGCTGCTGCGCGAACACGGCTGCTCCTCCGTGTGGTTCGGTGCGGCCGCCCCCCTCGGGCTGATGGCGCCCGCGCTGCGCGGGGCCGGCGCCCGCCGGATCGTGGCCACCACGCACGGCCACGAGGCGGGCTGGGCGCAGTTGCCCGCGTCCCGGCAGCTGTTGCGCAGGATCGGCGAGGGCACCGACACGATCACCTATCTCGGTGAGTACACCCGGTCCAGGATCGCCGCCGCGCTCACCCCCGACGCCGCGGCCCGCATGGTGCAGCTGCCGCCCGGGGTCGACGAGAAGACCTTCCAACCCGCCTCCGGCGGTGACCGGGTCAGGGCCGGGCTCGGCCTCGCGGACCGGCCCGTCGTCGTGTGTGTGTCGCGGCTCGTGCCGCGCAAGGGCCAGGACACCCTCGTCCTGGCCATGCCGGCGATCCTGGCACGCGTGCCGGACGCGGTCCTGCTCGTCGTGGGCGGCGGCCCGTACGCCGGGCAGCTGAAGAAGCTGGCGGTCGAGACCGGTGTCGAGGACTCCGTGCGCTTCACCGGACCGGTGCCCTGGGAGGAGCTGCCCGCGCACTACGGCGCCGGCGACGTGTTCGCCATGCCCTGCCGCACCCGGCGCGGCGGGCTCGATGTCGAAGGCCTCGGCATCGTCTACCTGGAGGCGTCCGCGACCGGACTGCCCGTCGTGGCGGGCGACTCGGGGGGCGCCCCGGACGCCGTGCTCGACGGCGAGACCGGCTGGGTGGTGCGGGGAGGCTCCGCCGAGGACTCCGCCGACCGGATCGTCGCGCTGCTCCGTGACCCGGAACTGCGCCGGCGCATGGGGGAGCGGGGCAGGGCGTGGGTCGAGGAGAAATGGCGCTGGGACCTGCTGGCCGAGAAGCTCAGAACACTGCTCTGAGCACGGACGGGCAGGAGCCCCGCACCGGTCGCGGTCGCGATGCGGGGCCCCTGCTCATACGTGTGCGGTTCAGCCGCGGTAGATCGACTCGACCTCGTCCGCGAAGTCCTTCGCCACGACGTTGCGCTTCAGCTTCAGCGACGGCGTGATGTGGCCCGCCTCCTCGGTGAACTGCGCTGCCAGGACGCGGAACTTGCGTACCGACTCCGCCTTGGAGACCGCGGCGTTGCCGTCGTCCACCGCACGCTGCACCTCGGCCAGCAGGTCGGGGTCCTCGCGCAGCGAGACCGCCGTCGACCCGGCCGGCTTGCCGTTCTCCTCGGCCCAGCGGGAGAGGAACTCCTCGTCGAGGGTGAGCAGCGCGCCGACGAACGGGCGTCCGTCGCCCACCACCATGCACTCCGCCACCAGGGCGTGCGCGCGGATCCGGTCCTCGATCACCGCCGGCGCGACGTTCTTGCCGCCCGCGGTGACGATGATCTCCTTCTTGCGGCCCGTGATCGCGAGATAGCCGTCCTCGTCCAGCGTGCCGATGTCACCCGTGTGGAACCAGCCGTCGGCCAGTGCGTCGGCCGTGGCCGACTCGTTCTGCCAGTACCCGGTGAAGAGGTGCTCGCCGTGCAGCAGCACCTCGCCGTCGTCCGCGATCCGGACGACGGAGCCCGGCAGCGGCTGGCCGACCGTGCCGATCTTCTGCCGGTCCCACGGGTTGAAGGCCGTGGCGGCACAGGTCTCGGTGAGGCCGTAGCCCTCCAGCACCGTGAAGCCGATGCCGCGGAAGAAGTGGCCGAGCCGCTCGCCCAGCGGAGCGCCGCCGGAGATCGCGTACTCGCCGCGGCCGCCGAGGACGGCCCGCAGCTTGCTGAACACCAGCTTGTCGAAGACCTTGTGCTTGACCTTCAGGCCCACCGAGGGGCCTTCCGCCGTGCCCAGCGCGCGGGAGTACGCGATCGCGGTGTCGGCGGCCCGGTCGAAGATCTTGCCCTTGCCGTCGGCCTGGGCCTTGGCCCGCGCCGAGTTGTAGACCTTCTCGAAGACCCGCGGCACTCCGAGGATCAGCGTCGGCCGGAAAGAGGCCAGCTCATCGGTGAGGTTCTTGATGTCCGGCACACAGCCGAGCTTGATCGGGGCCATCACCGACGCGACCTCGACCAGCCGGCCGAAGACATGTGCGGCGGGGAGGAAGAGCAGGACGGAGCACTCGCCGGTACGGAAGAGGGGCTTGAGCCGCTCCACGATGTTGCCGCACTCCGCGAAGAAGCTGCGGTGCGTCAGCACACAGCCCTTGGGGCGGCCGGTGGTGCCCGAGGTGTAGACGATCGTCGCCGGGTCGTCGGCCTTCGCGCTCGCCATGCGCAGGTCCAGGGTCTCGTCCGGGACTCCGGCACCCGCCGCCACCAGCTCGCCGACGGCGTCCCGGTCGATCTCCCAGACGTGGTGCAGGCCGGGGGTCCGGTCCCGCACGGCGGTGACGGACTCCGCGTGGGCGGCGCTCTCCACGACGACCGCTACCGCGCCCGAGTCGCCGAGTATCCACTGGACCTGCTCCGGGGAGCTGGTCTCGTACACCGGCACGGTGACCGCGCCCGCGCTCCAGATGGCGAAGTCCAGCAGGACCCACTCGAAGCGGGTACGGGACATGAGCGCCACCCGGTCGCCGGGCTGGATGCCCGCCGCGATCAGGCCCTTGGCGGTGTCTCTGACCTCAGCGAGGAACCGGGTCGCCGTGACGTCCGTCCAGACGCCCGCCACCTTCCGGCTCATCACCGCGACATCGGGATGCTGAGCGGCGTTGCGGCGGATGAGATCGGTCAGGTTGCCGTCCGTAGGGACCTCGTACAGGGCCGGAAGGCTGAACTCGCGCAAGACTGCTGCTCCTCATCGGGCTCCGGTTCCACTGCTCTGTGCGACGCACCGGATCGGTCCAAGACTGGCAGATGCTCAGTGGGGTGAGCACGACTGGACTGGCGGGACGTTACCCACCGGTACTCGTTTCCGGAAAGGGGTTTCCGGCCAGATGTCTTATGCATCACACATATCGGTGGTCCTTCGGCGCACATTAGTCCACCCGTGTCCTGATCCGGAAGTAATCGCAGGTCCGACGGCATCTACCCAGAGCGGCGGGCGGAGACCTAGGGTGATCTCCATGGGAGTCGGCACACCGCACAATCAGCACACAACCCCCACTCGACGGACACGCGTGCACGTGGTCAGCGACGTGCACGGGAACACGGAAGCGCTGGCGCGCGCCGGGAACGGTGCGGACGCCCTGATCTGTCTCGGTGACCTGGTCCTCTTCCTCGACTACGCCGATCATTCGCGCGGCATCTTCCCCGACCTGTTCGGCGTCGCCAACGCCGACCGCATCGTGGAGCTGCGCACCGCACGCCGCTTCGACGAGGCGCGCGCCTTCGGCCGCGAGCTGTGGGCGGGCAGGGACCGCAACGCGGCGATCCTGTCCGCCGTGCGCAAGCAGTACGCCGAGATGTTCGCGGTGATGCCCACCCCGACCTACGCCACCTATGGCAACGTCGACGTCCCCGCGCTCTGGTCCGAGTACGCCAATTCCGGTACCACCGTGCTGGACGGCGAACGGGTCGAGATCGGAGGCCGGGTCTTCGGGTTCGTCGGGGGCGGCCTCAGGACCCCCATGAACACCCCGTACGAGATCGGCGACGAGGAATACGCCGCCAAGGTCGAGGCGCTCGGCCCGGTGGACGTCCTGTGCTCACACATCCCCCCGGACGTCCCGGAGCTGACCTACGACACCGTGGCCCGGCGTTTCGAGCGCGGAAGCCGCGCGCTCCTGGACGCCATCCACCGCACCCGCCCCCGCTACGCGGTCTTCGGCCATGTCCACCAGCCGCTGGTCCGCCGGATGCGGATCGGCGTCACCGAGTGCGTCAACGTCGGTCACTTCGCGTCGAGCGGGCGCCCTTGGGCCCTGGAGTGGTGACGACCTCATCCGTGCGACACGGCCACCGGCCGCCGGCCGGGGCGCGGGCGGGAGGGCCGTCGGCACCCGATAGCCTGCACACGGCAGGCCTCTGCCGAACGCGACCGGTACACCGCACTGGAGGGCCACGGCGATGGCTGAACACACCAGCTCGAGCATCACGATCGAGGCGGCACCGCCCGACGTCATGGGAGTGATCGCCGACTTCGCCCGCTATCCCGAATGGACCGGAGAGGTCAAGGAGGCCGAGATCCTGGCCACCGACGACCAGGGCCGTGCCGAGCAGGTCCGCCTCGTCCTGGACGCCGGAGCGATCAAGGACGACCACGTCCTCGCCTACACCTGGAACAGCCCGTACGAGGTCGGCTGGACCCTGGTCAAGTCCCAGATGCTGCGCGCCCTCGACGGCAGTTACGCGCTGGCGCCCCTGGGCGACGGCGACCGCACCGAGGTCACCTACCGGCTCGCCGTCGACGTCAAGATCCCGCTCCTCGGCATGATCAAGCGCAAGGCCGAGAAGGTCATCATCGACCGGGCACTCGCCGGGCTGAAGAAGCGCGTCGAATCCGTCCCGAAGGCCTGATCACGTGCGTACGGTCCTCGTCACCGGTCCCGGCGGCGCAGGCCGTACCACCGTCGCCGCGGCGACCGCGCTCGCCTCGGCACGCGGCGGCCGGCGCACCCTCCTGATCTCCGCCGACGCCGTGCCCGCGCTCCCCCCGGACACCGAGCACCTGTCCTGCGCGCGCATCGACTCCGCCGCGCACTTCCGCGAGGAACTCCTGGCCCTCCAGGACCGGGCGTCCGGGGTGCTCGACCTGCTCGGCGCCAACCGGCTCGACGGCGAGGAACTCACCGAACTCCCGGGCAGCGCGCAGCTCGCCCTCCTCCACGCCCTGCACGGGGCGGCCGAGGGCGACCGGTCCGGGGACGGCTACGAGGTGCTCGTCGTCGACCTGCCCCCGCTCACCGAGGCCCTCGCCCTGCTCGCCCTGCCCGGGCAGCTGCGCCGCTATCTGCGCCGCCTCCTGCCCCGGGAACGCCAGGCGGCCCGTGCCCTGCGCCCGGTGCTCGCCCAGCTCGCCGGTGTCCCCATGCCCGCCCAGTGGCTGTACGAGGCCGCCGCCCGCAAGGACGCCGAACTGGCCCTCGTCGAGGCGCTGATCGAGGACGAGGCGACCACCGTGCGGCTGGTCGCCGAACCCGGGCAGGCCGCAGGTGAGGCGCTGCGCTCCGCCCGCACCGGACTCGCCCTGCACGGACTGCGCGTCGACTCCCTCGTGGCCTCCCGGGTCCTGCCCCGCCACTCCGCCGATCCCTGGTTCGCCGACCTCGCGGCCCGGCAGGAGAAGTGCCTGGACCACTGGCGCCAGGAGTGGGCGCCCGGGACGTCCGTAAGCGAGACCGCCCACCTCGGCCGTGAGCCGCGCACCGTCGAGGACCTGGCCCTGCTCGCCGAGACCTGCGCGCCGGACGACCGGGCGCCGGGACACGCCGGGGACCCCTGGTGGACCGAGGACGCCGGGGACGGTGTCATCGCCTGGTGCCTTCCGCTGCCCGGGGCGGCCAAGGAGGACCTCAAGCTCGTCCGGCGCGGTGACGAACTGCTTCTCACCGCCGGACCGTTCCACCGGATCGTCCGCCTGGAGTCCGCGCTGCGCCGCTGCACCGTCTCCGGGGCCGCGCTCACCGACGGAGTCCTGCGTGTCCGGTTCACGCCTGACCCCGGGCTCTGGCCCCGGACACGATGAACGGCCTACCACCGTTCGGGTAACGTCGGTAGTACGTGGCCCGCACGGTCACGCAGACAACCGCGTCGCAGGAGCCCGCCATGAGTGAAGCCACCGATCGTCCCGCCGACGACGACGCGTGGGCGGAGGCCTGCGCCGAGGACCTCGAAGCGGAGAAGGCGCGTCGCAGGGCCCAGTACGGACAGCAGCCGGGCTCCGCCGCCGAGGAGCTGCGCAAACTGATCGACGCCGTGGCCGACAAGGTCTCCTCGCTGCAGTCGCCGCTGCTCGGCATGGCCGCCCAGGGAACCGTCCAGCAGGTGATCCGGCAGGCCAAATCCGCGGTCGAACCCGTCATCGAGCGCAATCCGGACCTCTTCGACCATCTCGCCGCCGCGGGAAACGAACTCCTCGCCGCCTACCGCTCTGCCGTCGAGGGCCAGGAGGGCCGCTGGACCCGGGGCACCGAAGGCGCCGGACCCACCTCCGGCGGCACCGGATCCGCCCCCGGCACCGGGAAGAAGGCGGCCGATGACGCCTCCGACCCGCGTGACGAGGGCACCGACGGCAGCGAACACATCGACCTGGACTGACCCTGGGCAGGAAATACCCGTCCCCGGCTCGGGTACGGTTGGCCGTAGCGGGGCTCGACCGAAACTGAGGGATTCATGGGACTCACCATCGGCGTCGATATCGGCGGCACGAAGATCGCGGCTGGAGTGGTCGACGAAGAGGGCCGGATCCTCTCGACGTTCAAGGTATCGACCCCGCCGACCGCCGAGGGCATCGTGGACGCGATCAGCTCCGCCGTGTCAGGGGCGAGCGAGGGACACGACGTCGAGGCGGTAGGCATCGGCGCGGCGGGATACGTCGACGACAAGCGTGCCACCGTGCTGTTCGCTCCGAACATCAACTGGCGCCACGAGCCGCTCAAGGACAAGGTCGAGCAGCGCGTCGGCCTGCCCGTCGTCGTCGAGAACGACGCCAACGCGGCGGCCTGGGGCGAATACCGCTTCGGTGCCGGCCAGGGCCACGACGACGTCATCTGCATCACGCTCGGCACCGGCCTGGGCGGCGGCATCATCATCGGCAACAAGCTGCGCCGTGGACGCTTCGGCGTGGCGGCGGAATTCGGTCATATCCGGGTCGTCCCGGACGGGCTGCTCTGCGGCTGCGGCAGCCAGGGCTGCTGGGAGCAGTACGCCTCCGGGCGCGCCCTCGTGCGCTACGCGAAGCAGCGCGCCAACGCCACCCCGGAGAACGCCCCGATCCTGCTCGGGCTCGGCGACGGCACCGTGGAGGGCATCGAGGGCAAGCACATCAGCGAGGCCGCCCGGCAGGGCTGCCCCGTGGCCGTCGACTCCTTCCGCGAGCTGGCGCGCTGGGCAGGGGCCGGACTGGCCGACCTCGCCTCGCTCTTCGACCCGTCGGCCTTCATCGTCGGCGGCGGCGTCTCGGACGAGGGTGAACTCGTCCTCGACCCGATCCGCAAGTCGTTCCGGCGCTGGCTGATCGGCGGCGAGTGGCGCCCGCACGCGCAGGTCCTCGCCGCCCAACTGGGCGGCAAGGCGGGCCTGGTGGGCGCGGCGGACCTGGCACGCCAGGGCTGACCGCACCGCAGCACGTCCAACGCCCGTCGCGCCCTCCGGGGAGCGGCGGGCGTTCGTCGTATCGTGCCTTCCATGGTCACGATGCCGCTGTCCCTGCCCGACTCCCGTACCGAGCCGGACGGTTCGGCCGTCATCAGGGTGCTCAGCTACAACGTCCGCTCGCTGCGGGACGACACCGAGGCGCTGGCCCGTGTCATCCGCGCCTGCGCGCCCGACCTGGTGTGCGTCCAGGAGGCCCCGCGCTTCTTCCGCTGGCGCAAGGCGGCGGCCAGGCTCGCGGCCATGACAGACCTGGTCGTCCTCAGCGGCGGGGCCACGGCGGCCGGGCCACTGCTGCTCTGCTCCCTGCGCGCCACCGTGGAACACACAGAGGACGTCCTGCTGCCGCGCACCCCGGGGCTGCACCGGCGTGGTCTGGCCACTGCGGTCGTACGGATCGCCGGGGCGCGGATCGGTGTCCTGAGCTGTCACCTCAGCCTGCAGCGGGAGGAACGGCAGACGCAGGCGGGGCTGCTGCTGGAGCGGGTCGACGCGATGGACGTCCCGCACGCCGTCGTGGCCGGTGACCTCAACGACGTACCGGAGGGGAGCGCCTTCCGGCGGCTGGCGGGGCGGCTCCAGGACTGCCGGACCGTGCGGCCCTGGGGCGGCGAGCTCACCTTCCCGCCCGACGCTCCGCGCAAGCGCATCGACGCGGTGTTCGCGACCGACGGCATCGAGGTGCTCGGCTGCGGCGTCCCGGAGGACCTGCCCGGTGTCACGGGCGCGGACCTGCGGGCGGCCACGGACCATCTGCCCGTACTCGCCGCCCTCAGGGTGCCCGCGGGGGCCTGAGCCGGGGGACGCCGCCGGAGCGCTTCGCCCCGGGTCGGACGACCGCGTCGCGCGAATGGTCAGACGACCGCGCCGCGCCCCGGGTCGTCGTCCTCTTCGTCGTCGTGGGGCATGCGCGCCACCAGGGTGGCGAACCCGCCCAGGAAGCCGCCGATGGAGAGTGTGGTGAGCCACCACGTCATGTCCCACTGCATCAGCACGGCGACCAGCATCAGCACCGGTCCGCCGACGACCGCGAGCCAGGCGAACTTGGCCGTCACATCGGCCTCGGGAAGCGGTGGCGGCTCCGGCGGGACGAAGTGTCCCTCCCCGCTGTCGTCCGGGTCGTCGGTGTCGCCGTCCTTGGGCGCCTCCAGGCCGTAGTCGCGCGGGCCCGCGACCCCGGGCGCGAAGACGACCGAACCGCCGAGCGGCTTCTTCTCCGGCGGCCCGCCGGATGTCTTGCCGCCCTTGTCCGCGTCGTCGCCCGCGCCCGGCCCCGGCTCCGGAGAGGGGTCCAGGACGTTGAGCTGGTCGTCATCGAGCAGGGCCAGATCCTCGACCGACTTGAAGGGCTTGGCGCCCGGCGGGTCCGGCGGCTCCTCGCCGTACCCCGCGACGATCGCCTCCCAGGCCGCGGTCTCGTCGAGCGGCCTGGCCTCCTCCGTGCCCTCGGGGACGGCCGTTCCTTCCGTGGGGCGCGGTTCGCGCTCCTCGTCACTGCCCGCGCGCTCCGCGTCGTGTTCAGCCACCGGACGTGCTCCCCTTCTTGCCAGCGTTGGGTGCGAGGCGTTCGATGAACCGGTAACTCTCGTCGAAGATCCGCTCCGCATCGTGGTCCAACGTCGCCACGTGGTAGCTCTGTTCCAGGAGGATCTCCTCGACATCCCTGGAGGAGACCCGGCTGAGGATCCGCGCCGTGTCGGCCGGCGGCACGACATGGTCCTGCGGACTGTGCAGCAGCACGATCGGCTGGGTGACCTGGGGCAGATCGGCGTCGACCAGCCGGAAGAACGCCCGCACGGAGTGCGCGGCGTGCAGCGGCACCCGGTCGTAGCCGACCTCCTCGGCGCCCTTGAGCGCGATGTCGCTGGTCAGGCCCTTCGTCGTCCGCACCACATGCCGGGCCACCGGCAGGGCGTACGCCGACAGGCCGTGCACCTTGTTCGCCGGATTCACCAGCACCAGGCCCGTGATCTCGTCCCCGTGCTTCGCGGCGAGGCGGAGCGCCAGGGCACCGCCCATGGAGAGGCCGAAGACGAAGACCTGCTCGCACCGCGCCCGCAGCGCCCGCAGTTCCCGGTCCACCTCCGCGTACCAGTCCTGCCAGCCCGTGACCGCCATGTCCTCCCAGCGCGTGCCGTGGCCGGGCAGCAGGGGGAGGGACACGGTCAGCCCGCGCTCCGCCAGATAACCGGCCCAGGGGCGCAGGGACTGCGGCGAACCCGTGAATCCGTGACAGAGGAGGACGCCGGCCTCTCCGCCCTCGTGGCGGAACGGCTCGGATCCAGGGAGGACCGGCACCGGGGTCTCCTGTTCATGAAGCGGGGCGGGGGGTGCGAGGGGTGTGCAAAAGGATTACTTCACCGTACGCGACCGGACCGACACCGACCAGGGCCGTCACCGTCCGGACAGCTGTCACCAGCTGGGGCACCCGTGCCGGACACCGCCCCGAGCGCACGGGGAGGGCACGGTCCCACAGGTTAAGGTCTCATCGACGGCACACAGGAGGCACCAGAGTTGATCTACGGCGCAATGAAGTTCTCCATCGGCGGCTCCCTGAAGCTCGCCTTCAGGCCGTGGGTGGAGGGTCTGGAGAACATCCCCGCACACGGGCCGGCGATCCTCGCGAGCAACCACCTGTCGTTCTCCGACTCCTTCTTCCTGCCGGCCGTCCTCGACCGCAAGGTGACCTTCATCGCCAAGGCGGAGTACTTCACCGCCCCGGGGGTGAAGGGCAAGCTCACCGCCGCCTTCTTCAAGGGCGTGGGACAGCTCCCGGTGGACCGCTCCGGGAGCCGCGGCGCCGGCGAGGCGGCGATCAAGGCGGGCATCCAGGTGATCGAGAGCGGCGGGCTCTTCGGCATCTACCCGGAGGGCACCCGGTCACCCGACGGACGGCTCTACCGGGGCAAGCCCGGAGGCCTCGCCCGGGTGGCCCTCGCCACCGGTGCTCCCGTCATCCCCGTGGCGATGATCGACACGGAGAAGATCCAGCCGCCCGGCCAGGTGATGCCCAAGCTGATGCGGCCAGGAATCAGGATCGGGAAGCCGCTGGACTTCAGCCGCTACCAGGGCATGGACGGCGACCGGTTCATCCTGCGCTCGGTCACCGACGAGGTGATGTACGAGATCATGAAGCTCTCGGGCCAGGAGTACGTGGACATCTACGCGACGGCGGCCAAACGGCAGATCGCCGACGAGGCGAAGAGCAAGGGAACGGAACGGCCCGGCGCATAGGAGCGCCGCGGACCGCCCGGGCGGGCAGCATGACAGGGGCGGGAACCGGGGGAGGGGACACAGAGGACATGGCCGCGCGTGAACGAGCCGTACGGATGTCGGTCGAGCAGCCGCTGTGGCGGGCACTGACCGCGTACCGCGTGCTGACGCTGGTCTACGCGGCGCTGCTCGCGGGCTTCGGCCGCGACAAGTACGAGCGCCTCTGGGTCGCCGTCGCCTTCCTGGCCTTCCTGACCCTCTGGACCGTCGTCACCCTCCCCAGGGTGGCCGGCGCGGCGAGCTGCACCAAGCGGTTCCTCGGTCTCGACCTCGTGGTCGCACTGGCGGGGATCCTGCTGACCCCCCTCGCCGACGCCGACGCCCAGCACATGGACGGCCCGACGCTCCCGTCGATCTGGACCGCGGGCTCGGTCCTCGCCTTCGCGCTCAAGGGCGGCTGGCGCTGGGCGGCCTTCGCCTCGACCCTCGTCGCCGGCGCCAACATCATCGAGCGGGGCGAGCCCAGCGAGGACACGTTCCACAACGTGCTGCTGGTGTGGGTCGCCTCCATCGCCATCGGTTACGTCGTCGAGGTGGCCCGCGCCAGTGAGCGCACCCTCGCCCGCGCCCTGGAGATCGAGGCCGCCACCCGGGAGCGGGAGCGGCTCGCCCGGGACATCCACGACAGCGTCCTCCAGGTGCTGGCCATGGTCCAGCGGCGCGGCACCGCCATGGGCGGCGAGGCCGCGGAGCTCGGCCGGTTGGCCGGGGAGCAGGAGGTCGCCCTGCGGACCCTGGTCTCCAGCGGCCTGGTGCCCACGACCCGGGTCTCCGAGGAGGGCGCCGAGGGCGCGGCGGTCCGCGCGGTGGACGCGGACGCGCCGGAGGACGGCGAGTGCGACCTGCGCGCGCTGCTCGCCCGGCACGCCGGCTCCAGGGTCACCTTCGCGGAGCCCGGGGCCCCGGTGGTGCTCGCGGCAGGCGCGGCGCGTGAGCTCGCCGCCGCGGTGAGCGCCGCGCTGGACAACGTCCGGGCCCACGCGGGTCCGGACGCCCAGGCCTGGATCCTGGTCGAGGACGAGCCGGACGAGGTGATCGTCACGGTCCGGGACGACGGCCCGGGCATCCCGGAGGGCAGACTCGACCAGGCGGAAGGGGAGGGCCGGCTCGGTGTCGCCCTCTCGATCCGCGGGCGGCTGCGCGATCTGGGCGGTACGGCAGAGCTGATCTCGGTCCCGGGCCAGGGCGCCGAGGTCGAATTGAAGGTCCCGAAGGTTTCACGGGGGAAGGCAGGAAAGGCCCGATGAGTACACCGCACGCACAGGCATCCGAGGAACGGGCCATCAAGGTGATGGTCGTCGACGACCACCCGATGTGGCGCGACGCCGTGGCCCGCGATCTGGCCGAGTCCGGGTTCGACGTGGTCGCGACCGCCGGCGACGGCCCGGGCGCCGTACGCCGTGCCGGGGCCGTCGTGCCCGACGTCCTGGTGCTCGACCTGAACCTCCCGGGGATGCCGGGAGCCCAGGTCTGCAAGGAGCTCGTCGGATCGCATCCCGGGCTGCGTGTCCTGGTGCTCTCCGCCAGTGGCGAGCACGCCGATGTCCTGGAGGCCGTGAAGTCGGGCGCCACCGGCTATCTGCTGAAGTCGGCCAGCACCCGGGAGCTGACCGAGGCCGTGCGCGCCACCGCGGCCGGCGACCCGGTCTTCACGCCGGGCCTCGCCGGGCTGGTCCTCGGCGAATACCGCCGGCTCGCCTCCGACCCCGCACCCGCCGCCCCCGACCAGCCGAAGGCCCCGCAGCTCACGGACCGCGAGACGGAGGTCCTGCGGCTGGTCGCCAAGGGACTCTCGTACAAGCAGATCGCCGAGCGCCTGGTCATCTCCCACCGCACCGTGCAGAACCACGTCCAGAACACCCTGGGAAAGCTCCAGCTGCACAACCGGGTGGAGCTCGTGCGGTACGCCATCGAGACCGGCCTCGACGACGCCTGACGGGCAACCGGCCCGTATCGCGGCGGAATTGACCGTCCGACCCATCCCGAAGTGACCTGGGTCACCATTAGCGTGGCCCATAGCGAGCTCACTTCGGCGAAGGGATGCTTTCATGCGGGTCGGAGTACTGACCGGGGGAGGCGACTGCCCCGGGCTCAACGCGGTCATCCGCGCCGTCGTCCGCAAGGGCGTGCAGGAGTACGGCTACGACTTCACCGGATTCCGCGACGGCTGGCGCGGCCCCCTGGAGGGGGTGACCGTGCCGCTCTCCATACCGGTGGTGCGCGGCATCCTGCCGCGCGGCGGCACCATCCTCGGTTCGTCCCGGACCAATCCGTTCGACGCCGAGTACGCGGGCCAGGGGGTCCGCCGTATCAAGGACAGCCTCGCCAAGTACGAGATCGACTCCCTGATCACGATCGGAGGCGAGGACACGCTCGGCGTCGCGGCCAGGCTGTCGGACGAATACGGCGTCGCGTGCGTAGGCGTCCCGAAGACCATCGACAACGACCTCTCCGGTACCGACTACACCTTCGGTTTCGACACCGCCGTCTCCATCGCGACCGAGGCCATCGACCGGCTCCACACCACGGCCGAGTCCCATATGCGGGTACTCGTCGTCGAGGTGATGGGGCGCCACGCGGGCTGGATCGCCCTCCACTCGGGCATGGCCGGCGGGGCCAACGTCATCCTCATCCCGGAACAGCGCTTCGACACCGACCAGGTCTGCGAGTGGGTCACCTCCCGCTTCCGGGCGAGCTACGCGCCGATCGTGGTGGTCGCCGAGGGCGCGGCACCCGCACGCGGCGAGATGGTCCTCAAGGACGACTCCCATGACTCCTTCGGTCATGTCCGGCTCTCGGGTGTGGGCGAGTGGCTGGCCAAGGAGATCGAGCGGCGTACCGGCAACGAGGCCAGGACCACCGTCCTCGGGCATGTCCAGCGCGGCGGCACACCGAGTGCCTTCGACCGCTGGCTCGCGACCCGCTTCGGGCTCCACGCCATCGACGCGGTGCACGAGGGCGTCTCCGGCGTGATGGTCGCACTCCGGGGGACGGACATCGTGCGGGTGCCGATCGCGGAGGCGACGGCCCGGCTGAAGACGGTCGACCCCGCGCTGTACGCGGAAGCGGGGGTCTTCTTCGGCTGATCCCTCCCCGGCCGGACCTGCTCCGGCCGAGCGGCGCCCAGGGGGCGCGGGCCGTATATTCGCGAGGACCGGCCCCGCCCCCTCATCCGGGAGACGTCGTGGAAATCCTGGCATTCGGAGTGCAGTCCGACGAGAAGCCGCTGATCGAGAAGGCCTTCGCCGGCCTGCACGAAGTCCGCTGCCTGGACGTCTTCCTCACCGAGGACACCGCCCCGATCGCCGCCGGCTACGAGGTCGTCTCCACCAGCGTCAACGCGGACCTCGGCAGTCAGGTCCTGCAGGCCCTCGCGGCGGGCGGCACGCAGATGATCGCCCAGCGCTCCACCGGCTTCAACAACATCGACCTCGAAGTCGCCGAACGGCTCGCCCTGCGCGTCGCCCGGGTCTCGTACTACTCACCCCACGCGGTCGCCGAATTCGCCTGGACCCTGGCCATGGCCGTCAACCGCCGCATCGTCCGGGCGGTGAGCCGCACCAGGGACTTCGACTTCCGGCTGGACGGGCTCCTCGGCCGGGACATGCACGGCCGCACGGCCGGAGTGGTCGGCACGGGCAAGATCGGCGAGGTGTTCACCCGGATCGCCCACGGCTTCGGCATGGAACTGCTCGGCTGGGACGTCACCGAGAACCCCGCCTGCACCGCGCTCGGCATGAGGTACGTGGAGAAGGAGCGCCTCTTCGCCGAGGCGGACCTGATCAGCCTCCATGTGCCGCTGCTGCCGGCCACGCAGCACATCATCGGCGAGGAAGCCCTGTCCGTGATGAAGGACGACGCGATCCTCGTCAACTCCAGCCGAGGCGGTCTCATCGACTCCCGCGCGCTCGTCACCGAGCTGCGGAGCGGCCGGTTCACCGGTGTCGGGCTCGATGTCTACGAGGCGGAGGCAGGGCTGTTCTACGTCGACAAGTCGGTCGAGGGCATCGACGACGACACCCTCGCCCGGCTCGTCACCTTCCCCAACGTCATCGTGACGTCGCATCAGGCGTACTACACGCGTGACGCGGTGGGGCAGATCATCGACGCCACCGTGCGGAACGTCACCGACTACCTGGCGGGCCGCCGCAGCGAGAACGTCCTGGTCCCGGCGCTGCCCCCGCGGTAGCCCGCGAGCTCCTCCGGTCAGCTGGGCACCGGCAGCGCAGCCAGCAGACCGGACACGATCGCCGCGCCGCGCAGCGTCAGCACCGACTCCGGGTGGAACTGCACCGAGGCGAAGCCCCTGCCCCGAAGGGCGTGCAGCTCGCCGGAGGCAGTGTCCCGGCTCGCCTCGATGCCGTGCGCGCCCAGCTCCGTGGCCGCCGCGTCGTCGCAGAGCGCGGTGAAGCTGTTGTAGAAGCCGACGGTCTCGGGCCTGCCGAAGAGATCGATCCGGGTCTGCGCCCCCTGGTACGGCACCGCCTTCCGGGTGATCTCCAGGCCCAGCTCCGCCGCGATCAGCTCATGGCCGAGGCAGACGCCGAGCAGCCCGTGGCGGTGTTCCCGCACGAGCTCGGCGGCCAGCTCCCGCAGCAGCCGCATCTTCGGATCGGCCGCGTCCCCCGGATCGCCGGGCCCGGGCCCCAGGACCACCGGCCCCTCGTGCGCCCTGACGGCCTCGCGCAGCCCGGGCTCGTCATAACGGTGCACCGAGACCGTGAGGCCCGAGGAGCGCAGCAGATGGGCCAGCATCGCGGTGAAGGTGTCCTCGCCGTCCACCACCAGCGCATGGCCGGACAGCTCGTGCGTGCGCTCCTGCATCCGGAGCCAGAAGGGGGCCAGCCCGCCGCGGCGGTCGTCCAGGGCCGCCTGCACCCGCGGATCGGACGCCAGCCCCGGACGGTCCGCCTCGGCCTCGGGCCGGCCCGGCCGGACGCCCAGCGCCGCGAGCACACCGGCCGCCTTCGCGTGGGTCTCGGCGACCTCCCCCGCGGGGTCGGAATGGCGTACGAGCGTGGCGCCCACCGGCACCCGAAGTCCGCCGGACGCCGAGATGTCGGCGGTGCGGATCAGGATCGGCGAGTCCAGCGTCTGCGCCCCGCCGGGCTCCCGGCTCACCAGCGCCAGGGCGCCGGCGTAGTAGCCGCGGCCCCCCGGCTCGTACCGCTCGATCACCCGGCAGGCGTTCTGCACGGGCGAGCCGGTGACCGTCGCCGCGAACATGGTCTCCTTCAGGACCTCGCGCACATCCAGCGAGGAACGCCCGCGCAACTCGTACTCCGTGTGCGCGAGATGGGCCATCTCCTTGAGCCGCGGCCCGACCACCACCCCGCCCATGTCGCCGACCGTGCACATCATCTTGAGCTCCTCGTCGACCACCATGGAGAGCTCCTCGGTCTCCTTGCGGTCGCCGAGGAAGGCCAGCAGGCTCTCGGCGGTCGGCCCCTCGGCCGGATAGCGGTAGGTCCCGCTGATCGGGTTCATCACGACGGTTCCGCCGGACATCCGCACATGGACCTCCGGGCTGGCGCCGACCAGCGTCCGGTCCCCCGTGTGGACGACGAAGGTCCAGTACGCCCCGCGCTCACCGGCCAGCAGCCGTCGGAACAGTGCCAGCGCGTCGGCCCGGCCGAAGCCGGGGATCTCGCCGCCGAAGGTCCGCCGGATCACGAAGTTGGCGCCCTCGCCCTGCCCGATCTCGTCCTCGATGACCCGTCGGACGATGTCCGCGTACTCCTCGTCGGGGACGTCGAACGCACCGTTCTCGACGCGCACGTCGTGGCCGGGCAGCTGTGTGAGCACCTCGGCCAGCGGCAGTTCGTACGCCTGCCCGGCGACCAGCACGGAGAGCGGTGTGCCGTCGTCCCGTACGTCGAAACCGCGCTCGGCGATCTGCCGGAAGGGCACCAGAGCCAGTGAGGGCAGCTCGCCCACCGGGATGTCGGCGAGCCGGTCCGCCTCCCGGACCTCGCCGGTCAGGACCTCGACGATGTCGTGGTCGTGGCCCGGCGTGCGCCGGCGCAGCAGGGCGAAAGGCGGGGAGTCGTCACGGAGCAGCATGGACAACACGTCGGTGGTGCGGACGGTGCGGCCGGAGGTGGGTTCGGGCACGGGAGTTCCTTCCTGATGAGGAACGGATCCCGGCTCCGAAACGCAGAGAAGGCCGCCCCTCGGGCGGCCTTCGCGAAGTCTGTACGCGCGATGAGTCAGCGGGCCGCCGGATGAGCGGTCCACCACCAGTTCTGGGTCGTCTGCGCGAACATGCCACGTACCCTAGCGGAAGCGGCGGACAAACGAGCGTGTGTCTCATTTGTTGAGCGGACGGGCAGGGCGCACTCGACGACCCCGTAATGTTGTCGAGGTGACCGTGAACGCCAATACCTCCGTCGCCGGTGGCCACACCTGGCGAGACCTTCCCGCGGCGCAGCAGCCCGAGTACCCCGATGCCGAGGCTCTGCGCGACGTTATCGCGGACCTCGAGTCGTATCCTCCGCTCGTCTTCGCCGGCGAGTGCGACCAGCTGCGCGCCCGTCTGGGAGCCGTCGCCAAGGGCGAGGCGTTCCTGCTCCAGGGCGGCGACTGCGCCGAGGCCTTCGACGCCGTGTCCGCCGAGCAGATCCGGGCCAAGCTGAAGACGCTGCTCCAGATGAGCGCCGTCCTGACGTACGCGGCCTCCGTGCCGGTCGTCAAGATCGGCCGGATCGCGGGGCAGTACTCCAAGCCGCGCTCGAAGCCGACCGAGACCCGCGACGGCGTGACCCTGCCGACCTACCGCGGCGACTCCGTCAACGGTTTCGAGTTCACCGAGGCGTCCCGCGTCCCGGACCCCGAGCGGCTGAAGCAGATGTACCACGCATCCGCTTCCACGCTGAACCTGGTGCGCGCCTTCACCACCGGTGGTTACGCGGACCTGCGCCAGGTGCACGCCTGGAACCAGGACTTCGTGAAGTCCTCGCCGTCCGGACAGCGTTACGAGGCCCTGGCCCGCGAGATCGACAACGCCCTGAACTTCATGAAGGCGTGCGGCACGGACCCGGCCGAGTTCAAGGCGGTCGAGTTCTACGCCTCGCACGAGGCGCTGCTGCTGGACTACGAGTCGTCGCTGACCCGCACCGACTCGCGCACCGGCCAGCTGTACGACACCTCGGGCCACATGGTCTGGGTCGGTGAGCGCACCCGCCAGATGGACGGCGCGCACATCGAGTTCGCGTCGAAGATCCGTAACCCCATCGGCATCAAGCTGGGCCCGACGACCACCGTGGACGAGGCGCTCGGCTACGTCGACCGCCTCGACCCCGAGCGTGAGCCGGGCCGGCTGACCTTCATCGTCCGCATGGGTGCCGACAAGGTCCGCGACAGGCTCCCCGCACTGGTCGAGGAGGTCACCGCCTCCGGCGCCCAGGTGGTGTGGGTGACCGACCCGATGCACGGAAACACCTTCGAGGCCGCGTCCGGCCACAAGACGCGCCGCTTCGACGACGTCCTGGACGAGGTCAAGGGCTTCTTCGAGGTGCACAAGGCGCTCGGGACGCACCCCGGCGGCATCCACGTCGAGCTCACGGGCGACGACGTCACCGAGTGCGTCGGCGGCGGCCACGAGATCTTCGTGGACGATCTGCACCAGCGCTACGAGACGGCCTGCGACCCGCGCCTCAACCGCAGCCAGTCCCTGGACCTGGCCTTCCTGGTCGCGGAGATGTACCGCGACCAGTAGGGATCACCGCTGGTGACACACGTGGGGCGCGGATCGATGTGATCCGTGCCCCACGTGCGTAACGGGGCTTTTGCGTGCGGGAGCTCGCGGGTAAGGTTAGGTTAGCCTCACCGGGAAATCGGGACGGCGCAGCGATCGACCCGTCGGGAGGTGAACCGCATGTACGTCTGCTCCTGCTTCGGCATCACGGAGGACCAGGTCAAGCAGCATGCGGACGGCGGAGCGTGCACGCCTCGCCAGATCGCCTCCGCCTGCAAGGCCGGCACCGACTGCGGCGGCTGTGTCCGCAGGATCCAGGCGCTGCTCGGCCGTGGCGAGTGCCCGCGCCGTGACCTCGTCGAGGGACGCACCGCGCCGACGGGCGCCCCGGCCGGCGCGCCCGTCGCTCTCGGCGGCACCCCGGCCGTCAGGCTCTCCGACGCAGCCTGAGGACCCTGCCCGGGCCGTGGAGCCGTATCGGTGCCGTCGGCGGATCAGCTGTCCGGCTGCTCGACCAGCTGGGCGATGTAGAGTGCCTCGCCGAGCTTCTCGACCAGCTCCAGCTGGGTGTCGAGATAGTCGATGTGGTGCTCCTCGTCCTCGAGGATGGACTCGAAGATATTCGCCGAAGTGATGTCGCCCTTGCCGCGCATCACCTCGATGCCCCGCCTGAGACGGTCGATCGCCTCCACCTCGACCTGGCGGTCCGCCTGGAACATCTCGGTGACCGTCTGGCCGACCCGCACATGGAAGAGCCGCTGATAGTTGGGCAGGCCGTCCAGGAACAGGATCCGGTCGGTGAGGATCTCCGCGTGCTTCATCTCGTCGAACGATTCGGCCCGCGTGTACTTGGCGAGCTTTGTCCAGCCAAAGTTCTCCTGCATCTTCGCGTGCAGGAAGTACTGATTGATGGCAGTCAATTCGGCGGTCAGCTGTTCGTTCAGGAACTCGAGGACCTCGGGGTCGCCCTGCATCGCAGAGGCTCCTTCCAACCGGTGAACTGGGCATGTTTGCGCGCATCCTCGCATCGCGCCATGCAGCCGTCCAGTAAGTGCATGCTTAGTATGAGTTGCCCGAATCGACTCTCCCCTGGTCATGACCACCCCTGGCTGTCTGTCACCATGGAGGCATGGGTCAGCCGGAAAGCCGGGAACGCGGCACAGCAGAGCAGTCCGGGCTTCCACCGGGGCAACGGCTGCAGCGCGGCTGGCCGGTCACCCATTACGGGCCCGTGCCCAAGTTCAAACCGGACCGCTGGGAGTTCCGGGTCTTCGGGGCCACGGCCGACGGTGAGAAGCACTGCTGGAATCACCAGGAATTCACGGCGCTTCCCTTCTCCTCGGTCTTCGCCGACCTCCACTGCGTGACCAAATTCAGCATGCTCGGAGCCGAATGGGGCGGAATCCCGGCCCGCGAGGTGGTGGAACTGGCGCCGCCGGCGCCCCATGTCACCCATGTGATGGTCTGGGCCGAATACGGATTCAGCTCGAACCTCCGGATCGACGACTTCACGTCGGAGCGGACGCTGTTCGCCACGCACAAGGACGGCGAACTGCTCACCGCCGAACACGGATTCCCGCTGCGCCTGGTCGTACCGCATCTGTATGCCTGGAAGGGGCCCAAATGGGTCCGCGGCATCGAATACATGTCGGCCGACCGCCGTGGGTTCTGGGAGGAGCGCGGCTACCACAACATCGGGGATCCGTGGAGCGAGCAGCGCTACTCCTACCAGGAGGAGCCCGGGGACGGCCCCGAACTCTGACGTGTTCGCCGTGCCGGTCAGTGGTGGTAGCGGTGCACCACCGCGTGCCCCTTGCCACGGCCGATCATCCACCGGTTGACCGGTGTGGTGACGAGGAAGGCCGCCACCAGTGAGAGGGCCAGCGCGGTCCAGAACGTCCCGTCCGAGAGGCCGGAGTCCATGGCGCCCGGCCAGAGTGCGATGACCCCGTTGTCGATCAGCTCCATCACGGCGATGGACACGGTGTCCGCGGCCAGCGCGACCCGGACCGCCGCACGGAGGCCGAGGCCGGCGCCCACGACCGAGCGCAGGGTCAGCGCGTAGCCGAAGAAGAACGCCAGGACGATCGCGAGCACCATCGTCGGCACATTGCCCCAGCCGAGCGCCGTACCGATCACCATGCCCAGGATCTCGCCGATCGCACATCCGGTGAGGCAGTGCAGGGTGGCGCGCGCGGCGAGGGTCCAGGTCGAGCCGCCGCCACCCTCCTCGCCGTGCGCGCGGTGTGGGTCGTGTGCCTCGTGTCGCATGAGAAGCTCCCGAAAACCGGTTCGCGGTCCCTGACGCCGAGGGGAACCACATACCCGCCTGGGGTATTCCAGGCTAGTGGGAGCCCCGGAGTTCCTTCAGCCGTGCCACATCCGCCGCATGGCCTTCCTTGCCGCCGGGCGTCTCGATGATCAGCGGCACGCCCTCCGTCGCCGGATGCGAGAACAGCTCGCGGAAGGGCCCGGCACCGATATGGCCCGCACCGATGTTCTCGTGACGGTCCTTGTGGGCGCCCACCACGTCCTTGGAGTCATTGGCGTGGATCAGTTTCAGCCTGTTCCCGCCGACCGTGTCCACCAGCAGGTCCAGGGTCTGCCGCATGCCCGCGGGGCCGGTCAGATCGTGGCCCGCCGCGTAGATGTGGCAGGTGTCCAGGCAGACGCCCAGCCTGGGGTGGGAGTCCAGGGCCTCGAAGTACGGGCCGAAGTCCCAGGTCCGCGAGCAGAGCGACGAGCCCTGCCCGGCGGTCGACTCCAGCAGCAGGAACGGATCGTCGTCATGGGCGAGCTCGTCCAGCAGTGGGAGCATGTGCTCCCGCACCTGGGCGAGGGCGACCTCGCGAGGGCGTCCGCCGGTCGCCGAGCCGGTGTGCACCACCACACCCAGGGCGCCGATCTCCCGCGCCCGGCGCAGCGAGTGGCGCAGCGACACGACCGACCGCTCGACCGTGGCCTCGGTGTGCGAGCCGAAGTTGATCAGATACGGGGCATGGACGTACGCCGGAACGGAGCCGGCCGCGCACTCCGAGCGGAACAGCTCGTCCTGCGCCGGATTCCCGGGCGGTGTCGCCCAGCCACGCGGATTGGCGACGAAGACCTGCACGGTCTCCGCCGCCAGCTCACGGGCGTAGCCGAGGCCGATCTTGGCGAGTCCGCCGGCCACGGGAACGTGTCCGCCGATGGGGTTGCGCATGTGCCGCCAGTCCTCGATGGGTCTTCTACAGGGCCTTGGTCCTGATGGTGATCGCTGAGCCTTCGGCGGCCTTCTCGCCGCCCTCGACCGACTGCTTCCCGACGGTGTCGCTGAAGGAGAGGAACGGGCGCTCGACCTTGACCTCGAACCCCGCGTCCTCCAGTGCGCTCCGGGCCTCGTCGACGTCCTTCCCCGTGACATCGGGGACCAGGAGCATGCGCGGGCCCTTGGAGACCGTCAGCTCCACGGTGTCGCCCTCGGCGGCCTCCGCGCCGTTCCCGGGCGACTGCCGGGCGATCTCGCCCTCCGCCTCGGGGGAGTTGACCCGGTCGGTCAGCACCTTCGCCCCGAGACCCGCCTCGTCCAGAGCGGCCGTGGCGTCCTCCACGGAGAGCCCGGTGACGTCGGGCACGTCGACGGGGCTGCCCTTGCTGACGACCAGTGCGACCGCCGAGTCGGGATGGCGCTCCGTGCCGGCCCGCGGATCCGTACGGATCACCTTGCCCCGGTCGATCTCCTCGCTGAACTCCCTGGTCACCATGCCGGGCGCGAGTCCCGACTTCTTCAGCTCCCGCCGGGCCTCGGCGAGTGCGAGGCTCTCGACGTCGGGGACCTTCACGATCTCCGGGCCGCGCGAGATCACCAGTCCCACCGCGTCGTTGCCCCGGATCCGCTCGCCGGAGCCCGGATCGCTGCTGATCACCGTGTTGCGCTTCACCGTGTCGCTGTAGGCGCGCTCGACCCCCTTCAGGTCGAGGCCCTCGTCCGCGAGCCGCTTCTCGGCGGCGCTCTGCGTCTGGCCCAGGAGGGAGGGCACCCGGGTGAACTGGCCCGAGTTGATGTACCAGACGCCCGCACCGGCCACCAGCACCAGCAGGACGGCGACGAGCACGGCGATCGTCCCGCGCCGGCCGCGGCCGGCGAAGCGCCCCAGCCGCCCGCGCGCGGGGTCCTGGGGTGCGGACGGGGGCATCTCCAGCCGGCTGGTGTGGTGCGCGGTTCCCTGGCCGGCCGGGATCACCCTGGGGATCACGCTCGTACGGTCCTCGGCGGCGTCGTGTTCCTCCGTGAGGGCCTGCGGGGGCATCGCGTCGAGCTGTTCCTCGGTGAGGGCCGCCCGTATCTCGCGGGACCGTGCGAGCAGGGCGACCGCGTCGGACGGACGGGCGTCGGGCGTGCGCGCCGTCGCGGCGGCCACCAGCTCGTCCAGCCCGGCGGCCAGGCCAGGAACGGCACCGGACGGCGCCGGGACGTCCTCGTTCAGATGCTGGTAGATGACCTGGGCGGCGGTGTCCCCGCTGTGCGGCTTGTCTCCGGTCAGCATCTCGTAGAGCACGACACCGCAGGCGTACACGTCGGACCGGGTGTCGGCCGTGCCCTGCTCGATCTGCTCCGGGGCGAGATAGGAGACCGTGCCCAGGAGGGAGCCGGTGGTGTCCGTGGCGGTCCCCACGGCGCGTACGAGACCGAAGTCGGCGACCTTCACCCGGCCGTCGTCCCCTATCAGGACGTTCTCCGGCTTCATGTCGCGGTGGACGAAGCCCGCCCGGTGCGCGGCGCCGAGGGCGGCCAGCACCGGTTCGAGGATGTCCAGGGCCGCCCGGGGCTGCAGCGCCCCGCGCTCGCGCAGGACATCGCGCAGGGTGCACCCGGCGACGTACTCCATCGCGAGGTACACATACGCGCCCTGGGCGCCCTGGTCGAAGACGGCCACCACATTGGGGTGGGCGAGCCGGGCGACGGACTTCGCCTCGCGGATGAAGCGCTCGACGAACGCCACGTCGGTCGCCAGCGCAGGATGCATCACCTTGAGGGCGAGCACCCGGTCGAGCCGGGTGTCCACGGCCCGGTAGACCGTGGCCATACCGCCGACGGCGATGCGCGCATCGATGCGATAGCGGCCGTCGAGCAGCTGCCCGACAAGGGGGTCCTGGAGGGTCGTGTCCACAGGGCGAGTCTACGAGCTGCCACGGACACCACGGATGGCCCAGGGTCCTCCGGGGGCCGTTCCGGTGCCGAGCCGTGACAGGGGCATGCACGTGCTGTGACCTCGGGACCGCCGCCGGTGCCCGGTCCTCAGAAGGCCGGGCGCTCCGGATCCAGCACCGCGCGGCCCTCCGCAGGCGAGGACGCCTCGGCGAAATGGCGGCGCGGGATGCGTCCCGCCCGGTACGCCAGACGTCCGCCGTCCACCGCGTGCCGCATCGCCGCTGCCATCAGCTCGGGCTCCTGCGCCCGGGTCACCGCCGAGGCGAGCATCACAGCGGCACAGCCCAGCTCCATCGCCAGCGCCGCGTCCGACGCGGTCCCGGCACCGGCGTCCAGGATCACCGGGACCCCGGCCTGCTCGACGATCAGCTGGAAGTTGTGCGGGTTGCGGATGCCGAGCCCTGAACCGATGGGGGAGCCCAGCGGCATGATCGCCGCGCACCCCACGTCCTGGAGCTTCCGGGCCAGGACCGGGTCGTCATTGGTGTACGGCAGGACCGTGAAGCCGTCGTCGACCAGGATCTCGGCGGCGTCCAGCAGCTCGATCGGGTCGGGCAGCAGGGTCCGCTCGTCGGCCACGACCTCCAGCTTGATCCAGTCGGTGCCCAGCGCCTCCCTGGCCAGCCGGGCCGTCAGCACGGCCTCGCCCGCGGTGAAACAGCCCGCGGTGTTCGGCAGGACCTGGATGGAGAGGCGTCGCAGGACGGAGAGCACCGAACCCTGCACCGTCGGGTCGAGCCGGCGCATCGCCACGGTGGTCAGCTCGGTGCCCGAGGCGGCCAGGGAGCGTTCCAGCACCTCCAGGCTGGGCGCCCCGCCCGTGCCCATGATCAGCCGTGACGTGAACGCGGTGGAACCGAGGGTGAAGAGATCGTCGGACATGGTCAGCCTCCCTGGACCGCGGTGAGCACCTCGACACGGTCGCCGTCGGCGAGCACGGTGGCGGACCACCGACCGCGTGGGACGACGGCCTCGTTGACCGCGGCGGCGACCCCGGAGGGCGCCGTGGTCAACGCCGCGACCAGGGTGTCGAGCGCGGTGCCGGCGGGGACGGTGCGGCCCTCCCCGTTGACGGACACCGAGACGGGAACAGGGACGGCGGCGGGCGCGGGCTGTGTCATACGGGCTGCTCCTGCGGCGCGGGGGCGGTTTCTTCTGTTTCTTCGGAATCTTCGGGGGAGGAGGCCTGCGGGCTCTCCGGAGGGACGGGGCCGAAGCGGCGCGGCGCGAAGGGCCGGCCCAGCTCGGGCAGCTCGCCCGTGGTCAGCACGTGGGCCATCACATCGCCGGTGACGGGGGTCAGCAGCACCCCGTTGCGGTGGTGCCCGGTGGCCAGATGCAGGCCAGGCAGTGCCGTGGGCCCCAGCAGCGGCGCGTTGTCGGGCGAGGCGGGCCGAAGGCCGGCCCGGGTCTCGGTCAGCGGCAGCTCCGTGATGCCGGGCATCAGCTCGTGGGCGTCCCGAAGCAGCTCGTACACCCCGCCCGCGGTGACCGTGGTGTCCCAGCCCAGCTCCTCCGTGGTCGCGCCGACCACCAGCTCGCCGTTGGCCCGCGGGACCAGATAGACATGGCTGCCCCGCACGACGGCCCGCACCGTCCTGCTGAGGAAGGGGGCGTACGCGGGCGGCACGGTCAGCCGGAGCACCTGCCCCTTGACCGGGCGTACCGGTGGGACGACTGCCTCGGGCAGCCCTTCGAGCCGGCCGCTGAGGCTGCCGCCGGCGAGTACCACCTGGCCTGCGGCGAGCTCCGTGCCGTCGGCCAGGACGGCTCCCGTCGCACGGCCGCCCGTGACCGAGAGCCGCTGGACCCAGGCGCGGCGGAACATCACCCCGGCCCGCTCGCAGGCGGTGACCAGGGCCGAGGCGAGCCGCCTGGGGTCCACCTGGTGGTCGCCGTCGACGCGCAGCCCGCCGCGTACCCCGGGGGCGAGCATCGGTTCCAGACGGCGGCACTCGCGGCCGCTGAGCCACTCGGACTCCAGCCCCGAACGCTGCTGCAGCGCGTGCAGCTCCCGCAGATGGGCCCTGTCGTCGGAGTCCAGCGCGACGGAAAGGGTGCCGCACGCGCGGAAGCCGGTCTTCTGCCCGCTCGCCTCCTCCAGCTCGGCCACGAACGCCGGATAGCGTGCGGCGGAGGCCACGTTGAGGCCGAGCAGCATCTGCTCGCCGTAGTGGAGTTCGGTGACGGCGGCGAGCATCCCGGCCGCGACCTGGGCGGCGCCGCCGCCCGGGGCGGGATCGGCCAGCGTGGTGCGAAGGCCGTGCTGGGCCGACCGCCACGCGGTCACCAGACCGATGATGCCGCCTCCGACGACCAGGACGTCGGAACTGCTTGCGGAGATACGCATGGGCGTCCAGCCCCTCCCTTCGCCGGCATGACCCGGATCAGGTTCGTACGGTCGGAGGCCGGCCAGCCTCCCTCTCAGCCCGGTACGTCCGGACTCCCGCGAGTGCCTTACGGTGGCCAGCCTAAACCCCACCGCCCACAGCCTGTAAGGGAGCGGCACGCGTGGCCCGTTCACTCGACGGACTCGTCCTCTCACCGGTCGCCGACCAGGCCCCCGGCCAGGTCGGGACCCGGACCCGATTCACCTACCACCAGCGGGGCGGCCGGATATGGGCCGCCTACGAGGGCGGCGACGTCGTCCGAGGGCATCTCGTCGGCACCCGGGAGGCGGATACCCTCGACTTCAGGTACGTCCAGCTCAAGCGGGACGGGACGACCTCCTCGGGGCACTGCCTCTCCACCGTCACCGAGCTCCCCGACGGGCGGGTGCGTCTGGACGAGAAGTGGGAATGGGAGTCCCAGGAGGGCAGCGGGACGAGTGTGGTGGAGGAGCTCGCCGACTGATGGAGCGTCAGATGATGAGGGTGGACGGGTGAGCGAGCAGACACTGGACCCGGCGGCGGAGCGCGGAGTCGTGATCGTGGGCGCGGGCATGGCCGGCGTGCAGACGGCCGTGGCCCTGCGCGAACAGGGCTTCACGGGCCCGGTCACCCTGATCGGTGCCGAACCCCACCAGCCGTACGACAGACCGCCCCTGTCCAAGGCGGTCCTGCTCGGCAAGGCGGAGGACTCCGCCTTCGACGTCGACTTCGAAGCCCTGGACATCACGCTGCGCCTGGGCCTCGACGTGTCGGGCCTCCGCGCCGAGGAGCATGAGCTGGACACCCCGGAGGGGCCCGTCGCGTACGACGCGCTGGTCCTCGCCACCGGGGCTGAACCCGTCGCGCTGCCCGGTTCCGAGGGTGTGCCAGGCGTCCATCTGCTGCGCACCCTCGACGACGCCGCACGGCTGCGGCCGGTCCTGGAGCGGCAGCACGACGTGGTCGTCGTCGGAGCGGGCTGGATCGGCGCCGAGTTCGCCACGGCGGCCCGCGCGGCCGGCTGCGCGGTCACCGTCGTGGAGGCCGCCGACCGTCCCCTGGCGGGCACGATGCCCGCCGAGGTCGCCGAGCCGATGAGCGCCTGGTACGCCGAGAGCGGAGCCGAACTCCTCACCGGCGCCCGGGTCGCCCGCATCGAACAGGGAGCCGTCCATCTCGCGGACGGCCGTGTGATCCCCGCCGGAGCGGTGGTCGTCGGCATCGGCGCGAGGCCCGCCACCGCGTGGCTCGCGGGCTCCGGCATCGCGCTGGGCCCGGACGGCTCGGTCACCGCGGACAGCTCGCTGCGCACCTCGCTGCCCGATGTCCACGCGGTGGGCGACTGCGCCTCCTTCCCGTCCGCCCGCTACGGGGAGCGGCTCCTGGTCCACCACTGGGACAACGCCCTCCAGGGGCCACGGACGGTCGCCGCCGCCCTCGCGGACGGTGTGCCCCGGACGTACGACCCGGTGCCCTACTTCTGGTCCGAGCAGTTCGGCCGCTTCGTGCAGTACGCCGGTCATCACGCCGGTGCGGACACGTTGCTGTGGCGGGGCGACCCGGCGGACCCGTCCTGGACGGTCTGCTGGCTGCGTCAAGGGGCCCTCGTCGCCGTGCTGGCCGTCAGCAGGCCCCGCGACCTGGCGCAGGGGCGCAAGCTCGTCGAGGCGGGGGCGCGGATCGATCCGGCGCGGGCCGCCGACTCCTCCGTACCGCTGAAATCGACGGTGCTCGAGGGGTAGGCACGGCCTCGTACGCCCGGCCCGGCTACCGACTGTCGGTCCGGGATGGCACGCTTGTCCCTGTGACCGAGATTGACGCAAAGATCGATGCTCTCGTCCCCGCATGGCTCCACCTTCCCGATATCGCGGAAATGCTCGATGTCGAGGTGACGCGCGTACGGCAGCTGGTCAAGGAAGGCCAGCTGATCGCCGTACGACGTGGTGCGAACCGGGCGCTCCAGGTGCCTGCCGCCTTCATCGACGGCGACAAGGTGGTCAAGGGTCTCGTAGGGACCCTGACGCTCCTGAGGGACGACGGCTACAACGACGAAGAGATGCTGGACTGGCTCTTCACCCCCGACCCGACCCTGCCCGGCACCCCCGCGCAGGCCCTGAGCGAGAATCGCGGTACGGAGGTGAAGCGCCGCGCCCAGGCGCTCGCTGTCTGACCGGACGACCGTGAGCGGGGTACGGGCCGTGGCACACACGGCCCGTACCCCGCTGCAACCGGCCTGTCGGCACGGCGATCCACCGGCGTACGGGCGAGTTCCCGGCGCATCAGTGTCCGACGACGCACCGACGTACCCACGGGGGAAATCTTCATGTCCACGCTCCGCGACCGGCTCTCCGACGCCCGGCTCTATCTGTGCACGGACGCCCGCAAGCGGCAGGGGGACCTCCCCGAGTTCCTCGACGCCGTGCTGTCCGGCGGCGTGGACATCGTGCAGCTCCGGGACAAGGGCATGGAGGCCGCCGAGGAGCTCGAACACCTCGCGGTGTTCGCCGACGCCTGTAAGCGCCATGGAGCGCTCCTGGCGGTGAACGACCGGGCCGATGTCGCCCATGCCATCGGCTCCGACGTGCTGCACCTGGGGCAGGGCGACCTGCCGGTGCCGGCCGCCCGCGCCGTCATCGGCGGCGATGTGGTGATCGGCCGCTCCACCCACGCCGAGGCAGAGGTCGACGCGGCCGTCGCCGAGGCGGGCGTCGACTACTTCTGCACGGGTCCCTGCTGGCCCACCCCGACCAAGCCCGGCCGGCACGCCCCGGGCCTCGGCCTCGTGCGTTACGCCGCCTCGCTCGGCACGACGCGGCCGTGGTTCGCCATCGGCGGGATCGACGCCGGCAATCTGGACGAGGTGCTGGACGCCGGCGCCCGTCGCGTCGTCGTCGTGCGGGCCGTCACCGAGGCCGCGGATCCGGCCGATGCGGCCGCAGCGCTCGCACGGCGTGTCCGGGCGCGCACCGCCTGACCAGGGAAGCTCCGAGGGCGTCCGAAGGGGTGCCCGGGGGTGCCCGGGGGTGTCCGAAGGGTGGACAAAACCCGCCTCATTCCGGTCAATTCGCTCGCTCTGGTTGGGGTACCGCCGGGCCCTGGTTAACCTCCCAGTATGGCCCTTGGCACATCTTCCACCAGGACAGATCACGCGCGCACCGTGCGTGAGCTGCTCGCGACCGGCGAGACGTCGTTCTCGTTCGAGTTCTGGGCGCCCAAGACCGAGAAGGGCGAGCGGAACCTCTGGAACGCCCTGCGCCGGGTCGAGGCGGTGGGACCGAGCTTTGTCTCCGTGACGTACGGGGCCGGTGGTTCGACCCGCGCCGGGACGGTCCGGGCGACCCAGCAGATCGCCGCGGACTCCACGCTCACGCCGGTCGCCCACCTCACCGCCGTCGACCACTCCGTGGCCGAGCTGCGCAACATGGTCGGGCAGTACGCCGACGCCGGCATCCGCAACATCCTCGCGGTGCGCGGAGACCCGCCCGGCGACCCGATGGGTGAGTGGGTCGAGCACCCGCAGGGCGTGCGGTACGCGGCGGATCTCGTCCGGCTGATCAAGGAGGCCGGCGATTTCTGCGTCGGCGTCGCGGCTTTTCCCGAAATGCATCCGCGGTCCGCCGACTGGGACTCCGACATCAGTCATTTCGTGGACAAGTGCCGCGCCGGTGCCGACTACGCGATCACCCAGATGTTCTTCCACCCGGAAAGCTATCTGCAGATGCGTGACCGCGTGGTCGCTGCGGGTTGCGACACCCCGGTCATTCCCGAGGTCATGCCCCTCACCAGCGTCAGACAGCTGGAGAGATTCGCACAGCTCAGCAACGCGTCCCTGCCTTCCGCACTGAAAGAACGCATCCTCGCCGCGAAGGACGACCCGGCGGCTGTACGCTCCATTGGCATCGAGTTCGCCACGGAGTTCTGCGCGAAACTGCTCTCCGAGGGTGTCCCGGGGCTGCACTTCATCACGCTCAACAACTCGACGGCGACACTCGAGATCTACGAGAATCTCGGACTGCACAAGCAGTCCTGACCGGCCGTACCCGCCACCAACCGGGGCGGTGGCCGTAGGAGGGGGCGGGCGTGGGCTGGACGGTCCTCTACATCGCATTCGGCATTGTGGCGTTGTGGCTGCTGGGCGAGGTGCTCCTGCAGTACAAGGCACGCCTGCGCTGGCGGCTGCTCGCCTTCGCCGGCTTCCTCGTCGTGGTCCTCGGTGTCCTGATCCCCTCCGTGCCGGTGATCGTCCTCGGGGCGATCGCCTTCGCGACGGGCCAGACATATGTGACGCTCTCCTTCCGGCGCGGCTTCTCGACGGGATGGGCCGTGGGCGGCAAACCGGGTGAGAGCCGCCGGCGGCGCGGGTCCGGCGGCCAGGGCGGCCAGAAGCCCACACTCGAGGTCTCCGACCTGGAGTACGAGGGGGCGGAACAGCAGGCGGAGGCGGCCCCCTCGGCGGTCTACGCACCGGAGCCGCTGCCCGACGACACCGGGCAGTACGGCATCTACACCGACCCCGCGCCGGCGGGCCGCGACAGCGGGCAGGACCAGCACGGCGAACCGCAGCCGCAGTACGCCGGCTACGACCCGTACACCGGTTACGGCCAGCCGCCGCCCCAGGACCCCTACGGCGGTCAGGCGGGTTACGGGAGCCAGGACACGCACCAGGACCAGGGCGCCTACGCCGGCCAGTACGACTACGGGACGGACCAGACCGGGTACGCCCCCTACTCCGACCCCTACATCGGCACAGGCGCCACCGGGGGCACGGACCAGGCCGCGGGCACGGGGCAGTACGCGGACACGGGGCAGTACGCGGCGTACGACAGCTACGGCGGCTACGACCCCTCCTACGGCGCCGGGCAGCCGCCTGCGGACCCGTACACCGGGCAGTACACCGACACGCCGCCGGGCGGCGTCTGGGTCCCGCAGCAGCGCGAGGATGACCAGTACCCCCCGATGCCGCCGGAAACACCCGTCCAGGCGCCGTACGGCAACGGGTACGACACCGGACAGAACGAGCAGTACCGCTACTGAGCGGCCGGCCGGCCGTCGGGACCCGACGGCCGGCCGCGGCGCGACGGCCGTGGAGTCACCGGGAGCCGCGGAAGCCGTCACCCTCCACGACGAGTCCCGCGACCAGGGCACCCGACATCCCCGCGTGGGCCGTTCCGCCGCCGGGGTGGGCCCAGCCGCCGGCCAGATACAGGCCGGGCAGCGGGGTGCGGTTCCCGGAGCGCAGATACGCGCCCCGCGCCCCGGCCAGGGCAGGCGCCGGCACCGAACCGCCCTCGGCCCCGGTGCAGGCCGCGGTCTCGGCCGGCGTACGCACCTCGGCGTGGACCATCCGCTCGCGGAGGCCGGGAACGGCCTCCGCGGCCCGGCCGATCACCTCGTCCGCGAACCGCTCGCGCAGCGCCGCGTCCGTCCAGTCGACCGGACCGTGCGGCGCCACCGTCACCATCAGGGTCACCGCCTCGTGCTCCTCGTCGGGGCGGGTGGCGGGGTCGTCGGGGCGCAGCACCGTGACCGTGGGCCGCTCCGCCGTCCGGCCGCCGAACACCGCCTCCTGCTCCGCGCCCGGGTCCATGGCGTGCACCACGGTCCGGTGCGCGGCGCCGGTCTCCCGGGCGCCGCGCAGCGACAGCAGGACGAGGAAGCGGCCCGGCACCGGAGCCGTGTCCGCCCCGGCGGGCCGCTCCTCCCCGAAGGGCAGGAGCCCGGGCGCCGGCTGCGCGCCCAGGACCACATGATCGGCCTCCACGCTCCCGCCGTCCGCCAGCTCGATCCCTGCCGCCCGCCCGTCCTTCTCGGACACCCGGACCGCCTCGGCGCCGAAGACGAACTCCACCCTGCGGGCCAGACACCGCTCGTACACCGCGTCGGCCAGCGCGCGCATGCCCCCGGCGACGTACCACGTGCCGAAGGTCTCCTCCATGTACGGCAGGAGGGCCGCGGCGGCCGGGGCGCGGCGCGGGTCGAGCCCGTACGACAGGGCGTAGCCGTCGAGCAGGGCCGTCAGACGGGGGTCCGCCAGCTCCCAGGCGCCCACCTCCGCCACCGTCGCCGCCTCCTGGGCGGCGCGGAGCAGCCTGCGCCGGCGCACCGCGGGGTAGGGATCGCGGCCCAGCATCTGCCGGTCCTCGGGCAGCGGCTCCTCCAGCAGTGGCCTGCGCGACCGGTCCCAGGCGGTTCCCGCCCGGTCCAGGAAATCCCCCCACCGGGCTCCGGCGCCCTCGCCGAGGGCCCGGTCCAGTGCGCCGACGACCCCGGCCCGTGAGGCGTTGGGCAGGGAGACCGCGGTGCCGTCCGCGAAGAGATGGCGGCTCGACGGGTCGACCTGGGTGAGCGTGACGCACTGCTCCAGGCTTTCCTTGCCCGTCTTCACGAACAGGTCGCGGTAGACCGCCGGCAGGTGCAGCAGCCCTGGGCCGGTGTCGAAGACGAAGCCGTCACGCGCATACCGGCCGAGCGAGCCGCCGTGTGTCTCCGACCGCTCGTACACCGTCACCCGGTGGCCTGCCACGGAGAGCCGGGCAGCCGCCGCCATCGCGCCGGTCCCGGCGCCGATCACCGCAATTCGTGCCATGCCAGTGACCCTAAGGGGTGCCACCGGCACGTCATTCGTGAGGCCGGTGCCTGCCCGCCTCGCCCAGCGGCTCGTGAACACAGGGGGAGTACCGGCATGGACGCGATCGTGACCAGCCGGGGGACACCGGGGGGACACCCGGGGGGCACCCGGGTGGGCCCTTCCGCGCAGGGCTGAGTATCTCTACCTAGTGCGGGAGATGAGTAGGGATGCGGATAGGCCCTCACCTGCACAGACGGAAGAGTGGAGACCACGGAAGGGGCGCGGCGCCCGGACCGCCGGCACGGGGCGGCGGAACGGCGCGGCACCCCGGACGCAACGGGGGCGCAGACGCGGAGCTCCGGGACCACGGGGGACACGGGGTCACGGGGGAGGGCTCCGCGGAGGTGTACGGACGCCGGTCCGGTGGAATTCGGGGGGATCGAATTCCACCGGACCGGCGTCTTCCGTGCGCGGGCCCGCCTCAGCGCCCGCTGACCCGCCCGTGCAGCAGCAGGGACAGGGCGGAGTGCACGTCGTCGATCGTCCGCTCGGGCTGGAACGCCTGCCAGTCGAGAGCCGCCACCAGGACCATCCCGACCAGCGCGGCGGCCGTCAGCTGGATGTCGATCTCCTCGCTGAGCTCGCCGCCCGCGACGCCTTCCCTGAGCACTCCCTCTACTACGGCCACGGCCTCCTGGCGGACCACCAGGAGGGTCGACTGCCAGGCACGGTTGGTGCGCCAGAGTTCGGCGACGTAGAGCTGGGTGAAGGCCGGGTAGCGGTCGATGAAGACCAGACCGGCCCTGATCATCGCGTCCAGCGCCTCCACACGGGTGCCTCCGCGCGCCTCCGCCGATTCGGCGGCGGAACGCAGCGACTGCGTGAGCAGCCCGACGCCGTGCCGCAGCAGCTCCTCGAACAGCTCGGTCTTGCTCTTGAAGTTGTAGTAGACCGTGCCCTTGGCCACCCCGGCGCGTTCGGCGATCTCGTCCACCGTCGTCGCGGAGAACCCCTTCTCCGCGATGAGGGTCACCGCCGCCTCGTAGAGCTTCTGCCGGGTGACCTGGCGGCGCGTGCTGCTACTGCTGTCCATGCCCTTGATTCTCACAGGTCCCGGCGCGGTCACAGACTCAGCTCCGGGTGCAGCCGGTCCAGGGTCCACACCTGCTTGCGCCGGGCGGAGAGGGCGGTGAGCGCCAGAGCGCCCGCGGTGAAGGCCAGCAGCACGGCGCAGGCCTGCCAGACCGGCCCGAGCCCTCCGCCCGTGATCAGCCGGCGCAGCCCGTCCACGACGTACGTCATCGGCAGGTAGGGATGGATCGCTCCGAAGAACCCCGGACTGGTCTGGACGGGATAGGTGCCTCCGGCCGAGGTCAGCTGGAGCATCAGCACCGCCAGGACGAGGATCCGGCCCGCCGCGCCGAAGCGGGCGTTGAGCCACTGCACGATCGCGGCGAAGCAGCAGGTCACCAGTGCCAGGAAGCCGATCGTCCCGGCGGCGTGCGTCATCTGCAGACCGAGCTGCCAGTGCAGCACCGACATCAGTGCGGCGACCTGGAGCAGGCCTGTCGCGGCGACGGGCAGCCAGCCCGCGAAGGCGATCCGCCAGGCCGGCGCCCCGGCCGCGAGCGCCCGCCGGTTGAGCGGCTGGATCAGCATGTACGCCACCATCGCGCCCACCCACAGCGAGAGCGGGATGAAGTAAGGGGCGAAGCCGGTGCCGTAGTTGGGTGCCGCGTGCAGCGAGGAGGAGGCCAGCCGCACGGGGTCGGCCATGACACCGGTTCGGGCGTCCCGGTCCTTCTTGTCGTAGTCGGGGATCTTGCCGACCCCGTCGTTCAGCCCCTGTGCGAGCGTCGAGGAGCCGTCACCCAGCCGGTACAGCCCGCCGTCCAGCGTCTTGGCGCCTGCCTTGAGCTTCTTGACGCCCGCGTCCAGGTCCCCGGCCCCCGTCTTCGCGGTGCCGAGCCCGGTGTGGAGCGCGTCAGCACCCTTGGCGACCTTGTGCGCGCCCGTGTTGAGTGTGTTGATCCTCTTCACGGCGGACTCCAGATCCGCGTCCAGGTCCGGCGAGCGCTTCGCCAGGGCATCGGCCTGCTTCTCCAGCGTGGTCAGCTGGGTGCGCAGCTTCGCCAGGTCGCCCTTCTGATTCGTGACCAGCGCGTTCACGTCGTCGGACACTGTGACGACGTCCTCTGCCGCGGTCTTGGCCCGCTTCAGCTGCGGACAGACCCCGGGATCGGGCAGTGGCTGGTCCTCGCAGCGGTCGCGGTAGACCTCGGCCAGGTCGTCGGAGGCCGTGTGGGCGGCGGCGGAGGCGGTGGGCGCCGCCTCGGCCAGCAGGCCGAGGTTGTCCCGTACGGCCTTCGAGGAGTCGGCGACCAGCCGGGCGGTGTCCCCGATTGCCTTGCCGTTGTCCTTGAGGAAGGGGCGTACGTCCTCGGCGACCGCGTTGACCTTGTCGGCGAGCAGCTGGGTGCCGCCGGCGACCTGCTTGGACCCGGCCTCCAGGTCACCCGCGCCCTTGTGCAGCTTGGTGACGCCGGTGGAGAGCGTGCCGCTGCCCGACTTGGCGGTCCTGAGTCCGTCCGCGAGGTCCTTGGAGCCCTTCTTCGCCGCCGTGAGGCCGCTCTCGAGGTCGTCTGCCCCCTTGGCCGCCTTCGCGGTCGCGTCGTGCAGACCGGAGAAGCTGAGGAAGATCCGGTCCAGGAAGCCGCGCGAGGCCTTCGTGGACGCGGCGCTGCGGACCTCGGCGAAGACCGTCCTGGAGATCTGTCCGACGATGTAGTTGTTGGCGTCGTTCGTACGCACATCGAGGGCGCCGGTCTCGGGGGAGCTCCCGCCGCTCGACGCGATCTGCTTGCTGAAGTCCGCGGGCATGGTCAGGGAGAGGTAGTACGTCCCGTCCTCGACGCCCTTCACGGCCTCGGCGGAGCCGACCTCGTGCCAGTCGAAGACCTTCGAGTCGAGCAGCTTGCCGGTGATCTCGTCACCGGCCGCGAGGCGTTCGCCGCCGGTGGTCGCTCCCTTGTCCTCGTTGACGAGCGCCACCGGGATGCGGTCGAGCCGCCCGTACGGGTCCCAGAACGACCAGAGATAGAGCGCTCCGTACAGCAGGGGCAGCAGGAGGAGCGCCACGAGTGCGGCGCGCGGCATCCGGCCCCTGCCGAACCGCCGCAGCTCAAGCGCGGCCAGTCGCGGTGATCGCATCGTCCGCTTCCTTCCCGGTCGTCGTGTCGTCGGGCGCATCGGTTTCTGCCGCCGGGCGGGTGCGCACGGTGAGCGCGTCCTCCGGGGACTCGCTGCACACGGCCAGCACGGTGGTTCCGTCCGCCGCGACGGTGCGCAGCAGCTCCCAGGCCAGGGCGCGGTCCGTGGCGGAGAGTTTGAGGTCCGTGTCGTCGACGGCGAGGAGCCGCGGACCGCTCATCAGGGCGAGGGCGACGGACAGGCGCAGGGCCTCCAGGCGCTCCAGGTCCCGCACGGAGGTCCGTTCGGCTTTGGGCAGCACAGCGAGGTCGAGCCCGGCGGCCTCCAGCGCGGCGTCGACCGCGGCCCGCACCGAGGTGGCGCGTTCGGCGCGGGGCCGGAGCAGGGCGCGCGGCGAACCGCCGAACCGGCGCCGCAGCAGGGCCCGTTCCCGCAGATGCTCGGCCACGGTGAGGGAGGGGTCCAGGTCGCTGACACCGGGGACCGGGCCGAGAGCACTGAACCGGCGCACGGCGGCGAGCCGTCCTGGGAGGCGCTCACCGCCCACCTCGGCGTGGCCCCGCGTGGAACGCATCCGGCCGGTGAGCGCGAGCAGCAGACAGGTACGGCCGGAGCCGGAGGGGCCTTCCACCGCTACGAGCGATCCGGGACCGGCGGCGAACCCCACTCCCCGGAAGGCCCAGCCGCGCGGACCCTTCAGCCCGAAGTCCTCGGCGCTCAGCGGCGCCCCGTGCGGGCTGTCCACGACCCCACCCCCCATTCTTTTGCACTGACTGGTCAGTGCAAAAAGCTAGCTCGAACCCGCGCTCGAAGCAAAGCGCCTGGTCAGGAGGGGTTTCTGAGGGATTGTCAGTGGTGGCCGTCACGATGGATACATACGGCCACGGAGCCGTCACACGACGACAGGAGGTTCGTCATGGCCAGCTCGTCCGCAGCCGCCGCCCCGCGGCGCCGCGCAGGCAGCCCTGCCCCCTCACTGACCGGTCCGGCAACCGACGTCCACCCCGTTCTGCGCCGCGCCACGGCGCCGCCCGCCGCTCTCGATCTGCTCGCCCAGGCCCACTCCGGCCTGGAAGAGGCCGCCGTACTCGACGTGCCCAACGAGCGGTACGCCACCGCGCACCTCGCCGCGCTGCGCACCGCTGCCGCAGTGCTCGCCGCTCGAGGGCGGCCCGAAACCGGCAGGCGCCGCAGGGAGAGGATCCGCAGCGCCTGGGAGGTCCTTCCGGACATCGCGCCGGAACTCACCGAATGGAGCGCCCTGTTCGCCTCCGGAGCCCGGCGCAGGGCCCGGGCGGAGGCGGGCATACCCGGCGCGGCGACCAGCCGCGACGCCGACGATCTGCTGCGCGACGCGGCCATGTTCCTGCGCCTGGTCGAGCGGATGCTGGTCCTCCAGCCCGTCCTTCCGCAGCCCCGGAGGGACGGCCCCGGACAGCGGCCCGACGCGGGATGACCGCGCGGGCGGTGCGAGGCAATAGGGTGGAGAGCACCCGTACCACCTGCACTGTTCACGCTCCGCCGTCCGTGGCGGCACCGTGCCGAGGAGTCAACTGCCGTGTCGGACCAGCTGCGCCCCCGAGCCTCCCTCCGTACCGCCGTGGTCTGGGAGGTCCTCAGGGACGCTCTCGAGCGCCGGGTCAAGGCGACCGGCAGGGAAGCCCTGGACGTGCTGGACACCGGTGGCGGCACCGGCAATTTCGCCGTGCCCGTCGCCCGGCTCGGCCACCGCGTCACCGTCGTCGACCCCAGCCCGAACGCCCTGTTCGCGCTGGAGCGCCGCGCCGAGGAGGCCGGTGTCGCCGACCGGGTCCGGGGCGTCCAGGGCGACATCCTCGGCCTGTTCGAGGTGGTGGACCGTGCCGGTTACGACGCGGTGCTGTGCCACGGCGTCCTGGAATACGTGGACGACCCCGCCGAGGGCGTACGCAACGCGGTCGACGCGCTCCGCCCGTCCGGTGCGCTCAGCCTGCTCGGTGCGGGCCTCGGCGGTGCCGTCCTGGCCCGGGCGCTCGCGGGCCACTTCGCCGAGGCCCGGCAGGCGCTGGCGGACCCCGCCGGGCGCTGGGGCGCCGGCGACCCCGTGCCCCGCCGGTTCACCGCCGACCAGCTGACGGGACTGGTCGATGCCGCGGGCATCGAGGTCCGCGCGGTCCACGGCGTGCGGGTCTTCGCCGACCTCGTGCCAGGCGTTCTCGTGGACACCGAACCGGGCGCGATGGAGGAGCTCCTCAGGCTGGAGGCGGCCGTCGCGGAACTGCCGGCCTTCCACTCGGTGGCGACCCAGCTGCACGTTCTGGGAGAGAAGCGCGCCTGAGCCGGGCGGCGCCACCGCCGGAGTACCGGCGCGAAAGCGACGGCAGCACGGCTGATCAGCAACGCAGCTGCAGACGGAGTACTGCCTAGAACACCCGATCGCGCCGCGGGCCCCGTATGATCGGGTGACACCATCCGGCATGACGGATCGGAGGTCGGGGAATCTACGCCTCAGCAGCCGAGCCGAATTGGCGGTCCGGACTGGCTATGGCTAGAGGGCGGGTTTCACGGGGGCGAATCCCTGCCTATCCTGGAAGGGCCGCATACCGGTCGCCCCCGCGGCCGACGACGAGGAGGACTCCGTGCCGCTCTCGGAGCACGAGCAGCGAATGCTCGAGCAGATGGAGCGAGCGCTGTACGCCGAAGATCCCAAGTTCGCTACAGCGCTTGAGGGAAGCGGGCTGCGCAGGTACACCCGGCGACGGGTCTACCAGGCGGTAGCCGGTTTTCTGGTGGGTATCGCGCTCCTCATGGCCGGAATGGTTTTCCAGCAGACCTGGGTCAGCGTGGCGGGGTTCCTCGTCATGCTGGGCTGTGCCGTGCTGGCGGTCACCGGATGGCGCAAAGCGCCGAAGCCCGGTGAGCAGCAGCCGGCGGGGAGTGCGAGCGGGGGCGAAGGCGAACGCCGACATCCCAGGCAGCGCCGGTCGATGATGAACCGGATCGAACAGAGGTGGCAGCGCCGCCGCGACGAACAGGGCCAGTGAGCTTTCCGCTTCTCGGCCGGCGGTGGGCAGCCCACGCCACCGGCAACGGACGCGGACCGCGCACACCGAGAACTTGACGCTGGACCTCACACGTGAGGGGCGGTCGCATCACAGCGACCGCCCCTCACGCGTTTTCCGTACGGCCCTGGATCCCGCGGAGCGGCGGTCGCCCCGGCGCCCCTGGGCCCGGCCGCCTCTGGGCCCGGCCGCCCCTGGGTGCGGGGACCGGCAGGCCGCCGGCCCCCGCACCCAGGGGATCAGCCCTGCTGCCGTGACGGGCGCCGCAGCCGCGCCGCCCAGCGGTCGCGTCCCACACGGTCCGACCACCGGCGGCCGAGCTCCGTCCTGCGTTCCGAGACCGACCAGATCACCCGGACGGCCGAACGAGGCGCGAGGGTTGCCCGCACCCTGCCCCAGCGGCCGGCCGAGGTCCACAGCCCCGCCCGGACGGCCCGCGCATCCTCGGCCGGAGCGGAGGCCGCACCCGGCCCGGGCGCGTAGAGCACCTGCTCCACCGCGCCCGCCAGCCGGTGGACCGCGGCGGCCGCCTGTCCGTCGAGGTGCCCCAGCCGCACGACGCGCGCCGCGGCCTTGCGTGGGGTCTGCGACTCGTCAGGCGGAATGCCGTGGTCCCAGGCCGCATCGGTGACCTCCCACCAGGCGGCCATCACCCTGGCCGCGGCGTCCTCGGCCGTACGCCCTCCTGAGGAGCCCAGCCGCCGGCCACGGGCCCGCATCCGCCAGAGCATCGGCAGCAGCGGAAGCGTGAGAACCACCAGGGAGCCGAGCACCCACAGCGCCACCGTGCCCGCCGGGGTCCCTGGATCGGCGGAATCCATCGCACCGGGAGCCGAGGACGCACCGCACTCACCCTGCTTACGCTCCTGCGCCGGGCAGGACTCAGAGGTGGAGGGGGCTGCGGTGGGCGCCGCGGAGGCGCCGTCCGTCGGCAGCGCGGGATCGCTGGGATCCTGCGAGGGAGCGTCCGGCAGGGTGTAGGCCGGGGTACTGCCGCGGGACGGTGTCGGCTCGAAGCGGGTCCAGCCCACGCCCTCGAAGTACAGCTCGGGCCAGGCGTGCGCGTCCCTAAGCCCGACCGACACCGAACCGTCCGCCTGGACCGTGCCCGGCGTGAAGCCCACCGCGACCCGGGCGGGGATACCCAGGGTCCTGGCCATCGCGGCCATGGTGAAGGAGAAGTGGACGCAGAAGCCCTCCTTGTCCCTCAGGAACCGCTCGATCGCCGCGCTGCCGGTACCCGACGTCACCGTCGTGTCGTACCGGAAACCGCCGTCCGACGCGAACCAGTTCTGCAGCTTCACCGCCCGCTCGTAGTCGTTGGCCGCCCCCTCGGTCACCCGCCCGGCGGTCTCCTCGACCACATCGGGCAGCGACCCGGGCACCCGCGTGTACTCACGGACCAGGTCCGAACCCGGTTCCATCGATCCGGCGAGCTGCGCGGCCGTCGGCTCCACCACCAGGCTGCTGACCTCGTACCGCGCGCCGCGCGTCGTCTGGCCGTCGTCGCCGACGAGCGTGCGTCCCTCGGGCTCGAACCGCCACCGGCCCTGGATGTCCACATCGCTCGCCGGGTAGGGGAGCGGCAGATACGTCTGCTGGTACGAGGGCGAGGCCGAGATGTTCGTCCGGATCTCGGTGACGGCGACATCCCCGTCCAGCCCGGCCGGCTGCGGCAGCCTGGCCGGGACGTCGCTCAGCCGACGGGTCGACGGACGCCACTCGCTGCCGTTGAACTGGTCCAGAGCCAGAATGCGCAGATAGAAGTCCTGCGGGCTCCCCGAGTTGGTGCGGTACGACATCACCTCCCGGTTCTCCGGCTGATTGAGATTGTTCTGCAACGAGACCAGCGGGTTCACCGCGGAGATCGTGCCCCCGCCGCTCCCCTTGCCGGAGCCGCCGCCCGCCCCGCCCAACAGCCCGCCGTCGAGAGCGGGCAGGGCCGCGGGCACGGCCAGTGCGAGGCCCAGCGCCACCGCGCCGATGCGCCGCCCCGTACGGACCGACGCCACGGCACGCCCGGGCCCGTCGAGGCCGGCCGCCAGACCGCCCGACGTGCGGGACACACCGCCGAACACCCGTCCCCACTGGGACAGCCGGTCCCGGCCCTCGGCCAGCAGGAGAAGCAGATAGCCGCACGCCGCGAGCAGGAACCAGAGCCAGCCCGCCCCGCCGTCGGAGAGCCCGGCCGCGACCGAGTAGAGGGCGAGCAGCGGCAGACCGGCCGGCGCCGCGGCGCGGAGGGTCACCGCCAGGACGTCCACGGTGAGCCCGATCAGCAGCACCCCGCCGATCAGCATCAGCCGGATGCCGTCCGTCGCCGGTGCGGGAATGGCGTATCTGTTGACGTCGTCGGCGCCCGCGCTCAGCAGCTCGGCGAGCTGCTGGATCGTCCGGGGCCCGGGCAGCACACCGAACAGGGTGTGCTCCCTGGCGAATGACCAGGTCAGAGTCAGCAGGGTGAGGAGCACCTGGAGCGAGACCGTCAGGATCCCTGCCAGGCGCAACCGGCGGGCGAGCACACCCACACCGCTCTGGACGGCCAGCAGGAAGGCGGCCTGCAGGACCCACTTCGACGTCTCGACCAGGGGCAGCAGGGAACCGGCCGCCATCAGTGTGGCCGTGAAGGCACACAGCGCCAGGCGCGTACGCCCGTTCATGACCATCCCCCGGCGAGCCCCGTCGTCGTCCCGGCCACGGGGAACTGCGCGCCGGAGCCCTCCTGGCCTGCCTGCTGCCACAGTCTCGCGAGTTCAGCCCCGGGTGGCACGGCCATCGCCGTCCATCCCGCCTCGCGCAGCAGCCGCAAGCTGTCCGAGGCCGGCGGGGGAGGCCCGGCTTCCGCGCCGCGAGCCCAGTCGTCGCCGTCCAGCACGAACGCGACAGCTCCCCGGCTGCGCTGCCGCATCCTGGCCGCCATCGCCGCCTGCTCCTCGTCGAGGTCACCGAAGAAGGCCACCAGTAGCCCCTCGTTGCTCCCGCGCAGTACGTCGTAGGCGCGGGAGAGCCCGCCACCGTCCGAATGGTCCACGACCGCGAGGGTGTCCATCATCAGACCCGCCGAGTCCGCGGACTCCTGGGTCGATCCGGCGAAGCCGTCGGCGCTCTCACCCGGCACGGCACTTCCCTCGTCGGTGAGCAGCCGCACCGCGAAGCCGCGCTCCAGCATGTGCACCAGCGCGGACGCGGCCCCGGACACCGCCCATTCGAACGGCGATCCGGGGCCGGCATCCTGGTAGGCGATCCTCCGGGTGTCCAGCAGCACCGTGCACCTGGCCCGCTGCGGCTGTTCCTCCCGCCGCACCATCAGCTCGCCGTAGCGGGCGGTGGAGCGCCAGTGCACCCGTCGCAGGTCGTCACCGTGGCGGTAGCCGCGCGGAATGATGTCGTCCTCGCCGGCCAGCGCCAGCGAACGCTGCCTGCCGTCGCCGTATCCGGAAGCCGCCCCGGCCAGCCGGAGCGCCGGAAGCTGTTCGGTGCGGGGGACGACCACGAGGGTGTCGTAGGCGCTGAAGGAGCGCGACAGCTCGCACATGCCGAACGGATCGCTCAGCTGCAGTTGCAGCGGTCCCAGCGGATAGCGCCCGCGCAGGTCGGAACGGACCCGGTAGGACACCTCCCGTACGCCGCCCGGCTCCACCCGGTCCAGCACGAACCGGGGCCGGGGGCCGAGAACGTAGGGAACGCGGTCCTGGAGCATGAGCAGGCCCGTGTGCAGGCGGGACACGTTGTCCATGCGCAGATGAACCCGTGTCTCCGAGCCCGCAGGCACCCGGGACGGCGAGAGCCGCCGGCTGCCGGCCACCCTGTAGCGGGTGCGGTAGAGGACGGTGACGCAGACCAGGGGCAGCACCGCCAGCAACAGGCCCACCCGGAGCAGGTCGCCCTGGCCCAGCACATAGGCGCAGACCGCCGCCGCCACACCGGCGGCCAGGAAGGACCGCCCCCGTGTCGTGAGGCCGCTCAGAGCGGCCCGCAGGCCGCCCTTGTCGTCGCTGTCGTCCACGGGGCCGGGTGCCCCGGCCGCCATCACAGCTGCCGTGCGCCGGGCTGCCGGCCGTACACCGGGGTGGCGGGCGTGTGCTGGGGCTGCGCCGGGGCGGCGGGGCCGCCCGACGTCGGCACCGGGGTGCGCTGCAGGATGTCCAGCACGACCTGCTCGGCCGTACGGCGGTTGAGCTGCGCCTGCGCCGTCGGCAGCAGCCGGTGGGCGAGCACCGCGACCGCGAGGGCCTGGACGTCGTCGGGCAGGGCGTAGTCCCGCCCGCTCAGCGCGGCCGACGCCTTGGCGGCGCGCACCAGATGCAGGGTCGCGCGCGGCGAGGCCCCGAGTCTGAGATCCGGGTGCCGGCGGGTCGCGGCCACCAGCTCCACGGCGTACCGCCGGACGGAGTCGGCCACATGGACCGTACGCACCGCGTCGATCAGCTTCACGATGTCGTGGGCGTGCGCCACCGGCTGCAGGTCGTCCAGCGGTGAGGCCCCACCGTGCACGTCGAGCATCTGCAGCTCGGCCTCGGCGCTCGGATAGCCGATCGACACCCGGGCCATGAAGCGGTCACGCTGAGCCTCGGGGAGGGGGTAGGTGCCCTCCATCTCCACCGGGTTCTGGGTGGCCACGACCATGAAGGGATCGGGCAGCTCGTAGGTGTGGCCGTCGATGGTGACCTGGCGTTCCTCCATCGACTCCAGCAGGGCCGACTGGGTCTTGGGCGACGCGCGGTTGATCTCGTCGCCGATCACGATCTGGGCGAAGATCGCGCCCGGTTTGAACTCGAAGTCCCGTCGCTGCTGATCGAAGATCGAGACCCCGGTGATGTCCGAGGGCAGCAGGTCCGGCGTGAACTGGATGCGCCGCACCGAACAGTCGATGGACCGCGCCAGCGCCTTGGCCAGCATCGTCTTGCCGACGCCGGGCACGTCCTCGATCAGGAGGTGCCCCTCCGCGAGCAGCACGGTCAGCGAAAGCCGTACGACCTCGGGCTTGCCCTCGATCACACCCTCGACCGACCTGCGTACCCGCTCCGCTGTGCTGGTCAGATCTGTGAGGCTCGCTCGATCGTCATAGGTCGTCACCCGGCCCTCCTCGGCCCCTTGTGCACGGGCCGACGCACAAAACTGCCCGGCCCGCCCCGAAATACGGACACTCTCCGGAGGACCCGGAGAGATGTCACACCCGCATTCTTGTTGCCGTTACCGCTTCGTGTCACTCGCCTGTGGGTAAGTGGGGGTGAAATGCCGGATGTGGTCCGTATGTCGGGGCGATTCAGGAGGCGGGCAGGATCTCGCGCAGCGAGCCGGTGGTCACGTCGAAGACGAAGCCGCGGACGTCGTCCGTGTGCAGGAGGAACGGAGAGGTGCGCACACGCTGCATCGACTGCCGCACGTCCTGGTCGGCGTCCGTGTAGGACTCCACCGCCCAGGCCGGGCGCTGTCCGACCTCGATCTCCAGATCCTGCCGGAATTCCTCGGTGATCGCTTCCATGCCGCAGTTCGTGTGGTGGATGAGTACGACGCTGCGGGTGCCGAGCGCCCGCTGGCTGATCGTCAGTGACCGTATGACGTCGTCGGTGACCACGCCGCCCGCGTTGCGGATGGTGTGGCAGTCGCCGAGCTCCAGGCCGAGCGCGGCGTGGAGGTCGAGGCGGGCGTCCATGCAGGCGACCACGGCGACGTGCAGCACGGGCCGCGCGTCCATGCCCGGGTCGCTGAACGCCTCCGCGTAACGCGTGTTCAGTTCAACGAGGCGGTCGGTGACCGTTCCCCCGGAACGGGCCCCGGAGGTCGTGGTCGAATCGGTCTCGGCGGAAGGCTGCGCAGAAGTCGACATGGTTAAGACGTTAGCGTCAGCGACCGCTCCTGGCGTGCTGTGGCAGGGGACAAAGAACGTCAACGTGGCTTGTTGTGAGGTAACCCACAAGCCTCACGGTCAGGCGCCCGGCCGGGTGAGGTTCCCGGTCCGCCGCGGCGGTGCGACGCGCTGCGCGGTTCGTTGATCGGGAATGGATCGAATGGCAGGGTGGACTAAAGTGACGCGAAGTTACTGACACGCCTGCACATTCTGCATATTTTTACATGTTTCGAGTTCCCCGTGATGTGCGGCGTACATGCGGCCCGGCCCTCTCCCGCTCGCCGGCCGGCCGACGCCTCCTTCCCCGGCGCCGGCCGACCTCCCCTTCCGGGCGGGCGGGGACCAGGCCGTATGTGCGGCCACACGGGACATAGCCTGAGAGGGCGCTTTGAGCCAGACCCGACACGTCCCGGTGATGCTCCAGCGATGCCTGGACCTGTTGGCCCCGGCTCTGGAGGCGACGGGACCGCGGCCCCCGGTCGTCGTCGACTGCACCCTCGGGCTCGGTGGGCACAGTGAGGCCCTGCTCGCCGCCTTCCCCGAGGCCCGCCTGGTCGCCCTGGACCGGGACAAGGAAGCGCTGCGGCTCTCGGGCGAGCGCCTCGCCCCGTACGGCGACCGCGCCACGCTGGTGCACGCGGTCTACGACGAACTCCCCGAGGTGCTCGACCGGCTGGGGATCCCCAAGGTCCAGGGCGTGCTGTTCGACCTCGGTGTCTCCTCCATGCAACTGGACGAGGCGGACCGCGGTTTCGCGTACGCCCAGGACGCGCCGCTCGACATGCGCATGGACCAGACGACCGGCATCGGCGCGGCCGAGGTGCTCAACACCTACCCGCCGGGCGAACTCGTGCGGATCCTGCGCGCGTACGGCGAGGAGAAGCAGGCCAAACGCATCGTCTCGGCCGTCGTGCGCGAACGCGAGAAGGAGCCCTTCAGCAACAGCGCCCGTCTCGTCGAGCTGATCCGTGACTCCCTGCCGCAGGCCGCCAAGCGCACCGGCGGCAACCCGGCCAAGCGCACCTTCCAGGCCCTGCGCATCGAGGTGAACGGTGAACTCACCGCCCTGGAGAAGGCCGTTCCCGCGGCAGTGCGAAGCCTCGCCGTCGGTGGCCGGATCGCCGTCCTCTCGTACCAGTCCCTTGAGGACCGTCTGGTCAAACACGTCCTCGCGGCCGGTGCGGCCAACACGGCGCCGCCCGGACTGCCCGTCGTCCCCGAGCGCTACCAGCCCAGGCTCAAGCTGCTGACCCGTGGCGCCGAACTGCCCACCGAGGAGGAGGTCGCCGAGAACCGGCGTGCCGCCCCCGCCAGGCTGCGCGGCGCCCAGCGGATCCGCGAGGAGGAGCGATGAGCGGATCCCGCCGGGCCGGCCGGACGCACACGAGGACGGTGGCACCGCGGTGACCGGGACGGCCGGGCAGATGAAGGGGCGGGCCGGCCGGCTCGCCCGGCTGATGCCGTCGGGGCCGAGCACCGCCGCCCGTACCCCCTTCGTCCTGCTGGTCGTGGTGCTGCTCGCGGGTGGCCTGATCTCGCTCCTGCTGCTGAACTCGGCGCTCAATGAAGGATCGTTCAGGCTGAGCAAGCTGAAGCGGGGGACCACCGAGCTCACCGACGAGCAGCAGGCCCTCCAGCGGGACGTCGACAGCTACTCGGAGCCCGACGCGCTGGAGCGGCGGGCCAGGGAGCTCGGCATGGTGCCCGGTGGCAGCCCCGCCTTCCTGAACCCGGACGGCACCGTCCGCGGAAAGCCCGAGCGGGCCACCGCGCAGCCTTCCCCCGCCGCGGCCCCCGAACCGGAGGCGAGCTCGGCAGGACCGGCCGCCTCCTTGGGCTCCGTGACGCCGTCGCCCTCCGCCTCCGCCGCGACGCCGTCGGCCCCGGTCACACCGGCCCCCACGGCACAGGCCTCGAACACCCAGACCCCGCCCCCGACGAGCTCCGGCAGGTGACGCAGTGCCGTCCAAGGAACCGCCGCGCCGCCGTGTACCCGGCCCCGCGCGCTCCCGTAGGACGGGCGGCGGACCGGGGCGTCCCCGGCCCGCCGCCCGTCCTGATGCCCGGCGCCCCCGGCGCCCGGCGGCCAGGAAGGGCCGCGGCGGCTCCCCGCGGCCCATCCGGCTGGGCAGCCCACGCCCCCGGCTGCGCCTGATCAGCCTCTGCCTCACCCTCGTCATGCTGGCGTTCGTCGTCCGGCTCCTCCAGGTCCAGGCGGTCGATGCCGGCACGTACTCCGCCAAGGCCGAGAAGAACCGCTACCTGGAGTACACGATCGCCGCCGAACGCGGCGAGATCACCGACCGCAGCGGCATCGCCCTGGCCACCAGCGTCGACGCGCACGACATCACGGCCGACCCGAAGCTCTTCACACCCGAGGACAGCAAGGCCCCGGACGCGCCGCAGCAGGCGGCGGCCCTCCTCGCCCCGATCCTCGGCAAGGACGAGGCGGATCTGGCGAAGAAGCTCTCCGCCAAGAGCCGCTACACGGTGCTGGCCCGACGCCAGACCCCCCAGGTCTGGAAGCAGATCAAGGACCTCAAGTCCGCCTTCGCGGAGAAGGCGGCCGAGGACAAGGCGAACGGCGGCCCCGGAGCCGACGTGCTGGCCGGAGTCCTCCAGGAGCCCACCACCAAGCGCGTGTACCCCAACGGCGACCTCGCCGCCGGGATACTGGGATTCGTCAACGCCGAGGGCAAGGGCGGCGGCGGTCTGGAAGCACAGCTGAACAAGAAGCTCCAGGGCGAGGACGGCAAGATCCGCTACGCCCAGGCGGGCGGCCGGCCCGTACCGACCGCCGGCTCCACGGAGATCCCGGCCGTCGCCGGCACCGACGTCGAGCTGACGATCGACCGCGACATCCAGTGGGCGGCCCAGCGCGCCATCGCCGACCAGGTCGAGGAGTCCAAGGCGGACCGTGGCTACGTGGTCGTCCAGAACACGAAGACCGGCGAGGTGCTGGCCATGGCCAACGCGCCCGGTTACGACCCCAACGACCTCGCGCAGAGCAACGCGGCGGGCCTGGGCAACGCGGCCCTCCAGGACGTGTACGAACCCGGCTCCACGAGCAAGGTCATGTCCATGGCCGCGGTGCTGGAGGAGGGGGTGGCCACGCCCGGTACGCACGTCACCGTGCCCAACCGGCTGCACCGGGGCGACCGGCTCTTCAAGGACGACATCGACCACCCCACCTGGTATCTCACGCTCAACGGCGTACTCGCCAAGTCGAGCAACATCGGCACCATCCTGGCCACCGGGCAGCTCGGGAAGACCCAGGCCGAGGCCAACAAGGTCCTGTACTCCTACCTGCGCAAGTTCGGCATCGGCAGCACCACGGGGCTCGACTACCCGGGCGAGTCGCCCGGCATCTTCGCCAAGCCCCAGGACTGGTCGACCTCGCAGCAGTACACGATCCCGTTCGGCCAGGGCCTCTCGCTCAACGCCATGCAGGCCGCCTCGGTCTACCAGACCATCGCCAACGGCGGCGTCCGGATCGAGCCGACCCTGGTCCGCGGGGCCAAGGACGCGGACGGCCGCTACACGGCCTCCGAAGCCCCGGAGCGCACCCGGGTGGTCAGCGAGAAGACGGCCGGAACACTGGCGAAGATGCTGGAGTCCGTGGTGGACGACGAGGAAGGGACCGGGGCCAAGGCCCACATCGACGGCTACCGGGTCGCGGGCAAGACGGGCACCGCCAACCGGGTCGACCCCGTACGCGGCGTCTACAAGGGCTACACCGCGTCCTTCGCGGGGTTCGCCCCCGCCGACGATCCGCAGATCACCGTCTACTGCGCCATCCAGAACCCCACCAAGGGCAGCTACTTCGGCGGCCAGATCTGCGGCCCGATCTACAAGAAGGTCATGGAGTTCGCCCTCAAGACCCTCCAGACACCTCCGTCCGGCAGCGATCCCACCCGGCTGCCGGTGTCCTTCAAGCCCGGCGAGTAACTCGGGGGAACCCTCAGTGACGACCATCACCCCTGATCCCGGGAACCGGAACGAGAAGTACCGCGACCCCGGCCCCTCACTTCGCGAGAGGCCCGGTCCGCCCGGTACGCTCACCGCCGTGCCCCACGCTGATCAGTGTCAAACCACTCAGAAGGACGCGCCTGTGACCTACCCGGGAGCGCCCCGACCGGACCGGCTGCGGCCGACGTCCCTCGGAGAGCTGGCCGACCGGCTCGGTGCCGGACCGCAGGATTCCGGTGAGGTCACCGGCATCACCCACGACTCCCGGGCCGTGCGCCCAGGGGACGTGTACGCGGCTCTGCCCGGTGCCCGTTTCCACGGCGCCGACTTCGCCGCCCAGGCCGCGGGTCTCGGAGCGGCCGCGATCCTCACCGACCCGGCGGGCGCCGAGCGCGCCGCCGCCACCGGCCTCCCGGTCCTCGTCACCGAGGACCCGCGGGGCCGGATGGGCGACCTCGCGGCCGAGATCTACGGACGGCCGGGGATCGGCCTCCTCCAGATCGGCATCACGGGAACGTCCGGCAAGACCACCACGGCCTACCTCGTCGAAGGCGGGCTGCGCGGCGCCGGACGCAGCACCGGTCTGATCGGGACCGTCGAGATGCGGATCGGCGACGAGCGCATCAAGTCGGAGCGCACCACCCCCGAGGCCACCGATCTCCAGGCCCTGTTCGCCGTCATGCGCGAACGCGGGGTCGAGGCGGTCGCCATGGAGGTCTCCAGTCACGCCCTGGTGCTCGGCAGGGTCGACGGCTGTGTCTTCGACGTCGCCGTGTTCAACAACCTCAGCCCGGAGCACATGGAGTTCCACTCCGGGATGGAGGACTACTTCCAGGCCAAGGCGCAGCTGTTCACCCCGCAGCGCAGCAAGCTCGGTGTCGTCAACTTCGACGACGAGTACGGCCGCAGGCTGGTCAAGGAGGCGTCCGTTCCGATCGTCACCTTCTCGGCGGAGGGTCACCCGGACGCCGATTGGCGCGCCGAGGACGTCGAGGTCGGCCCCCGGGACAGCAGCTTCACCGTGGTCGGCCCCAAGAGCGAGCGCATCAGCGCCAAGGCCCCGCTGCCCGGCCCGTTCAACGTCGCCAACACCCTTGCCGCGATCGTCACCCTGGCCGTCGCGGGCGTCGACCCGCAGACCGCAGCGGACGGCGTCGCCGCCGTCCCCGGCGTGCCCGGCCGGCTGGAACGCGTCGACGCCGGACAGCCGTACCTCGCGGTCGTCGACTACGCGCACAAGACCGACGCCGTCGAGTCCGTCCTGCGCTCCCTTCGGAAGGTCACCGAGGGCCGGGTGCACATCGTGCTCGGCTGCGGCGGCGACCGCGACACGACGAAGCGCGGTGCGATGGGCGCCGCCGCTGCACGGCTCGCCGACACCGCCGTACTGACCTCCGACAACCCCCGCTCCGAGGACCCCCTCGCGATCCTCGCCGCGATGCTCTCCGGCGCGGCCGAGGTGCCCGTCCACGAGCGCGGCGACGTGCTCGTGGAGGCCGACAGGGCCGCGGCCGTCGCCGCCGCGGTCGCCAGGGCCGAGCCCGGCGACACGGTGCTGGTGGCCGGAAAGGGACACGAGCAGGGCCAGCACATCCACGGAGTGGTACGTCCCTTCGACGACCGGAAGGTCCTGCGCGAGGCCATCGAACGCTCCCTGGGGAGCATGAGCGCGGTGCAGACCCCCGAGGACCGCGTACACACCCACGAGAACAACAGTCAGGGATGACCAAGTGATCGCCCTTTCCCTCGCCGAGATCGCCGGAATCGTCGGCGGGCAGCCGCACGACGTGCCGGACCGGTCCGCCGTCGTCACCGGCCCCGTCGTCATCGACTCCCGGGAGGTGCGGCAGGGCTCCCTGTTCGCCGCGTTCGCGGGTGAGCGTGTCGACGGACACGACTACGCGCGGCGTGCCGTCGAGGCCGGCGCGGTGGCCGTGCTCGCCGCCCGCCCCGTCGGTGTCCCGGCGATCGTCGTCGACGACGTCGTGTCCGCGCTCGGCGCCCTCGCGCGCGCCGTCGTGGAACGCCTCGGCACCACCGTCGTCGCGCTGACCGGCTCGGCCGGCAAGACGTCCACGAAGGACCTGATCGCCCAGATCCTGGAACGTAAGGCGCCCACGGTCTGGACACCCGGCTCCCTCAACAACGAGATCGGTCTGCCGCTGACCGCGCTGCGTGCCACGGCGGAAACCCGCCATCTCGTACTGGAGATGGGCGCGCGGGGTATCGGCCACATCCACTACCTCGCCGACCTGACGCCCCCGCGGATCGGCCTGGTCCTCAACGTGGGCAGCGCCCACATCGGGGAGTTCGGCAGCCGCGAGGCGATCGCCCAGGCCAAGGGCGAGCTCGTCGAGGTACTCCCGGAGGACGGCACCGCGATCCTCAACGCCGACGACCCGCTCGTGCGGGCCATGGCGTCCCGCACAAAAGCCCGGGTGCTTCTCTTCGGAGAGGCCCCGGATGCGGACGTACGGGGAGAGAACGTGCGGCTCACGGACGACGGCCGCCCCGCTTTCACCCTCCACACCCCGACCGGGTGCAGCGACGTGACCTTGCGCCTGTACGGTGAGCACCACGTGTCGAACGCGCTCGCCGCGGCCGCCGTCGCCCATGAGTTGGGCATGTCCGTGACCGAGATCGCCGATGCGCTCTCCGGGGCGGGCACCCTCTCCCGCTGGCGCATGGAGGTCACCGAGCGTCCGGACGGTGTGACGGTCGTCAATGACGCCTACAACGCGAACCCCGAATCCATGAAGGCCGCGCTCCGTGCGCTGGCCGCCATGGGCAAGGCCCGACAGGCAGCCGGGGGGCGCACGTGGGCGGTGCTCGGTCAGATGGCCGAGCTCGGTGACGCGTCGCTCGCCGAGCACGACGCGGTCGGACGGCTCGCCGTCCGGCTCAACGTCAGCAAGCTCGTCGCTGTCGGAGGAAGAGAAGCCTCCTGGCTGCAACTGGGCGCATATAACGAGGGTTCGTGGGGTGAGGAGTCGGTGCACGTGTCCGACGCACAGGCGGCCGTCGACCTGTTGCGCAGTGAACTGCGCCCGGGAGACGTCGTGCTGGTGAAGGCGTCCCGGTCGGTCGGCCTGGAGAAGGTCGCCCTGGCACTGCTGGAGACGACCGAGGGTGAGGTCGCCGTCCGATGAGGCAGATCCTCTTCGCGGGGGCCATAGGGCTCTTCCTGACCCTGGTCGGCACTCCGCTGCTGATCAAACTTCTGGCCCGCAAGGGCTACGGGCAGTTCATCCGGGACGACGGCCCGCGTACCCACGGCAGCAAGCAGGGCACGCCCACCATGGGTGGCATCGCCTTCATCGTGGCGACGATCATCGCGTACGTGCTGGCGCACGTGATCACCGGCGAGGACATCCGGTTCTCCGGCGTCCTCGTCCTGTTCCTGATGGCCGGGATGGGCCTCGTCGGCTTCCTCGACGACTACATCAAGATCGTCAAGCAGCGCTCCCTGGGCCTGCGAGCCAAGGCGAAGATGGCCGGCCAGCTGATCGTCGGCATCGCCTTCGCGGTGCTCTCGCTCCAGTTCGCGGACGCCCGTGGCAACACCCCGGCCTCCACCCGGCTCTCCTTCGTCGAGGACTTCGGCTGGTCCATCGGACCGGTGCTGTTCTGCGTCTGGGCGCTGTTCATGATTCTCGCCATGTCCAACGGCGTGAACCTGACGGACGGTCTGGACGGTTTGGCCACCGGCGCGTCGGTGATGGTCTTCGGCGCCTACACCTTCATCGGGCTGTGGCAGTTCCAGGAGTCCTGCGCCAACGCGATCACCCTCACCAACCCAGAGGCCTGTTTCGAGGTACGGGACCCACTCGACCTCGCGGTCGTGGCCTCGGCCCTGATGGGCGCCTGCTTCGGCTTCCTGTGGTGGAACACCTCACCCGCGAAGATCTTCATGGGCGACACCGGTTCGCTCGCCCTCGGCGGAGCCCTCGCCGGACTCGCCATCTGCTCCCGCACCGAGTTCCTGATGGCCATCCTCGGCGGCCTCTTCGTGATGATCACCATGTCGGTGGTCATCCAGGTCGGCTCGTTCAAGATGACCGGCAAGCGGGTCTTCCGCATGGCGCCGCTCCAGCACCACTTCGAACTCAAGGGGTGGTCCGAAGTCCTTGTCGTGGTCCGCTTCTGGATCATCCAGGGCATGTGCGTGATCGTCGGTCTCGGCCTCTTCTACGCGGGATGGGCAGCCAAGAAGTGAGCAACGTGGACTGGCAGGGCAAGCGGGTCACGGTGGCCGGGCTCGGCGTCAGCGGAGTCCCCGCGGCCCGCGCCCTGCACGAGCGCGGGGCCCTCGTCACCGTCGTCAACGACGGCGACGACGAGCGCTCCCGCGCCCAGGCCGCCGAACTGGAGGCGCTCGGAGTCACCGTGCGCCTCGGCGACGGCGACACCCTGCCCGAGTCCACCGAGCTCGTGGTCACGGCCCCCGGCTGGAAGCCCGGCAAGCCGCTCTTCGGCGCGGCCGCCGAGGCGGGCGTCCCCGTCTGGGGCGACGTCGAACTCGCCTGGCGGCTTCGGGGCCCCGGGGCCGCACCCTGGCTCGCGGTCACCGGCACCAACGGCAAGACCACGACCGTACGGATGCTCGCCTCGATCCTCGAAGCGGCCGGCCTGCGCACGGCCGCCGTCGGCAACATCGGGGTCTCCCTGCTGGACGCCGTCCTCGGCGACGAGCCGTACGACGTACTCGCCGTCGAGCTCTCCAGCTACCAGCTCCACTGGGCGCCCTCGCTGCGCGCCCACTCCGGTGCCGTGCTCAACCTGGCCCCGGACCACCTCGACTGGCACGGCTCCATGGCCGCCTACACCGCCGACAAGGGCCGGATCTACGAGGGCAACAGTGTCGCCTGCGTCTACAACGCGCAGGACGAGGCGACGGAGGGCCTCGTGCGCGAGGCGGACGTCGAGGAGGGCTGCCGGGCGATCGGGTTCACCCTCGGTACGCCGGGGCCCTCACAGCTCGGGGTCGTCGACGGCATCCTCGTCGACCGGGCCTTCGTGCCCAACCGGCAGAAGCAGGCCCAGGAGCTCGCCGAGGTCGGCGACGTCAATCCGCAGGCCCCCCACAACATCGCCAACGCCCTGGCCGCGGCGGCGCTCGCCCGCGCCTACGGCGTGGAGCCGGCGGCCGTGCGCGACGGGCTGCGGGCCTTCCGTCCCGACGCCCACCGCATCGAACACGTCGCCGACGCCGGCGGGGTCGCGTACATCGACGACTCCAAGGCCACCAACACCCACGCCGCCGAGGCCTCCCTCGCGGCCTACGAACCGATCGTCTGGATCGCCGGCGGCCTCGCCAAGGGCGCCACCTTCGACGAGCTGGTCAGCGGGGCGGCGAAGCGGCTGAGGGGCGTCGTCCTGATGGGCGCCGACCGGGCGCTGATCCGCGAAGCCCTGGCGCGACACGCCCCCGAGGTACCGGTGGTCGACCTCGACCGGACCGACACTGGGGCGATGTCCGAAGCGGTCCGCGAAGCGGCACGTCTGGCCCGGCCGGGTGACACCGTCCTGCTGGCCCCGGCCTGTGCCTCGATGGACATGTTCGTCAACTACAACAAACGGGGCGAGGCTTTCGCGGACGCGGTCCGCCAACTCGCCGACGAGAGCGCCTGACGGGCCCGGCCCCCGCGTCGTACTGTCCCGGAGGACCGGGAGAGCCAGGGCACCCGGTCACGAGCCGTACCGCCGGGGCCCCGGCCTCCGGTGACAGCCCCGGGCACGAGCAGTGGAGGGGACAGCGACAATGCCGGCCGACGAGAGCTCAGCCGCGCGCGGAGCCGACCGTTCACGGGCGACAGCCGCGATCAGCCGGGCGCTCACCCCGCCCCTGCTCGCCGGACCGCTGCCCGCGGGCCCAGGGCCCCTCGTGGGGCTCGCCCTGAGGAGCCGGCCCGCCGCCGGCCCCCGACGGCCCACCGCGCCGCGTGGCGGGCGACCGCCGGCCCCCGGCGGCGGGGAGCCCCGGCCGGGCCGCGGCGCCGGGGTGCGGCGCGCGTACGAGCGTGCACGACGGGCCTGGGACCGTCCTCTGACCGCGTACTACCTGATCCTCGGTTCGAGCCTGCTGATCACCGTGCTCGGCCTCGTCATGGTCTACTCCGCCTCGATGATCAAGGCGCTGGAGCTGGCACGGCCCGGCACGTACTTCTTCCGCAAGCAGTTCATCGCCGCCGTGATCGGCGCCGTCCTGATGCTGCTGGCCTCCAGGATGCCCGTCAAGCTCCACCGGGCGCTGGCCTACCCGCTGCTCATGGGCACGGTCTTCCTGATGGTCCTGGTCCAGGTGCCGGGGATAGGGATGTCGGTCAACGGCAACCAGAACTGGATCTATCTCGGCGGCCCCTTCCAGCTCCAGCCCAGTGAGTTCGGCAAGCTCGCCCTCATCCTCTGGGGCGCGGACCTGCTCGCCCGCAAGCAGGACAAGCGGCTGCTGGCCCAGTGGAAGCACATGCTGGTGCCGCTGGTGCCGGTCGCCTTCATGCTGCTGGGGCTGATCATGCTCGGCGGGGACATGGGCACCGCGATCATCCTCACCGCGATCCTCTTCGGTCTGCTCTGGCTGGCCGGCGCCCCCACCAGGCTCTTCGCCGGTGTGCTCGCCTCCGCCGGTCTCATCGGAGTCCTCCTCATCAAGACCAGCCCCAACCGGATGTCCCGGCTCGGCTGCATCGGTGCCTCCGAGCCGGGCCCCGGTGACTCGTGCTGGCAGGCGGTGCACGGAATCTACGCTCTGGCCTCCGGCGGATGGTTCGGTTCCGGGCTCGGTGCCAGTGTGGAAAAATGGGGTCAACTTCCGGAACCGCACACCGACTTCATCTTCGCCATCACCGGGGAGGAACTGGGCCTGGCGGGGACGCTGTCGGTACTGGCCCTCTTCGCGGCTCTAGGCTATGCGGGTATCCGCGTGGCCGGACGCACGGAGGACCCCTTCGTGAGGTACGCAGCGGGAGGCGTGACCACCTGGATCACGGCGCAGGCCGTGATCAACATCGGTGCGGTGCTCGGCCTGTTGCCGATCGCCGGTGTCCCGTTGCCGCTGTTCTCCTACGGGGGCTCCGCCCTGCTGCCGACCATGTTCGCTGTCGGGCTCATGATCGCCTTCGCGCGAGACGACCCTGCGGCGAGAGCTGCCCTGGCCATGCGGAGGCCCGGGGTCAGATGGAAGACGATGAGACGGCGCGTCATGAAGCGTTCGTCCGGAGAGCGGTGAATTTCGGTGCATGTCGTACTCGCCGGCGGGGGGACCGCCGGGCACATCGAGCCCGCGCTTGCCCTCGCAGACGCCCTGCGGAGGCAGGACCCGACCGTGGGAATCACTGCCCTCGGCACGGAACGCGGACTCGAGACCAGGCTCGTACCCGAGCGGGGGTACGAACTGGCACTGATCCCTGCCGTACCGCTGCCGCGCAAGCCCACCCCCGAGCTGATCACCGTCCCGGGACGGCTGCGCGGCACCATCAAGGCCGCCGAGCAGATCCTGGAGCGCACCCAGGCGGACTGCGTGGTCGGCTTCGGCGGCTACGTGGCCCTGCCCGGCTACCTCGCCGCCAAGCGCGCCGGGGTCCCGATCGTCGTCCATGAGGCCAACGCCCGGCCGGGCCTGGCCAACAAGATCGGTTCGCGGTACGCCCACGGGGTAGCCGTCTCCACCCCGGACAGCAAGCTGCGCGGCGCCCGCTACATCGGCATCCCGCTGCGCCGGACGATCGCCACCCTCGACCGGGCCAGGGTCCGCCCGGAGGCGCGTGCCGCCTTCGGCCTCGACCCCAACCTGCCGACGCTGCTCGTCTCCGGCGGCTCACAGGGTGCCCGCCACCTCAACGAGGTGGTCCAGCGCATCGCGCCGCTGCTCCAGCGGTCCGGCATCCAGATCCTGCATGTCGTCGGCCCGAAGAACGAAATGCCGCGCGTCGACAACATGCCCGGGATGCCGCCCTACATCCCGGTACCGTACGTGGACCGGATGGATCTCGCGTACGCCGCGGCCGACATGATGCTCTGCCGCGCGGGCGCGATGACCGTCGCCGAACTCTCCGCCGTCGGGCTGCCCGCCGCCTACGTCCCGTTGCCGATCGGCAACGGCGAACAGCGGCTCAACGCCCAGCCGGTGGTCAACTCCGGCGGTGGTCTCCTGGTCGACGACGCGGCGCTCACCCCGGAATGGGTGCAGGGCAACGTCCTTCCGGTGCTCTCGGACCCGCACCGGCTGTACGAGATGTCCCGTGCCGCCGCGGAGTTCGGGCGACGGGACGCCGACGACCTGCTCGTCGGCATGGTGTACGAAGCGATTGCCGCACGCCGCAAGGCGTGAGGCGGTGCGGACCCGGGGCGCGCGCCCCGGGTCCGGCGAAGGAGCGAGCGTGGCCGGACCGACGACCGCCCAGCGCGGCGAGGCCGGGCGGGCCGACACCCCGGCCCGCCCGCCGCACATCGGCCCCCAGGGGCGAGGACCGACCGGCCGTACGCGGCTGATCCTGGCCGCTGTCGGCGTCGTGCTGATCTCCGCGGCCACGGTCTGGGTGCTCTACGGCTCGTCCTGGCTGCGGCTGGAACGGGTGGCGACCACGGGCACCGACGTCCTGACGCGGAGCGAGGTGGAGGCCGCCGCGGCGGCCCCGGTCGGTTCCCCGCTGATTTCCGTGGACACCGGCGCGATCGCGGACCGGTTGCGCCAGAAGTTGCCTCGTATCGACTCCGTGGATGTCGTACGGTCATGGCCACACGGTGTCAGCCTTAAAGTGACCGAACGGGAACCGGTTCTGTTGGTCGAAAAGGGCAAAAAGTTCATCGAAGTGGACGCAAAAGGCGTGCGCTTCGCAACCGTGGACAAAGCACCGTCGCATGTTCCACTGCTGGAACTGACGCCCGATCAGTCAGCGAGTCTCCGTCGCTTCGGCGGTGACCGTCTGCTGCGGGAAGCGGTTCGCGTAGCGGGAGACCTTCCGGGGAAGGTGGCCGGGGAGACCAGGACCGTGCGGGTCACCTCGTACGACTCCGTCGTTCTGGAACTGACCCGGGAGCGCACGGTGATGTGGGGAAGCAGTGAGGAGGGGCCCGTGAAGGCGCGGGTGCTCACCGCTCTCATGAAAGCCTCTCCCAAAGCGGGACACTTCGACGTGAGTGCCCCCACCGCCCCTGCGGTATCGAAGAGTTGACGCACGTTTGGCCTGGCCAGCCCCCTGGTTGGTCAGCGCTACGGGTGATCACATAGGGTGAAAAGAAAAACGGGAGGTTCGGCGTGTTCGTTGAACGTGCGCCACTTGTCGACTTAGTGTCCTGTTCGGAAGAGTCCAAGAAGCAGACACACTGGTAACCCTGAACTTCAACGTTAGGGTTTGGGTCGGCGTTCGGACCGACCCAATCGGCATCCGTCGTCGCGGCGGGACTACCGCGAAGCGACGACACGTAACTCGAGGCGAGAGGCCTTCGACGTGGCAGCACCGCAGAACTACCTCGCAGTCATCAAGGTCATCGGTGTCGGCGGCGGTGGTGTCAATGCCATCAACCGAATGATCGAGGTCGGTCTCAAGGGCGTCGAGTTCATCGCGATCAACACCGATGCGCAAGCACTGTTGATGAGCGACGCCGACGTCAAGCTCGACGTCGGCCGTGAACTCACCCGTGGCCTCGGCGCCGGGGCGAACCCGGCCGTCGGTCGTAAGGCGGCAGAGGACCACCGTGAGGAGATCGAGGAGGTCCTCAAGGGGGCCGACATGGTCTTCGTCACCGCCGGAGAGGGCGGCGGCACCGGCACCGGCGGCGCACCCGTCGTCGCCAACATCGCTCGCTCGCTGGGCGCCCTGACGATCGGCGTGGTCACCCGCCCGTTCACATTCGAGGGCCGGCGACGCGCGAACCAGGCGGAGGACGGCATCGCCGAGCTCCGCGAAGAGGTCGACACCCTCATCGTCATTCCCAACGACCGGCTGCTGTCCATCTCGGACCGCCAGGTCAGCGTGCTCGACGCGTTCAAGTCGGCCGACCAGGTGCTGCTCTCGGGTGTCCAGGGCATCACCGACCTCATCACGACCCCGGGTCTGATCAACCTCGACTTCGCCGACGTCAAGTCGGTCATGTCCGAGGCGGGATCGGCGCTCATGGGCATCGGGTCCGCGCGCGGCGACGACCGCGCGGTGGCCGCCGCGGAGATGGCGATCTCCTCGCCGCTCCTGGAGGCGTCCATCGACGGCGCCCGCGGTGTCCTGCTCTCGATCTCCGGCGGCAGCGACCTCGGTCTCTTCGAGATCAACGAGGCCGCCCAGCTGGTGAGCGAGGCGGCCCACCCCGAGGCGAACATCATCTTCGGCGCGGTCATCGACGACGCGCTGGGCGACGAGGTGCGGGTCACCGTCATCGCCGCCGGCTTCGACGGCGGACAGCCGCCGACCCGCCGGGAGAACGTCCTCGGAGCCGGTGCCGGCAAGCGCGAGGAGCCGGCTTCGTCGGCCCGGACCGCCGAGCCGGCCCGCCAGACCGGCGGACTGGGCTCCGTGCCCCCGCGTGAGGAGCCCCAGACGCCGGCCGAGCCGGCGCCGGTGGCGAACGAGACCTCGCTGCCGCCGGTCACCCCGCCGCACGTCCCGACGGCCCGTCCCTACCAGGACAACCAGGCCGAAGAGCTGGACGTACCGGACTTCTTGAAGTGATAGGTCCGCAGCACGCGGTGAAAGCCGCGGAGTCTTCGGCGGGCGGCGCCCATTTCGCCTTCACCGACAGGTGGGGCGGAGTGAGCGCCGTTCCGTACGAGGAGCTCAACCTCGGCGGTGCGGTCGGTGACGACCCCGCCGCCGTCCGCGCGAACCGTGCACGCGCCGCCCGTTCCCTCGGTCTCGACCCGGCCCGGGTGGTCTGGATGAACCAGGTGCACGGGCGTGACGTGGCCGTGGTCGACGGTCCCTGGGGCGACACGTCGGACATCCCCGCCGTGGACGCGGTGGTGACGGCGCGGCGCGGACTCCCGCTCGCGGTGCTCACCGCCGACTGCACGCCCGTGCTGCTCGCCGACCCGGCGGCCGGTGTCGTCGCGGCCGCCCACGCCGGACGGCCCGGTCTGGTCGCGGGAGTCGTCCCGGCCACGGTCGAGGCCATGATCGCACTCGGGGCGGAAGCGTCCCGGATCACCGCGCGCACCGGACCGGCCGTCTGTGGACGGTGTTACGAGGTTCCGGACCGGATGCGCGCGGAGGTCGCGGGGGCCGTCCCGGCATCATGGTCGGAGACCGCCTGGGGGACACCCGCGGTGGACGTCACGGCCGGGGTCCACGCCCAGCTCGCCGAGCTCGGCGTCGGGGACCGGCACAGCTCGCCGTTCTGCACCCTGGAATCCGGCGACCACTTCTCGTACCGCCGCGACCGCACCACGGGACGGCTCGCCGGATATGTCTGGTTGGACTGATAGGGCATGACGGATCGCAGGGCTCAACTCGCGGCAAACCTGGCACAGGTGGAGGAACGCATTGCTTCCGCCTGCGTCTCGGCCGGCCGCAAACGGGAAGAAGTGACCCTCATCGTGGTCACCAAGACCTACCCCGCGAGCGATGTGCGCATTCTGCACGAACTCGGTGTGCGGCAGGTCGCGGAGAACCGTGATCAGGATGCGGCGCCAAAAACCGCGGCTTGTGCGGATCTGTCGCTCACATGGCACTTTGTCGGACAGTTGCAGACGAACAAGGTCCGGTCCGTGGCCGGTTATGCCGATGTGGTGCAGTCCGTGGACCGGGTGAAGCTGGTCACCGCGCTCTCGGCGGCGGCGGTCCGGGGTGAGCGTGAGCTCGGCTGCCTCATCCAGGTCGCCCTCGACGCGGAGAGCGGCGAGCGCGGGGACCGGGGCGGAGTCGCGCCGGACGCGATCGAGGAGTTGGCTGCCGCGGTGGAAGCGGCGGAAGGGCTCAGGCTCGACGGTCTGATGACCGTCGCCCCGCTCGCCGGTGCCTTTGCCGGCCGGCAAAGGGCCGCGTTCGACCGGCTGATGGAAATCTCATCCCGCCTGCGCGGGAACCATCCGGCTGCGAACATGGTCTCTGCTGGGATGAGCGCGGATCTCGAGGACGCGGTCGCGGCCGGGGCGACACATGTACGCGTCGGTACGGCGGTACTCGGAGTCCGACCCCGGCTCGGGTAACGTCGCGAAGCAAGTCGGACCACAGCAGAAAATATGGTCATTCCCGCTTTATGTGGGCAGACCGGAGTGGATCTCGGGCACTTGGTGACACGAATGCCGATCCACCACAGAGCGGAGGACTCGGAGCATGGCCGGCGCGATGCGCAAGATGGCGGTCTACCTCGGCCTCGTGGAGGACGATGGGTACGACGGTCCGGGGTTCGACCCCGACGACGAATTCGAACCCGAGCCGGAGCCCGAGCGGGACCGGCGGCGGCACCAGCCCGCGCATCCTGTGGAGCGGGAACGGGACGAACCGGTGCGATCGGTACAGCCGCCCGCACCGCGGGAACCGGTTCAGCTCCCGGCGGAAAGCGGGCGACCCGCCCGAATCGCCCCCGTGGCATCCATCACACCTGACCGCCCGAACATGGAGAAGAACGCACCGGTGATCATGCCCAAGGTCGTGTCCGAGCGTGAGCCCTACAGGATCACCACGCTGCACCCCAGGACCTATAACGAGGCCCGTACCATCGGGGAACACTTCCGCGAGGGCACTCCGGTGATCATGAATCTCACGGAGATGGACGACACGGATGCGAAGCGACTTGTCGACTTTGCCGCGGGACTTGTCTTCGGTCTCCATGGCAGCATTGAGCGTGTGACGCAGAAGGTGTTCCTGTTGTCGCCTGCTAACGTCGATGTCACGGCGGAGGACAAGGCTCGCATCGCAGAGGGCGGGTTCTTCAACCAGAGCTGAGAACACCGGGAACAACCCGGCCGGGAGGCCGGGGCTACGAGAGCCAGGGGAGAGGGAAGCGCGAGACATGGGCGTCGCACTGGATGTGGTCTATATCGCGCTGATGTGTTTCCTCATCGTGCTGATCTTCCGGCTGGTCATGGACTATGTCTTCCAGTTCGCACGTTCATGGCAGCCAGGCAAGGCGATGGTGGTCGTTCTCGAGGGCACTTACACTGTCACGGATCCACCGTTGAAGCTTCTGCGGCGGTTCATACCGCCGTTGCGTCTCGGGGGCGTGGCACTTGACCTGTCCTTCTTCGTTCTGATGATCATCGTCTACATTCTGCTCAACCTCTTGGGCAAGCTTGCGAGCAGCGTGTGAACGATACGGTCTTGCCGACTGCCGACGACTACGTAGAGGTGAAGAAGAGATGCCGCTGACCCCCGAGGACGTGCGGAACAAGCAGTTCACGACCGTCCGGCTCCGAGAAGGCTATGACGAGGACGAGGTCGATGCCTTCCTCGACGAGGTCGAGTCGGAACTGACGCGTCTGCTCCGTGAGAACGAGGACCTGCGCGCCAAGCTGGCCGCGGCCACACGTGCCGCCGCGCAGAACCAGCAGCAGCAGGGAATGCGTAAACCGCCGGAGCCGCAGGACCGGCAGGGGGCCCCGGTGCCCGCTGCCATATCTGGTCCGCCGGTGCAGCAGCAGCAGCCCCCGCAGATGGGTCCCCCCCAGCTGCCCGGTGGCGCACCGCAGCTGCCTGCCGGTCCCAGCGGCCACGGCCCCCAGGGTGGCCACGGCCCCGGTCCGCAGGGCCCGCACGGCCCCGGCCCGATGCAGGGCGGTCCCATGGGTGGCCCGATGCAGGGCGGCCCCATGGGCGGTCACGCGCCGCAGCAGCAGATGCAGCAGATGCAGCAGCAGCAGCAGATGCAGCAGCCCGGTCAGGGCGGCCCCGGTGGCGACAGCGCCGCCCGTGTCCTCTCCCTCGCACAGCAGACCGCGGACCAGGCGATCGCGGAGGCCCGTTCCGAGGCCAACAAGATCGTCGGTGAGGCACGCAGCCGCGCCGAGGGTCTCGAGCGTGACGCCCGTGCCAAGGCCGACGCCCTGGAGCGGGACGCGCAGGAGAAGCACCGTGTGGCGATGGGCTCGCTGGAGTCGGCCCGCGCGACGCTTGAGCGCAAGGTCGAGGACCTGCGTGGTTTCGAGCGCGAGTACCGGACCCGTCTGAAGTCCTACCTGGAGAGCCAGCTGCGTCAGCTGGAGACCCAGGCCGACGACTCGCTGGCTCCGCCGCGGACCCCCTCCGCTGCCTCGCTGCCGCCGTCGCCCTCGCTGGCTCCGGCCGGTGCGGGTGCGATGGGACACACCATGGGCGGCAACCACGGCGGTCACGGCAACCAGCAGATGGGTGGCGGCAACCAGTCGATGGGCGGTGGCCCGTCGTACGGCGGCCAGCAGCAGATGTCGCCCGCGATGACGCAGCCGATGGCGCCGGTGCGGCCGCAGGCGCCGCAGCCGATGCAGCAGGCGCCGTCGCCGATGCGTGGGTTCCTGATCGACGAGGACGACAACTGAGCGGGTCGCGCTCGCTGAGCGCGTAGCCGTCGGCAGGCTGAGGGCCGGGCCCCGGGATTTCCCGGGGCCCGGCCCTTTTGCGTGCCCTGTTCCCGGGGGCTCCGCCCCCGGACCCACGCTCCTCAATCGCCGGAGGGGCTTGTTCTGGCCGGCTCTGCCCCCGGGTTCGGGTAGGGAACAGCAGAGGGCCCGGCCGGAACGTGTCCGGCCGGGCCCTCTCCGTGCTGCCGGTTACCGCTCCGTCTTGCGGAGGCGGAACGTGAGGGCCAGGCCCTCGTCCTCGAACGGCGTGCCGTACGTGTCGTCCGCCTCACCCCGCGCGTAGTCCAGGGCCAGGACCTCGTCCGCGATCAGGCTCGCGTGCGCGGTCAGGGCCTCGGCTGTCGCGGGGGACGCGGACGTCCAGCGCACCGCGATCCGGTCCGCCACGTCCAGGCCGCTGTTCTTGCGTGCCTCCTGGATCAGCCGGATCGCGTCCCGGGCCAGCCCGGCGGCCCGCAGCTCCGGGGTGATCTCCAGGTCCAGGGCGACCGTCGCGCCCGAATCGGACGCCACCGACCAGCCCTCCCGGGGGGTCTCCGTGATGATGACCTCGTCGGGGGCGAGGGCGATCCGCTCGCCGTCGACCTCCACCGAGGCCGTGCCCTCGCGCAGCGCCAGGCTGAGCGCGGCGGCGTCGGTGTCCGCGACGGCCTTGGCCACCGCCTGGACGCCCTTGCCGAACCGCTTGCCCAGCGCGCGGAAGTTCGCCTTCGCCGTGGTGTCGACCAGGGAGCCCCCGACCTCCGAGAGCGAGGCCAGGGACGAGACGTTCAGCTCCTCCGTGATCTGGGCGCGCAGCTCCGGCGTGAGCGACTCGAAGCCCGAGGCCGCGACCAGGGCCCGCGACAGCGGCTGGCGGGTCTTGACCCCCGACTCGGCACGTGTGGCACGGCCGAGCTCCACCAGGCGGCGCACCAGCGCCATCTGTGAGGAGAGCGCCGGGTCGATCGACGCCGGGTCCGCCTTCGGCCAGTCGGACAGGTGCACCGACTCCGGGGCGTCCGGGGAGACGGGGACGATCAGGTCCTGCCAGACCCGCTCCGTGATGAACGGCGTCAGCGGGGCCATCAGCCGGGTGACCGTCTCCACGACCTCGTGCAGCGTGCGCAGCGCCGCCTTGTCGCCCTGCCAGAAGCGGCGGCGCGAGCGGCGGACGTACCAGTTGGACAGGTCGTCCACGAAGGCCGAGAGCAGCTTGCCGGCGCGCTGGGTGTCGTATCCCTCCAGAGCCTTGGTGACCTCGTCGACCAGGGTGCCGAGCTCGCTCAGCAGCCAGCGGTCCAGGACCGTGCGGTCGGCGGGGGCCGGATCGGCCGCCGACGGCGCCCACTTCGACGTACGGGCGTACAGGGCCTGGAAGGCCACCGTGTTCCAGTACGTGAGGAGCGTCTTGCGGACGACCTCCTGGATGGTGCCGTGGCCCACGCGGCGTGCCGCCCACGGTGAGCCACCCGCCGCCATGAACCAGCGGACCGCGTCGGCGCCGTGCTGGTCCATGAGGGGGATGGGCTGGAGGATGTTCCCCAGGTGCTTGGACATCTTGCGGCCGTCCTCGGCGAGGATGTGGCCGAGGCAGACCACGTTCTCGTAACTGGACTTGTCGAAGACGAGCGTGCCGATCGCCATCAGCGTGTAGAACCAGCCGCGGGTCTGGTCGATGGCCTCCGAGATGAACTGGGCCGGGTAGCGGTTCTCGAAGATCTCCTTGTTCTTGTACGGGTAGCCCCACTGCGCGAACGGCATGGAACCCGAGTCGTACCAGGCGTCGATGACCTCGGGGACGCGGTACGCCTCCAGCTGGCAGTTCTCGTGCGAGCAGGTGAACGTGATCTCGTCGATGAACGGGCGGTGCGGGTCGAGCGACGACTGGTCGGTGCCCGTCAGCTCCGACAGCTCGGCGCGGGAGCCCACGCACGTCAGGTGGTTGTCCTCGCAGCGCCAGATGGGCAGCGGGGTGCCCCAGTAGCGGTTGCGGGACAGCGCCCAGTCGACGTTGTTGTTCAGCCAGTCACCGAAGCGGCCGTTCTTGACCGAGTCGGGGAACCAGTTGGTCTTCTCGTTCTCCTCGAGCAGCCGGTCCTTGACCGCCGTCGTGCGGATGTACCAGGACGGCTGCGCGTAGTACAGCAGGGCCGTGTGGCAGCGCCAGCAGTGCGGGTAGCTGTGCTCGTACGGGACGTGGCGGAAGAGCTTGCCGCTCGCGGCCAAGTCCTCGGTCAGGGCCTCGTCGGCCTTCTTGAAGAAGACGCCGCCGACCAGCGGGAGGTCCTCCTCGAAGGTGCCGTCGGGGCGGACGGGGTTGACGACCGGCAGGCCGTACGAGCGGCAGACGAGGAGGTCGTCGGCGCCGAAGGCGGGGGACTGGTGGACCAGACCCGTGCCGTCCTCGGTGGTGACGTACTCGGCGTTGACGACGTAGTGCGCCTCGCTCGGGAACTCTACGAATTGGAACGGGCGTTCGTACGTCCACCGCTCCATCTCGCGGCCGGTGAAGGTCTCGCCGGTGAGTTCCCAGCCCTCGCCGAGGGACTTCTCCAGAAGCGGCCGGGCGACGACCAGCTTCTCCTCGCCGTCCGTCGCGACGACGTAGGTGACGTCGGGGTGTGCGGCGACGGCGGTGTTGGAGACGAGGGTCCAGGGAGTCGTCGTCCAGACGAGCAGCGCGGCCTCGCCGGCCAGCGGTCCGCTCGTCAGCGGGAAGCGCACGAAGACCGAGGGGTCGACGACCGTCTCGTAACCCTGGGCGAGCTCGTGGTCCGAGAGGCCGGTGCCGCAGCGCGGGCACCAGGGGGCGACGCGGTGGTCCTGGACCAGCAGGTCCTTGTTGAAGATCTCCTTCAGCGACCACCACACGGAGTCGACGTACTCCGGGTCCATCGTGCGGTAGGCGTCGTCCAGGTCGACCCAGTAGCCCATGCGGGTCGTGAGCTCGGTGAACGCGTCGGTGTGGCGGGTGACGGACTCACGGCACTTGGCGTTGAACTCGGCGATGCCGTAGGCCTCGATGTCCTTCTTGCCGTTGAAGCCCAGCTCCTTCTCCACCGCGAGCTCGACCGGCAGGCCGTGACAGTCCCAGCCGGCCTTGCGGCCGACGTGGTAGCCCTGCATGGTGCGGAAGCGCGGGAAGACGTCCTTGAAGACGCGGGCCTCGATGTGATGGGCCCCGGGCATGCCGTTGGCGGTCGGCGGACCCTCGTAGAAGACCCACTCGGGGCGGCCCTCGGACTGTTCGAGGCTCTTGGCGAAGACCTTGCTGTCGCGCCAGAAGTCGAGCACGGCGTGCTCGAGGGCGGGCAGGTCGACCTGGGCGGGTACCTGGCGGTACTGCGGCGATGTCATGTGCGGGCTTCCTCCGGCGGACGTCTTCCACTTCCGTCGGAGGGACGAGAGCCGGATCAGCTCCCGCGGTACCACCCTCCTTGGCCCCGGGCACGCGCCCGTGGCCCCCTCATTGGGGTCGCGATGCCGGGTCTAGTGGCCTTGTGCCCGTGGGTGGAACCCATGGTCCAAAGCTTTCTTCCGGCGGCTCCGGGCTGATCTTCACGGCGCGCTCGCCCCCGGGCTCCCACCGTCCCCGGGTCGCTCCTGGCTGCGTACGACGCTACTCGTCCCATCCATGCCTCTCGCTGCGGCCAGTGTACGGGCCCGCATGGACGGCGGCCGACCGGTTTACGCGCGGGGCGGGCCTTGACCCGAATGGCCAGTCGGGACGGACGGAGTCTCCGGAGAGCGCGCGGGGACGGATTACCGCGCGGGGAGCTGGGCACAACGGTTGCAGGCGCGCCTCTGCCGGGCGGTGAGGAGGGGCGAACCGGCGGCGTGCCCCGTTGCCGCGGCGCTGGGGTCGACTTATCGTCCCAGCACGATTCGCGTGCAAGATCACAATATGTGAAGGGGCCGCGGCCATGGTGGCGAAGAAGACCGCCGTATCGAGAACGGCGTCCGAGAGATCCACGGCTGCGGCTGCCGAGGAGAAGACCGGGAGCGCGGACCAGGAGGAGCCGGCCGGGGAGACGGCGGTGAGGAAGGCAGCCGGGAAGAAGGCGGCGTCCCAGCCGCCGGAACCGGGACAGGCCGGTCAGGACCCGGCGCCCCACGGGCCGGCGACGAAGAGCACGGCGAAGAAGAGCACGGCGAAGAAGAGCGCAGCCAAGAAGGCGTCGAAGAAGGCGTCGAAGAAGGCCACGGGGGCGGCCCAGGCCGCCGAGCAGACAGGAGCCCACACGGTGGTAGCCAAGAAGAGCGCGGCCCGGACCACGGCTGCAGGAGAGGGCACCGCGACCGCTGTCCCCCCGGCCAGGGCCGGCGCCGCGACGGCACCCGGAGACCTGGCGGTCAGGCCGGGGGAGGACCCCTGGACCCCGGAGGAGGTCGAAGAGGCACGGACCGAGCTGACCGGCGAGGTCCTGCGGCTGCGCACCGAGCTGGAGGCGTCGGGCGCGGCGCTGGCCGGTCTGATGCGGGACTCCGGGGACGGAGCCGGCGACGACGACGCTGACACCGGTACGAAGAACATCACCAGGGAGCACGAGCTGTCCCTGGCGGCCCACGCCCAGGAGACCCTGGACCAGACCGAGCGGGCCCTCGCCAGGCTCGACGCGGGGACCTACGGGCTCTGCGAGGTCTGCGGCAAGCCGATCGGCAAGGCCCGGATGCAGGCCTTCCCCCGGGCCACGCTCTGCGTGGAGGACAAGCAGAAGCAGGAGCGGCGCGGCTAGGGCCTCTCTTCCGTCCGGATCGGGGCCGATCCGGACGGAAGGCCCCGGTGGCCCCCGGAAGCCGGGGAGGCCCGGGTCCTGAAGCCCCTGATCCCCCGGGGGTGTCGTACCCTCGTCCTCAGTCAGGCACCTAGGTTGAGGGACTCACGTGGCAGAGGCGGAGCGCATCATCGGTACGCCGGATATCCCTGATGCCGAGGGGGCCGAGGGGGCTGAGCCCCAGGAGCCCTCCGAGGGCTCGACCCCGGCGGGGAGTGACGAGGCAGGAAGCGGCCGGGGCAGGAAGAAGATCCTCGTCCTCCTCGGTGTGACCGTCCTGGCCTATCTCCTGGACCTGATCAGCAAGATGATCGTGGTCGCGAAGCTGGAGCACGAGGAGCCGATCGAGATCTTCGGCGACTGGCTGAAGCTCGACGCGATCCGGAACGCGGGCGCCGCCTTCGGGATCGGTGAGGCTTTCACCGTCATCTTCACGGCCATCGCGGCCGTCGTGATCGTCGTGATCGTCCGGCTCGCCCGCAAGCTCTACAGCCTGCCCTGGGCCATCGCCCTGGGACTGCTGCTCGGCGGGGCGCTCGGCAACCTCACCGACCGCGTCTTCCGCGCGCCCGGAGTCTTCGAGGGCGCGGTGGTCGACTTCATCGCTCCGGCGCACTTCGCCGTCTTCAACCTGGCCGACTCCGCGATCGTCTGCGGCGGAATCCTCATCGTGATCCTTTCCTTCAAGGGCCTGGACCCCGACGGCACCGTGCACAAGGACTAGTGGGCGCAAGGCATACTCGACTGGTGAGTACGTATCCCGAGGTCCGCACCCTGCCCGTACCCGACGGCCTGGAAGGCGAGCGTGTCGACGCCGCCATCTCCCGGATGTTCGGTTTCTCCCGCACCAAGGCCGCCGAGCTGGCCGCTGCCGGGAAGGTCCAGGTGGACGGCGCGGTGGCCGGGAAGTCCGAGCGGGTCCACGGCGGTGCCTGGCTGGAAGTGGAGATGCCGCAGGCACCCGCTCCGGTCCAGGTCGTCGCCGAGCCCGTCGAGGGCATGGAGATCGTCCATGACGACGACGACATCGTCGTCATCATGAAGCCCGTCGGCGTCGCCGCCCACCCCAGCCCCGGCTGGACCGGCACCACCGTCATCGGCGGCCTCGCCGCGTCCGGCTACCGCATCTCGACGTCGGGCGCCGCCGAGCGTCAGGGCGTCGTGCACCGGCTGGACGTCGGCACCTCGGGCCTGATGGTCGTCGCCAAGTCCGAGCGGGCCTACACCCTGCTCAAGGCACAGTTCCGCGACCGGGTCGTCGAGAAGAAGTACCACGCACTGGTGCAGGGCCACCCCGACCCGATGAGCGGCACCATCGACGCCCCCATCGGCCGCCACCCGCAGCACGACTACAAGTGGGCCGTCACCGCCGAGGGCAAGCCCTCCGTGACGCACTACGACCTCATCGAGGCCTACCGCGCGGCCAGCCTGCTCGACATCAAGCTGGAGACCGGGCGCACGCACCAGATCCGCGTGCACATGTCCGCGCACCGTCACCCCTGCGTCGGCGACCTGACCTACGGCGCCGACCCCACCCTGGCCAAGCGCCTCGGCCTGACCCGGCAGTGGCTCCACGCGGTCCGCCTCGGCTTCGAGCACCCTTCCGACGGCAGCTGGGTCGAATTCGAGAGCGGCTACCCGGACGACCTGCGCCACGCGCTCGACACGATCGTGGCGGAGAGCGAGTGAACCCCGGGCCCGCCCCGTACAGCACCCGCAGGGCCCTCGGCGAGAGCGACCTCGCGGCATGTTTCCAGGTCCGCAAGGACGTCTTCGTCGGTGAGCAGCAGGTGCCCGAGGAGATCGAGTACGACGCCCATGACGCCTCGGCGGTGCATGTCATCGCCGTGGCCTCGGACGGTTCCGCGCTCGGCACGGGGCGGCTGCTGCACGGCGAGGCCGCGGTGGACAGGAACGGCGGCGACCGGGCCGTCGGGTCGCTCGGCCGGCTCGCCGTGACCCGCGCGGCCCGTGGCCTGGGCGTCGGGGCCGCACTGGTGCGGACCATAGAGGAGGAGGCCCGCACGCTGGGCCTGGCCGCTGTGGACCTGCACGCCCAGACGCACGCCCTCGGCTTCTACGAGCGGCTCGGCTACACGGCGTACGGACCCGAGTTCCCGGACGCCGGAATTCCGCACCGGGCCATGCGCCGGGCGCTCTGACCGCGCGTCCCGCAGGGGGGTTGCCGCAGGCCCGCCGGTCGCCCGTGGCAGGCTGGGGGCTCTGACCGGCTGATCAACGGGCCCCGGGGCCCGGCGCGCTGCGGAAGGCACAACGTGGACCAGATGGCACTCCTGCTCCTGCTCCTGCTCGGAGCGGTGGTCACGGTGCCGCTCGGGGAGCGTCTGCGTCTTCCCGCACCGATTCTGATGACCCTCGCCGGGATCGTCATGGCCTTCGCCAGCTTCGTCCCCGACGTGGACATCCCGCCGGAGTTCATCCTCCCCGCCGTCCTGCCGCCGTTGCTCTACGCCTCCGTGCAGCGCACCTCCTGGCGGCAGTTCGCGGCCAACAAGCGGCCGATCTTCCTGCTGGCCGTCGCCCTCGTCTTCGTCACGACGGCGGCCGTGGCCACGATCGCCAACGCGCTGGTGCCCGGCCTGCCCATCGCCGCGGCCGTGGCCCTGGGCGCGCTCGTGGCCCCGCCCGATCCGGTCGCGGCGACGGCCGTGGCCGGATCGGTCGGGCTGCCGCGCAGGCTCGTGTCGATCCTGGAGGGCGAGGGGCTGTTCAACGACGTCACGGCGATCGTCCTGTACCACGTGGCGATCGCCGCCGCCGTCAGCGGCACCTTCTCCCTGCCCGCCGCCTTCGGCCTGCTGGTCCTCTCCGCCGTGGTCGCCGTGGTGGTCGGCCTGGTGCTGGGCTGGCTCACCATCAAGCTGATGGGGTTCCTGGGCGACGCGACCCTCCAGGTCGGCCTGACCCTGCTCGTGCCGTTCGTCAGTTACGTACTCGCCGAGGAGCTCATGGGCTCCGGCGTGCTCGCCGTCCTCACCACGGCGCTCTTCCTCGCGGAGCACACCGCGGACGCCGACGACGTCCTGGGGCGGCTCACCGGCCGGTCCTTCTGGGAGATCGTCGACACACTCGTCACCGGCGTCGCCTTCGGCCTGATCGGACTCGAACTCCACAACGTCTTCGGCACCGCCGACGGACGCGAAGGGCGCCTGCTGGGCTGGGGGCTCGGCGTGGCGGCGGTCGTCGTCGGCGTCCGGCTCCTGTGGCTGCTGCCCGCCAGCTGGCTCGCCCAGCGGCTGCACACCCGGCGTGACGTCAGCGAGGAGATCCCCACCAGCGTGCGCGAGACCGTCATCATGTGGTGGGCCGGGATGCGCGGAGTGGCCTCCGTCGCGCTGGCGTTGGCGATCCCGCTGGAGACGGACGACGGCAAGCCGTTCCCCGGCCGGGACGAGATCGTCTTCATCGCCTTCGTCGTCATCATGGTGACCCTCGTCCTCCAGGGCCTGACCCTGCCCTGGCTCGTGCGCAAGCTGGACGTCCGGGCGGACACCGAAGCCGAGCAGGCACTGGAGCGTGATCTCGCGATCCGTGCGGCCAAGGCGGCCAGGATCCGCCTCAAGGAGGTCCAGGACACCCAGCAACTCCCGGAGGAGGTGCTGGAGCGGCTCCAGCGCGCGGCGTACGACATCGGGGCGCGGATCAGTCCCGACATGGTCGACGAGGAGCGGCGCGAGGCGTACGCGCAGCGCGCCAAGCGGTTCAAGGAGGTGGGCAGGATCCAGCGCGAGATGATGTCCGCCGCCCGCCACGCGGTGCTCGACGCCCGCAGCGAGCCGGGCTCGGACCCCGAGGTGGTGGACCGGGTGCTGCGCTACCTGGACGTACACAGCCTGCGCTGACGAGCCGGCCCGCCCGCGGCGGTTCAGCCGCGTCCGGTGCGGGGGGCCTTGTCCGGGGTCGGCACCCGGCCGTTGGACGGCGTCCGGTCGGTATCCGCGCCCGTCAGCTCCCGCCAGTGGTCGCCCGGCGGCAGCGCGGCCGGGGACGTCACGACCCGGGGCAGCGCGTAAGGGTGGTGGTCCCGGAGCCAGCCGATCATCTGCTCCCGCACCGCACAGCGCACCGTCCAGATGTCGTCCGCGTCCTTCGCGGTGACCACCGCCCGCACCTCGATCGTCGTGGGGGTGGTGTCCGTGACGGCCAGGGACCAGTCGCGGCCGTCCCAGGCGGCGCACTCGCCGAGGATGTCGCGCAGCCTGTCCCGCATCGCCGTGACCGGGGCGGAGTGGTCGAGCTGGAAGAAGACGGTGCCGGTCATCTGCACACCGCCGCGCGACCAGTTCTCGAACGGATTGCTCGTGAAGTAGGACACCGGCATCGTGAACCGCCGCTCGTCCCAGGTCCGCACGGTGAGGAAGGTCAGGGTGATCTCCTCCACCGTGCCCCATTCCCCGTCCACCACCACGGTGTCTCCGAGCCGCACCATGTCGCCGAAGGCGATCTGGAAGCCGGCGAAGAGGTTGCCGAGCGTCGACTGGGCCGCGACACCGGCGACGATGCCGAGCACACCGGCCGAGGCCAGCATCGAGGTGCCGACGGTCTGCATCGCGGGGAAGGTGAGCAGCATCGCGGCGATCGCGACCGTCGCCACCACCGCGGTGACCACTCGCTGGATCAGCGTGACCTGGGTCCGGACCCGCCGGACACGGGCGGGATCACGGGTGGAGGTGGCGTAGCGCGCGTACGAGGACTGGACGATCGTGGCGGCGACGCGGATCACCAGCCAGGCGGACGCCGCGATCAGCACCAGGGTCAGCACCTGGCCGATCGCACCCCGGTGGTCCCGCACCACGTCGAGCCGGAGCTGGCCGTAGCTGGCTCTCAGCAGCGCCGTGCAGAGCACCACCTGCAGGGGCGGACGGCAGAGCCGCAGCAGGCCCCAGACGGGTGTCTCGTGATGCCTGCTGTCGGCGCGGCGCAGCAGCAGGTCGACCAGCCAGCCCACCAGCAGGGTGATCAGCAGCGACCCGCCCACCACGAGCAGTGGGCGCAGTACGTTCTCCATTCCGTCTTCCTCCAGGAGTCGGGGCAGGCAATGGCACCATGGACCGCATGAACATCATGCTTTTCCACTCGACCTACGGTCTGAGGCCGGCCGTGCACGCGTCCGCCGAGCGGCTGCGCGCAGCCGGGCACGAGGTGCGCGTGCCCGATCTCTTCGAGGGGCACACCTTCGAGACGGTCGAGGACGGAATGGCCTTCAAGGAGCAGGTGGGCAAGGACGAGCTGCTCAAGCGCGCCGTGCTGGCCGCCGCGCCCTACTCCGACCAGGGTCTCGTGTACGCCGGATTCTCGTTCGGTGCGTCGGTGGCGCAGACCCTGGCGCTCGGCGACGCGAAGGCACGCGGGCTGCTGCTGCTCCACGGCACGTCGGACATCGCCGAGAACGCCTCGGTGGACGAGCTGCCCGTACAGCTGCACGTCGCCGACCCCGACGTGTTCGAGTCGCCGGACTGGCTGAACAGCTGGTATCTCCAGATGCAGCGGACCGGGGCCGACGTCGAGGTCTACCGCTATCCCGGGGCCGGGCACCTGTACACCGACCCCGACCTGCCCGACTTCGACCAGGCCGCCGCCGACCTGACCTGGAAGGTCGCGCTCGGCTTCCTCGCCACGCTGTAGCCGTGCCGCAGGGGCCGCGCACCCGGGTGCGCGGCCCCTGCCGTCGAGCTCTTGCCGGCCGGTCTGGCGCGGGTGCGGATCAGCCCTTCAGCGCCGCGGTGACAGCCTTGTTGAAGTCGGCCACCGTCATGGGGGCGTTCTTGCTGCCCTCGGCGGTGAGCGTCTTGCCGTCCATCTTGAGGGTCGGCGTGCCCTCGACCCCGCTCTTGTCGAACGCCTTGGACATCTTGACCGCCCAGGCGTCGTACGTGCCGTCCTCGACGGCCTTCTGGAACGCCTTGTTGCCCTTCAGAGCCTTCACCGTGTCCGCCACCTCGATGAGGTAGCTGTCCTTGGCGAACTTGTCGTTCGTCTCCTCGGGGTGGTACTTCGCGGAGTACAGCGCGGTCTTGTACTCCAGGAACGCGTCGGGGCTCACGTCCAGCGCCGCGCCCAGCGCGCTCAGGGCGTTCTTCGAGCCCTCGCCGCTGTCCGCGTTGTCGATGAAGGTCGCGCCGACGTACTTGATCTTGTACTTGCCGTCCTCGACGTCCTTGGCCACGGTCCCGCCGACCGTCTGCTCGAAGGTGGAGCAGATGGGGCAGCGCGAGTCCTCGTACAGCTCCAGGGTCTTCTTGGCGCTCGACTCGCCGATCACGACCGTCGTGCCGTCGTCGCCCGAGGTGTTCTTGGGGGCGGTGACGTTCTTCGCGTCCGCGGCGGCCTCCCAGGCGGAGGGCTTGTTCAGCTGCATCACGCCGTAGCTGACACCGCCGGCGATCGCGAGCACCGCGACGACCGAGACGCCGACGACGATCTGCTTGCGCGTCTTGTCCTTCTTGGCCTGGCGCTCGCGCTCCGCTCGCAGCCGCTCGCGGGCGGCGCTCTTGTTGGTCTGGTTGTTGCGCTTGCTCATGGGGGTGCTCCGTGGAGGTGGGGATGGATCAAGGGGAGTTACCGCGTACTCAGGCAGGGGTGAGAGCCGGACGCGGCGGGCCTCTCCGCCCCACGGAGTGCACCAGGAAACGGGCCGGGGCGAGCGGGTGCGGGCGCCCGGCGCACCGGGCACCGGGCTCCGCGGCGCGCCGCGCCGTGCCCACCACGGAGGCCGCGGTGAGCAGCGGCCGGAAGGCGACGGCCGCCGCCGCGCGCAGCAGTCCCGCGAGCGCGGACTCGCCGCGCCGCAGCCAGGCGGCGGCCAGCAGGCCCACCGTCACATGCGCGGCCAGCAGCAGCCACGGGACAGCGGGTCCCGGCGAGGCCAGCAGGGTGGCCGCGTGGTCGCCCTTGCCGGTCACCCCGGCCAGCGGTGCGCCGACCGAGGCCACACCGGAGAGCCCGTCGGCGCCGGGCCCCGCCTCGCCGCCGCAGAGCACATCGACGCCCACGGAGCGCAGCGGTCCCGCGATCGGGCCGCCCGCCGCCCCGTAACAGAGGTGCTGGCCGGTGGTGAACACCGTGTCGGCGGCCAGCTCCAGGGGAACCAGCAGCCCGGCGATCGCTCCGAAGCCGCGCTCCCTGCCCGCCAGCGCGAACGCCACGGCGAAGACGGCGCCGGCCAGCAGCGCGACGGCGGCCATCGGCAGCGGAACCCGGGAGAGCAGCACATGGGACGCGGACGAGAGCGTGACGACGAGCGCGGTGAACAGCGCCGCGCGTACCGCCCTGAACTGTGTCCCTGATACGTCCATCGCCGGAGAGTGTGTCATGCGTTCCTGTAAGCGAGCCCTAAGGATTCCGCGTGGGGTCCGGATCCGGGCCCCACGCGGAGGAGCCCTACAGGCCCGGGATGCGGCCGTTGCGGAAGAGGTCGACGAAGATCTGGTGGTCGGCGCGGGCACGCGCGCCGTAGCTGTGCGCGAAGTCCACCAGCAGTCCGGCGAAGCCCTCCTCGTCGGCCGCGATGGCCGCGTCGATCGCGCGCTCCGTGGAGAACGGCACCAGCGAGTGCCCGCTCTCGTCGTCCGCCGCCGAGTGCATCGTCGCCGTGGCCCGGCCGAGATCGGCGACCACCGCCGCGATCTCCTCCGGCTCGTCGATGTCGGACCAGTCCAGATCGACGGCGTACGGAGAGACCTCGGCGACCAGCTGCCCGGACCCGTCCAGCTCGGTCCAGCCCAGCCACGGGTCGGCGTGCGCCTGGAGGGCACGCTGCGAGATCACCGTGCGGTGCCCCTCGTGCTGGAAGTAGTCCCGCACGGCCGCGTCGGTGACGTGCCGGGACACGGCAGGGGTCTGCGCCTGCTTGAGGTAGATCACCACATCGTTCTCCAGGGCGTCGCTGTTGCCCTCCAGGAGGATGTTGTACGAGGGCAGACCGGCCGACCCGATGCCGATGCCCCGGCGGCCGACGACGTCCTTCACCCGGTACGAGTCGGGCCGGGTGAGGCTCGACTCCGGCAGCGTCTCCAGATAACCGTCGAACGCCGCGAGCACCTTGTACCGCGTCGCCGCGTCCAGGTCGATCGCGCCGCCGTCGGCGGAGAACCGGCGCTCGAAGTCCCGGATCTCCGTCATCGAGTCCAGCAGGCCGAACCGGGTCAGCGCACGGGCGTCGCGCAGCGCGCCGAGCAGCGGGCCGTCGGCGGTGTCCAGGGTGAAGGGCGGCACCTCGTCGTTCTTGGCGCCCGTCGCCAGGGCGTGGATCCGCTCGCGGTACGCGGCGGCGTAGACCTGGACGAGCTCCGTGATCTGGTCGTCGCCCAGCGCCTTGCCGTAACCGATCAGGGCGACGGAGGCGGCGAAGCGCTTGAGGTCCCAGGTGAAGGGGCCCACATAGGCCTCGTCGAAGTCGTTGACGTTGAACACGAGCCGGCCGTTGGCGTCCATGTACGTGCCGAAGTTCTCGGCGTGCAGATCGCCGTGGATCCACACCCTGCTCGTGCGCTCGTCCAGATAGGCGCCGGTGTGCTGCTCACGGTCCAGATCGGCGTAGAACAGGCCGGCCGAGCCCCGGTAGAACGCGAAGGCCGAGCCCGCCATCTTGCGGAACTTGACCCGGAAAGCGGCGGGATCGGCGGCCAGGAGCTGCCCGAACGCGGTGTCGAAAACTGCGAGAATCTGCTCCCCGCGCTGTTCTGCGCCGGTCTGCGTGTCCGACATCGCTGGGTGCCTCCTGGTGCATGGCGTGCATGACAAATGGGACGGGTGTCCCCGCCCTTCCAACGCGCGACCGTACCCCGGAGTGCCCGTCGCTTGTCACCTCGGAGACGTAGACTTCCACGCTGTCGACCCCAGCCGTCATCCCGAGTTTCCCCGGAGGCACAGCGCCGTGAGCAAGCCGCCATTCACGCACCTGCACGTCCACACCCAGTACTCGCTGCTGGACGGTGCCGCGCGGCTCAAGGACATGTTCGAGGCGGCGAACACGATGGGCATGTCGCACATCGCGATGACCGACCACGGCAACCTCCACGGCGCCTACGACTTCTTCCACTCGGCCCAGAAGGCCGGGGTGACGCCGATCATCGGGATCGAGGCCTACGTCGCCCCCGAGTCGCGCAAGCACAAGCGCAAGATCCAGTGGGGCCAGCCGCACCAGAAGCGCGACGACGTCTCCGGCTCCGGTGGTTACACCCACAAGACGATCTGGGCGGCGAACAGCACCGGGCTGCACAACCTCTTCAAGCTCTCCTCGGACGCGTACGCCGAGGGCTGGCTGCAGAAGTGGCCGCGCATGGACAAGGAGACCATCTCCAAGTGGTCCGAGGGCCTGATCGCCTCCACCGGGTGCCCCTCCGGTGAGCTGCAGACCCGCCTGCGCCTCGGCCAGTTCGACGAGGCGGTCAAGGCGGCGGCGGAATACCAGGACATCTTCGGCAAGGACCGCTACTTCCTGGAGCTGATGGACCACGGCATCGACATCGAGCGCCGGGTCCGCGACGACCTGCTGCGGGTCGGCAAGAAGCTCGGCATCCCGCCGCTCGTGACGAACGACTCGCACTACACCTACGCCAACGAGGCGACGGCCCACGACGCGTTGCTCTGCATCCAGACCGGCAAGAACCTCTCCGACCCGGACCGCTTCCGGTTCGACGGCACGGGCTACTACCTGAAGACGACCGACGAGATGTACGCCGTCGACGCCTCGGACGCCTGGCAGGAGGGCTGCCGCAACACGCTCCTGGTCGCCGAGCAGATCGACACCACGGGGATGTTCGAGAAGCGCGACCTGATGCCGAAGTTCGACATCCCGGAGGGCTTCACCGAGATCACCTGGTTCCAGGAGGAGGTCCGGGTCGGCATGGACCGCCGCTACCCCGGCGGTGTCCCCGACGACCGGCAGCGGCAGGCCGAGTACGAGATGGACATCATCATCCAGATGGGGTTCCCGGGGTACTTCCTCGTCGTCGCCGACTTCATCATGTGGGCCAAGAACAACGGCATCGCCGTCGGCCCCGGCCGTGGTTCCGCCGCCGGCTCGATCGTCGCGTACGCCATGGGCATCACCGACCTCGACCCGATCACCCACGGGCTGATCTTCGAGCGCTTCCTCAACCCCGAGCGCGTGTCCATGCCCGATGTCGACATCGACTTCGACGAGCGCAGGCGCGTCGAGGTGATCCGGTACGTCACCGAGAAGTACGGCGCCGACAAGGTCGCCATGATCGGCACCTACGGCAAGATCAAGGCGAAGAACGCCATCAAGGACTCCGCGCGGGTCCTCGGCTACCCGTACGCGATGGGTGACCGCCTCACCAAGGCCATGCCCGCCGACGTCCTCGGCAAGGGCATCGACCTCAGCGGCATCACCGACCCCAAGCACCCGCGCTACAGCGAGGCGGGCGAGATCCGGGGGATGTACGAGAACGAGCCAGACGTCCAGAAGGTCATCGACACCGCGAAGGGCGTCGAGGGCCTCGTCCGGCAGATGGGCGTGCACGCCGCCGGCGTGATCATGTCCAGCGAGCCGATCGTCGACCACGCGCCGATCTGGGTGCGGCACTCCGACGGTGTGACCATCACACAGTGGGACTACCCCCAGTGCGAGTCGCTCGGCCTGCTCAAGATGGACTTCCTGGGCCTGCGCAACCTGACGATCATGGACGACGCCATCAAGATGGTGAAGGCCAACAAGGGCATCGACCTGGAGATGCTCGCGCTCCCGCTGGACGACCCCAAGACGTACGAACTGCTGTGCCGCGGTGACACGCTCGGGGTGTTCCAGTTCGACGGCGGGCCGATGCGTTCGCTGCTGCGCCAGATGCAGCCCGACAACTTCGAGGACATCTCCGCCGTCTCGGCCCTGTACCGGCCCGGTCCGATGGGAATGAACTCCCACACGAACTACGCCGAGCGCAAGAACGCCCGGCAGGAGATCACCCCGATCCACCCGGAGCTGGAGGAGCCCCTCAAGGAGGTCCTCGGGCTCACCTACGGCCTGATCGTCTATCAGGAGCAGGTGCAGAAGGCCGCCCAGATCGTCGCCGGCTACTCGCTCGGCGAGGCCGACATCCTGCGCCGCGTGATGGGCAAGAAGAAGGCCGACGAGCTGGCGAAGAACTTCGTCCTCTTCGAGGCCGGCGCCAAGAAGAACGGCTTCTCCGACGCGGCGATCAAGGCACTCTGGGACGTCCTGGTCCCCTTCGCCGGATACGCCTTCAACAAGGCGCACTCCTCGGCGTACGGCCTGGTCACCTACTGGACCGCCTACCTCAAGGCCAACTACCCGGCCGAGTACATGGCGGCCCTGCTGACCTCCGTCAAGGACGACAAGGACAAGTCGGCGGTCTACCTCAACGAGTGCCGGCGCATGGGCATCAAGGTGCTCCCGCCCAACGTCAACGAGTCCGAGTCGAACTTCGCCGCCCAGGGCGACGACGTGATCCTGTTCGGCCTGACCGCCATCCGCAACGTCGGCCAGAACGTCGTCGACTCGATCATCCGGAGCCGTAAGGCGAAGGGGAAGTACTCCACGTTCCCCGACTTCCTCGACAAGGTCGAAGCGGTCGTCTGCAACAAGCGCACCGTGGAGTCGCTCATCAAGGCCGGCGCCTTCGACGAGATGGGCCACACCCGCAAGGGCCTCGTCGCCCACCACGAACCGATGATCGACAACGTGGTGCAGGTCAAGCGCAAGGAGGCCGAGGGACAGTTCGACCTCTTCGGCGGCGGCGAGGAGGACAGCGACGAGCCGGGCTTCGGGCTCGACGTGGAGTTCTCCGACATCGAGTGGGAGAAGTCCTACCTGCTCGCGCAGGAGCGCGAGATGCTCGGTTTGTACGTATCCGACCACCCGCTCTTCGGCATCGAGCACGTGCTGAGCGACAAGTCCGACGCCGCGATCTCCCAGCTCACCGGCGGTGAGCACAGCGACGGGGCGATCGTCACCATCGGCGGCATCATCTCCGGCCTCCAGCGCAAGATGACCAAGCAGGGCAACGCCTGGGCCATCGCGACCGTGGAGGACCTCGCGGGCTCCATCGAGTGCATGTTCTTCCCGGCGACCTATCAGCTGGTCTCCACCCAGCTCGTCGAGGACACCGTCGTCTTCGTCAAGGGACGCCTCGACAAGCGCGAGGACGTACCGCGCCTGGTCGCCATGGAGATGCAGGTCCCCGACATCTCGAACGCGGGCACCAACGCCCCCGTGGTGCTGACCATCCCCACGGTCAAGATCACCCCGCCCATGGTCAGCAGGCTCGGCGAGGTGCTCAACAGCCACCGTGGCGACACGGAGGTGCGGATCAGGCTCCAGGGCCCCCGCAAGACCACGGTGCTCCGGCTCGACCGGCACCGGGTGAAGGCCGACCCGGCGCTCTTCGGCGACCTGAAGGTGCTGCTCGGCCCGTCCTGCCTGGCAGGCTGACCGGCCCCCGCACCCACGAGAGGGGCGGCCCCCCCCCGGGGGGGGGGGCCCCCCCCCCCCCCCCCCCGGGGCGGCCCGGGGGGGGGGGGGGGGCCCCCACCCAAACAGCGACTAAAAGAGCGCCCCCCCCGCCCCCCCCCCCCCGGACCAAGTAGG